>NZ_KV804182.1:48798-196105 GCF_001811305.1 Streptococcus sp. HMSC056C01
TTCAAAGTTTTCTCCCTTAACTGCTGGTTCATGATCTGATGCTACTGGTTCTTGATTTTGTTCTTTATAGACAATCGCATAAAGTCCTAGATCTTTGGTTGTAAATTCAATCATATCACCTACAAGCGTTACCTTTTGAACCTGTAAGCCTTGATCTAAGCTCATGTGATAAACTCCTTGAACCTGTCCCTTGACTGGTAACCTCACTAGGACAGCACCTTTGAGTTCAACTTCTTGGTTGTCCTTATCCAGCAATTTCACTTGATAAGCATCGTAGTGCTTACCAGCTAATTCTTGACGTAGAACCTTTTGCACTTGAAGCTTGAGGTCTTTAGATAACTCTGTAGTTAGCCCTGCTACCAGAACTCCAGTTTCCTTATCAGACAAGATTCGAACCTCTGCAGCTGGTTTTTCCACACTTGGGGCTGGCTTGTTCCACACTGTAGCCACTGTTCCTGTGTATTCTGGTAACTCATGCTTAGCGGCTTCTAGTGCATTGACACCACCCTTGAATTCTGGGATTTCTACTACTGGTGCTGGTTCGTCGCCTACTGTGCCAACTGCCTCTGTGTATTCTGGTAACTCATGCTTAGCGGCTTCTACCGCATTGACACCACCCTTAAATTCTGGCACTTCTACTACCTGAGCTGGTTCGTTGCCTACTGTGCCGATTGCATCTGTGAATTCTGGTAACTCATTCTTAGCGGCTTCTACTGCATTGACACCACCCTTGAATTCTGGAATTTCTACCACTGGGGCTGGTTCGTCACCTACTGTGCCGATTGCATCTGTGAATTCTGGCAACTCATGCTTAGCGGCTTCTACTGCATTGACACCGCCCTTAAATTCTGGGACTTCTACTACCGGAGCTGGTTCGTCTCCTTTACTTGTTGTCTGTGCTGGATCGTTTTCCACTTCTTGATAGAAGGTAGTCATTTCGTAGAACTCTGGTTCGCCACCTTCCCAAGAAACTTTTACCTCAAGAATCCGTGGATTTTTTCCTGAAAGGGCAAAGGTTTGGAAACTTGATCTTACTTCACCCAAATTTTTCCATACTGATTCACCAGCATCATTCAAGGTACGAACTTGGACATTTACTTTTGCACCTTCTGGCAAGTCAGCAATCAAGCGAACATGATTGACCTTGGTTTCTTCAGATAAATGATAAACAAGCTCTCCTTTATCTTCAGTAGCTGCATAGCTTGTCAAGACATTTCCGTCAGTCATATTTTTCTTCAGGTTATCCGCTTCTTCGCTACCAGTTCCTGTCACTGTAGGATTATTTTCAGGATTGATAAATTCACCATCATTAATCACGATTTCGCTAAATCCTACAAAACGAGCATTATAGTCCGCTGTAAAGAGAACACGCATAAACTTAGCAGTTACAGGTTGATCCAGAATACCTTCAATATAACGATTTCCTGGGTTTGCAGAATCATGTGTCCAGCCGTCGGTCAAGGAATTATCACGAATTTCATTTTCCACACCATCTCCGACTGTTACAACATCCGTCCAATTCTTACCATCTTCACTGACTTGAATCTTTCCATCACGCAAATAATTACGCTGAGCATCCTGAATATAGGCACGAATCTTCTTGACTTGACGAGTTGTGCCTAGTTTCATGACAATTTCCCAGTTTTTACGTTGGTAATCAGAAAATTCTACAAAATTATTAAAGTCCCCATCAAATAGTTGACCAAGGTTGTGTACGCGACGAACATCATTAGCACCATAATATTGGTGGATACCCATAGTGGTTGATAAGAGTTCAGTTGGATCCACTTCTTTTGTCTTGACGACTAATTTTCCAGTAGGAAGCGCTTGATCCTTATCTGTCTTGTTCACGATGCGTACATAGCGTACCAAGGCGTGTTCTGGAAGTTGGTCAGCGCTCATCCATTCCACTTCATTTGCTGAATATTCCAGTGTCAAACCTGTTTCACCTGCACCTTCAAGTACAATTGAACTAGCTTCATGGAGGCGATCCAATTTCAAGCCAAGATAGCCATTTGCTGGAAGATGATTCCCTTGAGGTAAGGTCATTTCATAACGACCACGACTGTCCACTACTGGCGTTTCCTTCAGGCTGTCGACATTGGTGACGGTCAAATCAGTATTTGGTGTATCGACGTCAACTCTAAAGTCCGCAATTCTCCACCATTTGCTGAGAAGTTGGGTATTACGGACACGAACGTATTGGGCTGTGAAGTTCTGGCTAATATCTGAAATCCAATCCCCAGCTAAGGTCTGAAGTGTCTTCCAGTTTGTACCGTCTGTAGAATATTCGATGACACCAGCTGCTAGTTTGTCACCTTCCCCTTGAACTAGATGAACATGTTTCACTTTCTTAGCTCCACCCAAGTCCATTTGAACCCAAGCATTTTCTGGAGTCACATTTGTTTGATTGGCATGAGCCATCATAGATTCGGTGTTATCTTTGCCATCCTGCATTTGAAGCACACTGGTTCCATACTTGTAAACCAGATTTGGACTAAGGGTAATGGTTCCTTTTACCTTCTTGCTTCCAAGTTCGAGCGGTCTATTGACGGCAATCTCACGCATGGCAAGCCAAGCATTATCTTTCTTAGCAGTGGCACGCATACGAACTGCTTGTGCCGTAATATCAAGATTAGTAAATTCAAGCGTACGTTCTCTACCTGTGTAGGCTGGACTTGTGAGAGCTACCCAGTCTCCCTGTTCGTTTTGATATTCCACAAGGGCATTTCCAAAGGTATAATTATCGGCTGTCTTTGTACCTGTAGCAAAACCTAGCGTATGGACCTTAATGGCTTTATTAAAACGAAGTCCTACATAATCATCTCGTTCAATAACGGTTGTCGTCTTGACAATCGCATGAGTATCCAAGTCGCCATCTGTTACTTCTGCAAGACCTCCTTCAATCCCCGCACGGTTGGTAATAAAGGTGGTCACAAGTTTATCTGGATGCAACATGGTCTGGATATGTGTTGCCAAGTATTCCTTTAAGTTATTGATAAATGGCCGAATATGTTGCACTCCAAACTCTGCACGTTCATAATGGTCTACATAGAAGAAAGAGTAACTAATGGACTGATCGTAATACTTAACCCCAGCATAGTAATGCTCCCAAACCTTAGCATCATTCTTTTCAGCCAGACCTTCTGTCGCTGTCAGCAAGGCTTCTAAAGCATCCATCTGATCCACTGCATTATCTAACCAGTAGTGGATTTGGTCAATAAGCTTCTTGTCCCCTTTTTCTTTCAGAAGGAGGGCGTCAGCCTTCAAGTTTGCAAAGATACCTTTTAATTCTTTTCTCTCTGCGTCTACGTTTTGACCAGTCTTCAATTTATTATAAAAGTCTGTCAATTTAGGTGCAAGTTCAACAGATTCTTCCAATTTTGTGACATGTGGAGGACGATTTTGGTTGCGCATATGCTTACCAAGTTCACGAAAGGCTTTTGATACTTCGCTTTCTTCAAAGTTTCCATTGGCCACGTAGTTAAAGGCCATATCATTGATTTTTTCAGCTTCTTCCGCACTTCTCCATTGCTTCCAACCATACTGAGCCACATCAAAGAGGGCTACCTTTGAAGCTTCGGATTGTTGCATCGGATTTAGCATAATGCCCTGCGCCAAGGACAAATCAACATTGGGATGTAAGAATTTTTCACCACCACCCAGAATCAAGTGTTGCTTGGTATTATCATTACAAGGCCAGTTGATCCAGAAATGAATTGGACGATACTTCTTACCACCTTCTGTCAAATTCTTCTTCAAATTTGTTAGGAAGGTTTGGTCAACTGCACCCCAAACTTTTCCTCCTGTTAGAGTTAAATGGACCGTTTCTGGAAGGCGTTCGTTGAGCGTGCGAAGTTCATCTTCTGTCCCTTGTCCCATATACCAAGCTGGCACGAAAATCATATCTTTACGAAGGCCACTGTATTTTGTTTCTTGTTCAGTTAGCCAATTTGTCAGGTCAGTCATTAACCGAACATAACTATTGTAGCCACCAACAGGCCAGGCCGCATCATCAGCTAGAACCCCAAATTCACGCACACCTGCATCCAGCAATTGGGTGAATTTCGCTTTAATGACATCTAAATCTTGTTTATATAATTCACCCGTGTCAAAACGCATCTTGTTATGCATAAATGGATGGATGGTCCATACATAACGAGTCTTTGTTTCATTCCCCACACGAGCTAGATCACGAATCTCTGACATTTTTTCTTCTGGATAGAGTTCACGCCATTTAGCATTGTGGTAGGGATCGTCTTTAGGCGCAAAGAAGTACTGAGTTAACTTCAAGTCACCACCATAGCGCATCAACTCTTCACGGTTTTCCTTGGTCCAAGGATTTCCGTAATAGCCTTCGATAAAGCCACGGTTCTTCACTTCTGCATAGTCTTCTACGGTCACATCTCGAAGAACTGGGACTGAACTTTCCTTCAGCATCTGTTTCAAGGTTGTTAGTCCAAAGAAGACAGCATCGGTATCCTTTCCGACAATCGAAATCTTATTGTCCTTCACGCGCAAGACATAGGCATCAATTTTATCGTATAGATCAGACGAAATATCTTGGACTTCTTTTTCTGCCAGAGGAGCTTTCCCACGCACTCCAAGGAAAATGTTGGTTGCCCCTTCTGTAGCTTTTGTACTGGTAGTGTAAGACACATTACTAGCTTGGAGAACTTCTTTGGCACGGTTACGTGTATAGATATCTAAGCCATCACTAAAGACAAGGTTTACCTTTCCTTCTAGAGCAGTAACACCATCGCCATAAGTAACCTTTTGAGGTCTTGGAAATACCGTATATTCCTTTTTAGCTACTTGAGATTTTGCGGCATCAATTTCTGCTTTACTTGCAGGTTTATCTGCTGTGAATGAATCAGCTTTCTCCACCGTTCCATTTACTTCAGCTGGTTTCGTAGGTTCTGTTACTGCATTGGTTTCAGTAGGAGCTACTTCTGTAGAAGCATTGTCGACGGTTGCTCTTGTCTCCTCTACTGTAGAATCTTTAGTTTTTTCTGCTTTTGAAGAAGTTTCTTCTGGAGCTTGGGACTTAGTAGCTACCGCTTCCACTTTAGTCTCTGAAACTAAGTCTGCCTCTGCACTTTTAATAGCGCCTGCCAATTCTGGTGATAACTTATCCTCTGGTGGAAGCTGTGTAAGACTTGTTTCTGCTTCTAGTGCGGGCTCTGTCTCTGCAGCTTGTACCATGCTGGCTCCAAAGATACTCGCACCAACCATTACTGAAGCTGCTCCTATTGCAAATTTTCGAATGCTATAATGACAACGTTTCTCAAAAAATTGATGATCCATCTTTCTTCTATTCCTTTCCTCCAACCACTCATCTAAGCGGTTTCATCCCTATTTTAAAAAATGGAGAGAACCTAGAGGTCCTCTCCATATGGTTGTAGCATTTTTCGATCCTATCCACTGGGATAGTCCAAGTATTTCTACAATCAATCAGCAATGTAGAGTTCCAAACTCTATTTTTCTTTACGTTTAACTGTTAGTAGAGCTACTGATAAAACAAGACTGAGACTTGCTAGGAAAGCAGCTGTATCAGATCGACTTTCACCTGTTTCTGGAAGTCTTGCTGAATCTACTTTCTCTGAAGCATTTTCAAAGTTTTCTCCCTTAACTGCTGGTTCATGAGCTTGTTCTACTGGTTTTACTTGTTCTTGGTTTTGTTCTTTATAGACAATCGCATAAAGTCCTAGATCTTTGGTGACAAATTCAACCATGTCACCTACAAACGTCACCTTTTGAACCTGTAAGCCTTGATCTAAGCTCATGTGATAAACTCCTTGAACCTGTCCCTTGACTGGTAACCTCACTAGGACAGCACCTTTGAGTTCAACTTCTTGGTTGTCCTTATCCAGCAATTTCACTTGATAAGCATCGTAGTGCTTACCAGCTAATTCTTGACGTAGAACCTTTTGCACTTGAAGCTTGAGGTCTTTAGATAACTCTGTAGTTAGCCCTGCTACCAGAACTCCAGTTTCCTTATCAGTCAAAATTCGAACCTCTTCGGCTGGTTTAACAAGACTTGGTGCAGGCTCATTTCCAGCTGTAGCCACTGTTCCTGTGTATTCTGGTAATTCATTCTTGGCTGCTTCCACAGCATTAACGCCACCTGTAAATTCTGGGACTTCATTCTTAGCTGCCTCTACTGCATTGACACCACCCTTGAATTCTGGGACTTCTACTACTGGTGCTGGCTCTTCACCTGCTGTCCCGATTGCGTCTGTGTATTCTGGTAACTCGTTCTTAGCGGCTTCTACTGCATTGACTCCGCCCTCAAATTCTGGCACTTCTACCACTGGAGCTGGCTCGTCGCCTACTGTGCCAATTGCATCTGTGTATTCTGGCAATTCATTCTTAGCCGCTTCTACTGCATTGACTCCGCCCTCAAATTCTGGAATTTCTACCACTGGGGCTGGTTCGTCACCTACTGTGCCAACTGCCTCTGTGTATTCTGGCAACTCATGCTTAGCAGCCTCTACTGCATTTACGCCGCCCTCAAATTCTGGGACTTCTACCACTGGAGCTGGCTCATCACCCTTACTTGTAGTAATGGCTGGTTTGACCTTGACTTCAACAACTCGATCTTGCGCCTCTGTCGTATCTGTATGAACAGTGGTACGGTTAGATCCTAGAACCTCAACATAATCAACTCTTTCACCCTTCTTACCTTCTGAGATTACACGACGTTCATCTTGCGCTAAGTCATTGTTTTCACGAATAATTTCCTTAAATGGAATTTCGGTCTTGACAACTTCTAAACTTGGTCGTTCGAGAACAGGACTTTGGTCACCTTCTTCAGGAACTATACGGTGACTAGGCTTGAAGTGAATACGATATTCCTTGACAAGACTACCATCCTTAGCAAGGAGACGAACAAGGCTAGGAAGGTTATCCTGACTAGATTCAACAACCGTTGTCACACCGTGACCACTTGCTTGAGCAGTCACCTGTGGTTTAGTGCCATTTAAGCTCACTGTATAATCTGAAACCTCAGGATCAAAGTTTTCCAATGCTTTTCCAGCAACCGAAATAGTCACTGAAGGAGTTTCCACATCAATTGCTTTAGCAGGAGAGTAAGCACTAAATTCGACCATTGCTAGACCATTAGTTGTCGATTTACGAGTCATGCGTGCTCGAATAGCTGTTGTCTGAATTGGATCAAAGGTAAATTCAATCGGTTTACCAGCCACGATTTCTCCAGATGCCTTATAAGGAATTTCTTGCCAGTTTTCTGCCTTGTTAAATGGATGATCCGCATTTTCTTCATAACGAGAAATGGTACTTGGTTCTGTATAGGCAGGCCCAACATATCTTTCTAATACCATTGTCGCTGGTGCGTCTGTTCCACTGTCTTTAAAGAACTGAATAGCTACTTTTCCAACAGACTGAGGTGTAATCTGACCATTCTTCTTAAAGAGAATTCCCACAGATGTTTCTTGGTCTTTCGGAGTACGAGACCAGTTAGTCCAACGTCCATCTTCGTTAAAGTGACCATCGTTGATATAGAAAATCTTATCCCGAGAAGCTGCTTGTGTATCATTTGTAGTAGATGCAAAGGCTTTAGAATCTGTCGCATTATTGCTTGCATTTTCTGAGATAACTTGATTACCTTTTGTAACAACTGTTACTTGCATCTTGGTTGTTAAGTCTGTTCCTAGAACATGACCAAGCACTTCAAAGTTACCTTCTTGGGCAGTCGCATGTTCTGGGACTGCATCCCATTGGACAGCAAGATTAGCTTTAACCCAGCCAGTCTGTGATGGATAGTAGACTGTTACCTCGGCAGGCAATTGAAGTTGATCGCCAACATTCAAGGTCTGGGCACTATTTTCCGCAGCTACTGGTTGTGTTGACTCTTTTTCGTCATCACGGAAGATACGATATTCTTTAAGAACAGTTCCATCCTCAGCTTTCAAGATAAGACGTGTCGCACCTTTTTCACTTGTTGCTGGAACAACTGTCACCAAACCGTTGTTGCTGGCTGTTGCAGTGATTTCCTTGCTTGCTTGAGGAATATAATAATCTGTCTTAGACGGATTGAAATGTTCGAGCTTCTTACCATCTACTTGGATAGAAATTTCTGAGCTGGTAGCACTTGGAACCTTACTTCCTAAAATAGTAATTTCTGTTAAACCAACACCAGCCTTTCCATCTGCCTTCTTCATACGCATACGAACAGCATAAGTTTCAACCTTATCAAATGTAAAGTGGTTTGTTTGACCTGCAGATAATTGTCCAGGAGCGTGAAGATTTTCTACAGCCTTCCAGTTGGCAGCATTGTTGAATGGATGCTTGGTATCTCCTTGAGCATGATTGACATCGTTTGGAAGATCTGGAACTTCTTGACCAACATAATATTCAATGACATATTCTTTTGGAAGTCCGATAGCTCCGTCTGTATAGAAATCAACGGAAAGATTATCGACAAATCGTTTGGTCAAATCACCTGAATTACCAAACAAGATAGACGCCCAATCATTATCTGTACCTGTTTGCCATGTAGTCCATCGATTCTTAACATCTGTATTGGCTCTTGAAACCGTCAAATCGTTCAGGGTACTTGCCGAATCATCACCACCCGTATTGGATACAATAGCAGCTGGCAATTGAGAACCAGTCCATTGTTTCGAGATATTATTTCCAGCAACAACTTGACTAGAAACACGGACATGGGCCTTGGTAGTCAGATGGCTACCCACTAATTGACCCTTGATTTCATAGATACCTTCAGTCTGACTAAAGTTCTCAGGAACCTTGTCCCAAAGGACATCTTTATAGACAGTTGTTCCATTAGAATGATAAGCACGAACACTAGATGGCAATTGAACAGTTTCACCCTTAGGAAGAGTAAGGCTGATTTCTTCTGCAACCTGCAAACCTTCAACAGTTACATTGGCAAGAGCCTCAATATCTGTACCTTCGACATGACCTTTAAGGGTAAAGCTATGATAGTAACCAAGTTCTTTGGCATCTACCTTGTCCCAAGTTACAGAAACTTTACGAGGTAAGCCCTTATCAAATTCTGCTCCGATTTGATCAGGCAAATTCGGTTGCTGATTGATATCTGTAGAGATTGAAACAGGATGAAGCTTGACAATTTTCTTGTCTACTGTATTTTCTTTTATCACAAGTTCAGTTGCTACAGACTGAGTCTTATCAGTTTGATTGTCAATACGAGGAGTGAGGGTTACACTACCTTTCTTGTAAAGAAGCAAGTTCTGACCATTCACCTCAAGATGAGCACCATCAGCTGACTTAACTTCCAAATGGATATCTGACGCTGAAAATTCAGTCTGTGAACCATCCTCATAATGTCCAATGACATGATAAGGGAGAACTTGGTCTTCTGTTGCATTTTCTTTTCCTTCAACACTTACTTCCAAGCGTGTCAAGGCAGGCGCTTCTTTCACAAACTGAATCAAGTAAGTTTGAACTAAATCGCCCTTCTGGTCACTCAAGAATACAGAAGCCTGATAATCATTGGCAGCTGAGGCTTGTTGAACTGTTACCTGATAGCCTGTTGTCTGTGCACCAACATTTGGAATCTTAGAAGTATAAGGAAGGGATACTCGGTAGTAGGTCTTTCCAGGCTCAAAGTTTTCAAGAGTCTTATCTCCAACCGTGAGACCTGTAACAGTATTTTCTGTTTCCTTATCACTTGCGATAAAGGTTGCCGTAACCTCGTAGTCATTGCCTTCCAATTTACCAGTTGCTTCAGTACGTCCACCTTCTTTGGTCAAGGCAGATGGATCTTTCAAGGTCCAAGAAACGACATCCGCATCAACCAAGTTACCATCTGATAAAACAGCCGTAACAGTCTTGTCCAAATTTTCAACAGCTGTACCAACTGGGACAGTTGCTACTTTTGGCAACCACTTATCAAGCGCAACTACCTTGACAAGGGCTTCAGCCTTGGCTTCGAGTCCTTCCACACTACCAAGGACTTTTTTCTCACCAGCACTTGAAAGGAGATCTTCTGGGATGTCCCAAGTCACAGCTTTTTCTTCGACACTACCATCGCTATAAATAGCTGTCACAGTCTCTGGCAATTTAGGATTTTCGCTGACATCAGTTCTTGCTTTCACAGGGGCAAAAGCGACAAAATGGCGATTTTCTTTCTTGCCTGAAACGGTTGTGACTGTTGCCTGATCTGAAGCCAAGCCTGCAGAATCCGCATAAAGAGTGAATTTACCTTCTTTTTCAGTAGATTTTACAATGACAACACCTTTACCATTGAAGGCTTTTCTTTGCCATGTACCATCTTTCTGAGCCTTATAACGTTCACGGCTAGCTTGTTCCCCATTGTCCACACCGACGATTTGGCCTTGGCCATGAAGATTGAAATGAACAAGATTATTGGCAGTTGGTACAACATTGCCGTCTTCATCAACGATTTCATAATGGATATAAGACAAATCTTTGCCATCTGCAGTGATGACATGCTCTTCCTTGGTGAGACGAACTCTAGCTGGCTCCCCTGCTGTTGTCACACTATCACGCGCAATCTCTTTTCCATTTTCATCGCGAGCAATAGCTGTTAAGGTACCTGGTTTATAGTCCACCAACCACTCAAGATACAATTCACTTGGTTTAGCTCCCTCGTGATAAGGGCGCCCATCTTCAGTTGTTTTCTTAACAAATTCTTTCTTACCAAGGGACTCGTTGTTCAAGAACAATTCTACGCTAGCAGCATTTGAGAAGGTCCGAACTGGAACCTTACCATTGATGAGCATATTACGTTCCTTGAGCGTTTCTTCAGTCCAATTCCAGTGAGGCATGATGCGAACAGTTGGTTTTTCTTTGGCACTATACCATTCACTACGGTAAAGGTAGAAATCATTCTTAGGCAATCCTGCCGTATCAATGATACCAAAGTAAGAGCTTTTCACTGGTGTATTATCTTGATTATGCCATGGTGTAGGTTCACCGATATAGTCAAAACCAGTCCAGATAAACTGACCTGCATAGCCAGCACGATCACGGTCAAAGGTCCAAGATTCAGTAGCTGTTCTACCCCAGGCTACACGATCATTACCATAGTCTGATTGTTCATAGTGACGATTTGGACGATTGTCGTGCCAGAGTAAATGAGCAGGATCAAAATAAGAATCTCGAGTTCGAGTTGCTGAAGAAGTTTCAGAACCGTAGATTAACCAGTCTGGATGGGCTTTACGAACAGCATCGTAAAAACGCTCTCCATAGTTCATACCTACAGCATCCATGATTGCTGCTAATTCTAAGAACAAGCCTGTAGAAGCACGACTGAATTTATTTTCACCCATAGTCACATAGCGCTCTGTATCAATTGCTTTGATAACAGCTTTCAAACGCTTGGCTGTTTCTAGTGAACGAGCTCCACCATCAGCCTCATCAACTTCATTACCGAGTGACCACATAACGATAGATGGATTATTTTTATCACGTTCGACCATGGTTCTCAGGTCAAAATCAGACCACTTTTCACCCTTCTTAGCTTCTGGGTGAGTTGCATCTTGGTCAAAGAAACGTCCATAGTCATACGTTTTCTTACCACGATACCAAGTATCAAAGGCTTCTTCTTGGACCAAAAGTCCTAGATTTGCTGCAGCATCTAACAACTGTGGACTTGCTGGATTGTGGGTTGTACGGATAGAGTTAACTCCCATATCTTTTAGGAGTTTTAATTTTCGGTAGGTTGCCTTATAGTTTTCTTCTGCCCCCAAGGCTCCATTATCATGGTGAATACTAACTCCATGGAATTTCATTCTCTCACCGTTCAGTGAGAAGCCTTCTTTAGCTGTCCAGTTGAAATAACGATAACCAAAAGTATCTTCTGTCACATCAACTAGCTGCCCTTCATTATAAACCTTGGTTTTTAGAACATAGAGCTGAGGATGGTAGCTTTTTGTTGTCCAGAGAGTTGGTTTATTAACCAAAATCGTTTGCTTAAAGTCAGCTGTCTCATTTCCTGATAGATTCTTAGTTACAGAACGAACCAAATCTGAGACAGCCTTACCTTCCTTAGTAAAAATCTGTTGCTCCACAAATACCTTGGCTAAAGTCTTAGCAGTATTTTTGATCTTGCTTTGAATTTGTGTTTCAACATTGCCATCTTTTTGTTCAGCTAATTTTGGAGTTGTGATATGATTTCCATTTTCAGCCACCTGTACCTTGTCACGATAGCTCAGAGTCACATCACGATAGATCCCACTTCCTGAGTACCATCGACTACTTGGCTGCTTATTAGTAACTTGGACCGCAATGGTATTTTCACTACCATCTTTATTTAAAAATTCAGTGATGTCATATGAAAAATGATTATAACCACTTGGATAATGACCGACAAATTTGCCATTTACATAAACCTTAGAGTCCATGTAAACTCCATCAAAATTAATACGAACATCCTTGTCCTTGGCAGCTTCGTCTACAGTAAAGGTCTTACGATACCAGGCAGTCCCACCATTTAATTGACCACCCTCATTTCGAGCAGGAGACTTGTGATCAAAATCAAAATAGATACTCCAGTCATGAGGAAGGTTCAACTTAGACCAGTCATGAACATCCACATCTTTCTTAGAAAAATCACCCTGAGCGTTTAATTTAAAATACCAGTCTTTGTTGAAATTTTGTTTTCTTTCCTGTAAAAGTTGGTCTTCTTTTTCCTTCTCTTTTGTGGCTTGAGGCAATTCACTTGCCGAAGCTTTTTCTTCCTTGCTTTTATCGTCCGTTACAGGTTTATTCTGATTAGGTGTATCAGAATGTTCTTCTCGAACTGTTGGCTTTTCAGCACTTGCTTTTGAAACTGTAGACTCTTTCCCATTCGCTTCAGCAGCAGATTTTTCAGTTTTTTCAACTTTGTCTTCTTTAGGGCTGACTACTTCTGCTTCCTTTTCTACCTTAGGGCTTGTTGCCTCAGTTACCTTTTCTTCACTTGCTGGTTTTGCGGATTCAACAGTATCATTTTCTTCTTCAGTAGCGTTATCTTGTGGGCCATTTTGCTCAGCTTTTGCAATTGCTGCAGCAACCTCATCTGGAAGCTTATCTAAAGGTTGAACTTGATGAATCGTTTCCTCACTGGGACTTGCTGTTTCGGTTTCAGCTGCTTGAGCCACCTGAAGACCAAATATACTAGCTCCAATCATAACTGAAGCCGCACCAATGGCAAATTTACGAATACTATAATGACACCGTCTTTCAAAAAATCTCTTATCCATTATTGTTCCTTTCCAATGTTCTAGTAAGCGATTACATTTTACTCCAAAAAATAAACCTCCCTCTAGACGCTTACTTATTTTATCCATATAAATATTGATACTTTTAATATATCAAAATAGTAGAGTTTTTTCAATAATTTGTAGAAATTTTACTGTAATTTTATTAAAAGAAGTGCAAGAAAAAAACAAGTTCATTTTTGAGAACTTGTTTCTTCACTATATAAAATCAATGCTTGTATTATCTATCCAAACTACGCAATGCCGCCTGATAAGTCTGCTCCATCAGCATGGTAATGGTCATAGGCCCAACTCCACCAGGTACAGGTGTGATATGGCTAGCGATTGGTGCAACGGCATCATAGTCAACATCTCCACAGAGCTTGCCATTTTCATCTCGGTTCATCCCCACATCAATAACAACAGCCCCAGGTTTGACAAAGTCAGCAGTCACAAACTTAGCACGACCGATTGCTACGACAAGAATATCCGCCTTAGAAGCTACCTTGGCAAGATTGTGTGTTCGTGAGTGGGTTAAGGTTACAGTTGCATTCTTAGCTAATAACAACTGGGCCATTGGTTTACCGACGATATTTGAACGACCAATGACAACTGCATTTTTACCTTCTAGTTCAATCCCATACTCGTGAAACATTTCCATGATACCAGCTGGAGTTGAAGGGATCATAACTGGATGACCAGACCAAAGGCGCCCCATGTTGAGCGGATGAAAACCATCCACGTCCTTTTCTGGATCAATAGCCAATAAAACAGCTTCTTCATCGATGTGTTTTGGTAATGGCAACTGCACCAAAATACCATGCCAAGCTGGATCTTGATTGTATTTGGCAATCAAGTCCAACAATTCCTCTTGGGTAATGGTCTCCGGAACTCGCACGACTTCACTTTGGAAACCTGCAGCTATCGCTGAACGTTCCTTGTTACGAACGTAAACCTGACTGGCTGGATTTTCCCCAACCAAAATAACCACCAAACCAGGCACCAAACCTGTCTCTTCCTTCAATTTCGCAGTCTTTTCAGCCAATTGTCCTTGTAGCTTGGCTGCTAAAGCCTTGCCATCAATAATCTGTGTCATGTGTTTTCTCTTTTCTAACAAATATCTTCTATTATATCAAAAAAACACTTGTCCCTCTAACACTTCTTACCTAAGAGACCTTATAGTCTGAAACTATAAGAAAAAGCCCACTTGGAGCTTTTCATGATATTCTTACAAAACCTTACTCAAGAAATCCTTGGTTCTTTGTTCTTGGGTTTGTTCAAAGACTTGCTCTGGAGTTCCATCTTCGACAACAACACCGTCAGCCATAAAGATGACGCGGTCTGCCACTTCACGCGCAAAGCCCATCTCATGCGTCACGATGACCATAGTCATTCCTGACTTAGCAAGTTCTTGCATAACCGCTAGTACTTCCCCTACCATTTCTGGGTCTAGGGCAGAAGTCGGTTCATCAAAAAGTAGGACATCTGGTTCCATGGCAAGACCACGAGCAATAGCGATACGTTGTTGCTGCCCACCAGACAAACTTTGTGGATAAGCATTTGCCTTATCTGGTAAACCAACTTTTTCCAAGAGCTCATGCGCTCTCTTCTCAGCAACTTCCTTACTTTCCCCTTTGGTCTTGATAGGAGAAAGCGTGATGTTATCCTTCACTGTCATATTGGGGAAGAGATTGAACTGTTGGAAAACCATTCCCATCTTTTCACGCATGGCAAAGAGGTCGTTTTTCTTATCTGTAATGTCTACTCCTTCAAAGATAACCTTTCCTTTTGTCGCTTCTTCGAGGAGATTCATAGAGCGAAGGAGGGTTGACTTACCGCTACCAGATGGTCCGATAATGACCACAACTTCCCCTTTTTTGATTTCAAGATCAATACCTTTTAAAACTTCATTTTTTCCAAAGCTTTTATGAAGGTTTTCAATTTTTATAAGCGTTTCAGTCATTATTTTTTCTCTCCTTGTCCCATACGATTTTCAAAAGCTTTCAAGGCTAGTGTCAAGATAGAGGTCATAATCAAGTAGTAAAAGGCTGCAAATAAAAGTGGAGTTAAAGGCAAGTAGGTGGTTGTTGACACCGTAGTAGCTCCATTCCACAATTCCATAACACCGATTGCTGACAAGAGTGAACTATCCTTGATAATGGTAATAAACTCATTCCCCAAGGCTGGCAAGATATTCTTGATAGCCTGTGGCAAGATGACATAGCGCATGGCATTTTTAGGACGAATCCCTAGAGAGTAAGCCGCCTCTAATTGTCCTTTAGGTACTGCATTGATACCAGCACGAACTGTTTCTGATACATAGGCACCACTATTCATAGAAATAATGATAATCCCTGGAATCAAACGTGAAAAATCAACTCCCAAAACTCCAATTTGAATAGTCGGGGCATTGATATGCATAAGAGCAAAAGCAATCATGATCTGAACCATCATAGGTGTTCCACGGAAAATCCAAATATAAACATTGGCAAGCCAAGCTATGGGCTTTATTTTAGAACGTTGAGCAAAAGCCAAGACTACCCCTAAAATTGTCCCCAAAAAGACAACCAAAACAGAGATCAAGACTGTTACAAGAGCACCATAGTTAAAATATGGCAGATATTTAGGTAAAAAAGAAAAATTCATAAATCCACTACTTTCTAATTTCTAACTTAAAACTTGTATGAGTATAACATGTTTTGAATAAAAATGCAATCTTTTTCCTTTTATTTTCAATAAAATTTCAAAGAAAACAGAAATAGTGAGAAATCTTAGTTTTTTCTAGTCAAGTGGATACTCTTTATGGTAAAATAGTAACGATAAGAAATGGAGGAGAATCAAAATGGAATCACATTTGGTTAGAATCATCAACCGCCTAGAAGCAATGACAAAAGATGGTGGTAACTTAAAACGTAACTTTGAGCGCGAGGGAGTTGTTGTAGCTGAAGTTGCTTTTAACCATGATGAAGAAAATGGCCCAATCTTTACACTTCGTGATGTTGAAGCGCGTGAAACATATACTTTTGACAGCATCGACTTGATTGCGATGGAAATTTACGAACTTCTATACTAATAATAGATATACAGAGGTTGGGACAAAAGATCCCGACCTCACTTTTTATTAGCAATCAAACTTTGACGCGGTAGCTGATTGGACTTTTCGTTCGTCTTTTAGACTCCCAAAACTCCTAATCATCTTCGCGGGGCTGGGACTACGAAATCGAGACTTTGTCTATCGATTTCTGTCCCACCGCCTTTCACCAACGAGAATCCTTTTTGTATGACAAATAGGATTTTTTTCTTGCTATCAAAATATTCTCCAGATTAGCGCTCTACTATTTATAGTGCTAGTATCCAATCTTTTTACTTGAATTGCCCAATAATCATGATATAATTAAATTATATACTTGTTTGACTATTTTTGACCTTTTAGATTTAGTCAAGACTAAGAAAGAAATGAGGTGGCGGTATGCTCTGTCAAAACTGTAAAATCAATGACTCAACGATTCATCTTTATACCAATCTCAATGGGCAACAAAAGCAAATCGACCTTTGCCAGAATTGCTACAAAATTATCAAAACAGATCCTAACAATAGCTTGTTCAAGGGCATTACAGATTTAAACAACCGTGATTTTGATCCCTTTGGAGACTTCTTTAACGATCTCAACAACTTTAGACCTTCTTCTAATAACAACAATATCCCCCCAACTCAGTCAGGGGGTGGATACGGTGGAAATGGGGGTTATGGTTCCCAAAATCGTGGTTCTGCCCAAACCCCACCACCAATCCAGGAAAAAGGACTCTTGGATGAATATGGTATCAATGTCACTGAGATTGCCCGTCGTGGAAATATTGACCCTGTAATTGGCCGTGACGAAGAGATTATCCGTGTCATTGAAATCCTCAACCGCAGAACAAAAAACAACCCTGTCCTCATCGGTGAGCCCGGTGTTGGTAAGACAGCTGTTGTCGAAGGTTTAGCTCAGAAAATTGTTGACGGTGATGTTCCCCATAAGCTTCAAGGCAAAGAAGTCATCCGCTTAGATGTCGTTAGCCTTGTTCAAGGAACAGGTATCCGAGGTCAGTTTGAAGAGCGCATGCAAAAACTCATGGAAGAAATTCGTGAGCGCGAGGATGTTATTCTCTTCATTGACGAAATTCATGAAATTGTCGGTGCTGGTTCAGCAGGAGAAGGGAATATGGATGCAGGAAATATCCTAAAACCAGCTCTTGCTCGTGGCGAACTCCAACTGGTTGGTGCTACTACCCTCAATGAATATCGCATCATCGAAAAAGATGCTGCCCTTGAACGTCGTATGCAACCTGTCAAAGTTGATGAACCAACCGTTGAAGAAACCATTATTATCCTGAAAGGTATCCAAAAGAAATACGAAGATTACCACCACGTTCATTATACTGACGGCGCTATCGAAGCGGCCGCTACCCTTTCTAACCGCTACATCCAAGATCGTTTCTTGCCAGACAAGGCCATTGACCTTCTAGATGAAGCTGGTTCAAAAATGAACTTAACCTTGAATTTTGTAGATCCTAAGGTCATCGACCAACGCTTAATCGAAGCAGAAAATCTCAAGGCACAAGCAACCCGCGATGAAGATTTTGAAAAAGCAGCCTACTTCCGTGACCAGATTGCCAAATATAAGGAAATGCAAAAGACCAAGGTAACGGATCAGGATACCCCAATCATCAGCGAAAAGACGATTGAACACATCATCGAACAAAAAACTAATATTCCAGTTGGTGATTTGAAAGAAAAAGAACAATCTCAACTCATCAACCTAGCAGATGACCTCAAGGCTCATGTTATTGGTCAAGATGATGCAGTTGATAAGATCGCTAAGGCTATCCGTCGTAACCGTGTTGGACTCGGTACTCCAAACCGTCCAATCGGTAGCTTCCTTTTTGTTGGTCCTACCGGTGTCGGTAAAACAGAACTTTCTAAACAGCTGGCCATCGAACTCTTTGGTTCTGCTGACAGCATGATTCGCTTTGACATGAGTGAATACATGGAAAAACACAGCGTGGCTAAACTCGTTGGTGCCCCTCCAGGATACGTAGGCTATGATGAAGCAGGTCAATTGACTGAAAAAGTTCGTCGTAACCCCTACTCACTAATCCTCTTGGATGAAGTTGAAAAAGCCCATCCAGATGTTATGCATATGTTCCTTCAAGTCTTGGACGATGGTCGTTTAACGGATGGTCAAGGTCGTACTGTTAGCTTTAAAGACGCCATCATTATCATGACCTCAAATGCAGGTACAGGTAAGGCAGAAGCTAGTGTTGGATTTGGTGCTGCTAGAGAAGGCCGTACTAACTCTGTTCTTGGAGAATTAGGCAACTTCTTTAGCCCAGAATTCATGAACCGTTTTGATGGCATTATCGAATTCAAGGCCCTCAGCAAGGAAAATCTCCTTCAAATCGTTGATCTCATGTTAGATGATGTCAATCAACGTCTCTCAAGCAATAACATCCATTTAGATGTAACAGATAAGGTTAAGGAGAAACTTGTAGACCTTGGTTATGATCCAAAAATGGGAGCTCGTCCACTACGTCGTACCATTCAAGATCATATCGAAGATGCGATTACAGACTACTACCTTGAAAATCCAAGCGAGAAAAACCTCAAAGCCGTCATGACTAGCAATGGTAAAATCATGATTAAATCAAAAAATAAATTGGAAACAGTTGACTCAAATGACTAATTCCACATACTAAAAGAATGTTCTTACTTGACAGTAAGAGCATTCTTTAATATGATAGAAAGAAAGCGCACACATAAAGGAGAAATTTATGACAAATCCAACCTTTGGAGAAAAAAAAGAGGGTGTAACCTACAAAACTAGATATGGTGTTTATGCAGTCATCCCTGACTCAGCACTTGAAAAGATTATCCTCGTTCAAGCTCCAAATGGTGCATGGTTCTTGCCTGGTGGCGAGATTGAAGCAGGTGAAGATCATTTTGAAGCTCTCAAACGAGAACTGATTGAAGAATTAGGTTTTACAGCTGAGATTGGCACTTATTATGGACAAGCAGATGAATATTTCTATTCCAGCCATCGTGATACTTACTACTACAATCCAGCCTATCTTTACGAAGCTACTTCTTATCAAGAAATCCAAAAACCTTTGGAGGACTTCAATCATCTAGCTTGGTTCCCAATCGATGAAGCCATTGCTAACTTAAAACGTGGCAGTCATAAATGGGCAATTGAAGCCTGGAAAAAACAGCATCAAGTTTAAATTAACTTTTCCAATTTTTCCAAAAAGTGCTATAATAGAAATAGAAACACAGGAGGAAAGCCTATGAAGCTCATCAACACTACTAATTCTCACTCAAACCTTGTTAAAAGCCAACTGGAGAGTACCGACGCTACACTCGTAGAAGTCTACTCTGCAGGCAACACTGATGTTATCTTTACTCAGGCACCGCTTCATTATGAAATCCTCATTTCCAATAAACATCGTGCTATCCGCGAACAAGAAATAGAAAAAATCCAAGAATTTTTCTTGAATCGCAAGATCGAAAAGCAAAATATCGATGAAGCTAATATCAAGACCCTCTACTCTGAAAAATTGATTGAAATCTCAATCCCAACAAAATAAAACTTAGCAATATTTGGACAACACTCTAAAAATTCTAACTTTTTAGAGTGTTCTTTGTCTGTCTAATCCTATATTCTAAAATCAGATTCAGTGTTACAGAAAGAGTTTTCTAACAATCCTTCAACTTACTAAGTTTGGTAATATTTTTGTAAAAACTCGGTACTTGATCATCAAAACAATTAATTTTACTATTATAATTTACTAACATTAAAAAAGGAGCTCATAAATGGAGAAAATAGTATACAGAAAAGCAAGGCTAGACGAATACCAAAAAATTGGAAAAGTAATAGCCGATAGCTTCTTTGATTATCCATTTTTAACTCTAATCATAGATGATCTCAAGAAACCTGAAAACTATCCTGCTTTTTTAGAACTATTGGAAAGTCTCCTGACTCGCCTCTATATCAAAGAAGAGACCTGTTTAGTAGCTGAACAAGACGCAGAAATCCTAGCTGTCGCCTTATTACAACAAAATGATTTTTCTATCCTATCTTACTTGCTAAATGGTGTCATAAAACTGTTTCGCTACATTAGTCCTCGAAATTTTTTGAAGTATCTTGATTTAGTAGACCGTTCCGAAGAACATTTGAAAAAATCTAATAGCTTTGACTGGTATTTGATGCTCCTTGCAGTCAATTCATCCGTTAAAGGACAAGGTGTGGGCAGTGCTTTTCTTAGAGACGCAGTTGAGCCTTATGTCAAATCCAAGGGCTGCAAGCGCTTAGGACTCATTACCAGTACAGAAAAAAATGTTCCATTCTATAAAAAGAATGATTATGAATTGCTAGATTTTATGGAGTTAGAGTATGGGGCTAAGTCTATTGGAAACTGGGCTTTTTTAAAAACTATCAATAAATAAAGTAAAAAAGGAGTTTAAATCAACTCCTTTTTACTTTATTTAACTGCTTCTTTCAAGGCGTCAACCTTATCCAAGCGTTCCCATGGAAGATCGATATCTGTACGTCCCATGTGTCCATAAGCCGCAGTTTGACGGTAGATTGGACGTTTGAGATCAAGCATTTGGATGATTCCTGCTGGACGAAGGTCAAAGATTTGACGCGCTGCTTTTTCAAGCTTGCTTTCAGCTACTGTTCCAGTACCGAAGGTATCGATACGAACAGATACAGGTTGAGCTACACCAATGGCATAAGCCAATTGAACTTCTGCTTTCTTAGCGAGACCTGCAGCAACGATGTTTTTGGCAATGTAGCGAGCTGCATAAGAAGCTGAACGGTCAACCTTAGTTGCATCTTTACCAGAGAAGGCACCACCACCATGGCGTGAGTAACCACCATAAGTATCCACGATGATCTTACGACCAGTCAAACCTGAGTCTCCTTGAGGTCCTCCGATAACGAAACGACCTGTTGGATTGATGAAGAATTTAGTTTCATCGTCAAGATAAGAAGCTGGAATCACTTCTTTGATAACCTTGTTAATCACGTCCTCATGAATTTGTTCATTGCTAACTTCTGGATCGTGTTGAGTTGAAATAACAACTGTATCCACGCGCACTGGCTGGTCATTTTCATCATATTCAACAGTAACTTGTGATTTAGCATCTGGACGAAGATAGCTAATTTCACCAGACTTACGAAGCTCTGCCAAACGACGAACCAACTTGTGGCTGAGTGAGATTGGCAATGGCATGAGTTCTTCAGTTTCATTAACTGCAAAACCAAACATGAGACCTTGGTCTCCAGCTCCAATCAAATCAAGTGGATCTTGATCCGCATTTCCACGAACTTCCAAGGCTTCATTAACACCTTGGGCAATATCTGGAGACTGCTCAACAAGTGATGGGTGAACTCCTACTGTTTCAGCTGAGAATCCATACTCAGTGTTGGTATAGCCAATCTCTGCAATGGTATCACGTACCACACGGTTAATATCTACATAGGCATTGGTTGAAATTTCACCAAAAACATGAACTGAACCAGTATAAACAGCTGTTTCAGCAGCAACGTGGGCTTCTGGATCTTGCTCTAAAATAGCATCCAAGATAGCATCTGAAATTTGGTCTGCAATCTTATCTGGATGCCCCTCAGATACAGATTCAGACGTGAATAATTTACGTTCTGACATAAAAATGTCCCCCCTTAAAAAATATTCGTTATAGAGTTACAAAGTACTGGTAGAGAATCGATAAACGACCTTCACTACCACCTTATCGGGACCATATAACCTAACTATTATAACACGAATCTTTAAAAAATACTCGTATGATTACTATTTTTCTTAATTGGAAACTGTTTTCTAATCTTAGCCAAATAAAAACTCTTAAAGTGGATAGGATTTCCAACTTCAAGAGATTTCTTAAAAACTAATTATTTTCTAGATAAAACTCAAAACGTTCTCCGACGTATTGGCTCTTTACATACTCAAAAGCTGTACCGTCATCAAAGTAAGAAACCTGAGTCAGTCCTAAAATAGCATGCCCCTTTTCTACTTCCAGATAATGAGCAATCTTTTCCTTGGCTAAGCGAGCATAAATAGTCTGGTGAGATTTACCAATTCGATAACCATGTTTCTGTAAGGTTTGAAAGAAGTGCTTGGTTACTTCTTCTTTCTTGAAATTTTTGATAAATTTCTCAGGAATAGAAGCCACCTCATAGACCACAGGAACTTGATCTGCATAACGAACACGTTCCATCCGAATAATATTTTCAGTGGCCTTGATCCCTAATTTTTCAACTTCTTGCTCATTCGGAATAGTCCGACGATAGGAAATCAGATGACTCGATGGTGTTTTCCCCTGCGCCTTCACGATTTCCGTAAAACTGGTCGTTCCACGCATTTTTTCCTGAACACGAGTACTAGAAACAAAGGTCCCGCTACCCACACGACGCTCCAAAACTCCTTCCTCGACCAAAAGGGAGATGGCTTGACGAAGGGTCATACGGCTAACCTCAAATTCCTCAGCTAAGTCTCTCTCGCTTGGGAGTCTCTCTCCAATTTTCCAATTTCCCTCATCAATGTCTTTCTTGATTTGGTCGTGGATTTTCATATAAGCTGGTAACATGCTTGCTCACTTCTTTTCTTTATTTTTTCCATTGTACCCTATCTCATGGGGAAAAGTCAAACTGCACTTGTTTGGTTGGTAATTCTGGGGCATTTATGATAGAATATTCAAGAAGATATTTCTTTTAAGAAAGGGAAAAGATGACCAACATTTCAACTGATTTGCAAGATGTCGAAAAGATCATCGTACTGGACTATGGTAGCCAGTATAACCAACTTATCTCACGTCGTATCCGTGAGATTGGTGTCTTTTCAGAACTAAAAAGTCACAAGATTTCGGCTGACGAAGTCCGCGCTATCAATCCTATCGGGATTGTACTTTCAGGTGGTCCAAACTCTGTTTATGAAGAAGGCTCATTTGATATTGATCCAGAGATTTTTGAACTTGGAATTCCAATTTTAGGAATCTGCTACGGTATGCAGCTATTGACTCACAAGCTTGGTGGTAAGGTTGTTCCTGCAGGTGATGCTGGTAACCGCGAATACGGTCAATCAAAATTGACTCACACAGAGTCTGCTCTTTTTGCGGGTACTCCAGATGAGCAACTAGTTTTGATGAGCCACGGAGATGCTGTTACTGAAATTCCAGCTGATTTCGTTCGTACTGGTACATCAGCTGACTGTCCATACGCATCTATTGAAAATCCAGATAAGAAAATCTACGGTATCCAATTCCACCCAGAGGTTCGTCACTCAGTTCACGGTTATGATATCCTTCGTAACTTCGCTCTCAATATCTGTGGTGCCAAAGGTGACTGGACTATGGATAACTTCATCGAGATGCAAATCAAACAAATCCGTGAAAAGGTTGGAGACAAACGTGTTCTCCTTGGTCTTTCAGGTGGTGTTGACTCTTCTGTTGTTGGGGTTCTCCTCCAAAAAGCCATCGGCGATCAATTGATCTGTATCTTTGTAGACCACGGTCTTCTTCGTAAAGGAGAAGCTGACCAAGTTATGGATATGCTTGGTGGTAAGTTTGGTTTGAACATTGTCAAAGCAGATGCTGCTAAACGTTTCTTGGATAAACTTGCTGGTGTGTCTGATCCAGAGCAAAAACGTAAGATTATCGGTAACGAGTTTGTCTATGTCTTTGATGATGAAGCAAGCAAACTAAAAGATGTGAAATTCCTTGCGCAAGGAACTCTTTATACAGACGTTATCGAGTCAGGTACTGATACTGCTCAAACTATTAAATCTCACCACAACGTTGGGGGACTTCCAGAAGACATGCAGTTTGAACTCATCGAACCTCTTAACACTCTTTACAAGGATGAAGTTCGTGCTCTTGGTACTGAACTTGGTATGCCAGACCACATCGTATGGCGCCAACCATTCCCAGGACCAGGACTTGCTATCCGTGTCATGGGGGAAATCACTGAAGAAAAACTTGAAACTGTTCGTGAATCAGACGCTATCCTTCGTGAAGAAATCGCCAAAGCTGGTCTTGACCGTGATATCTGGCAATATTTCACTGTTAACACTGGCGTTCGTTCAGTAGGGGTTATGGGAGATGGTCGTACTTATGACTATACCATTGCTATCCGTGCCATCACTTCTATCGACGGAATGACAGCTGACTTCGCTAAGATTCCTTGGGAAGTTCTCCAAAAAATTTCAGTTCGTATCGTAAACGAAGTTGACCACGTTAACCGCATCGTCTATGATATTACAAGTAAACCACCTGCAACTGTTGAGTGGGAATAGAGTTTCCTATAAAATAATAAATAATACTGCTGGAGCATGGACTACAGTGGTATTATTTTTTTTATTTCAATATTAGGAAAATTTCTCGACTCTCAACTCCTCTTTTTAAATCCTTGAAACCATGCTATAATATAGTAAGTATAGCTCCAATAACCTAATGATAAAGATTTCTTACATCATACGTAAGTGTTATTCTACTCTGATTCATATTATAATGAAAGTAACAAAAGATGGAGGTGTTTCACATGGAAACAATTTTACGAGTAGAATCATTAAAAAAGCATTATGGAAAAGAGCCGAATATCACCAAAGCCTTGAACGGTATATCTTTTCAAGTTGTCAAAGGTGAGTTCTTAGGGATTATGGGGAGCAGTGGTTCTGGGAAAACAACCCTTCTTAACTGTCTCGCTACTATCATCAAACCAACTGATGGCTCCATTCAAATGCAAGAAAAAGATTTAAGTCAGTTAAAAGGTAGTCAGTTAGCTGATTATCGTGGCAAGGAAATTGGTTACCTTTTTCAAAATTTTGAGCTTTTGGACAATCTGACAGCCAAAGAAAATATTTTACTCCCCTTGTCTTTGCACAAGGTCGATGCCAACGAAAGCAAGGTTCGGTTAGAATTGCTTTCCCAATATCTAGATATTTCTGAACTTCTGGATAAGTTCCCATCTCAATTATCAGGTGGTCAACGACAAAGGGTAGCTGCTGCGCGTGCCTTAATTTTAGACCCTAAGATTGTATTTGCAGATGAGCCCACAGGAGCTTTGGATTCAAAAAATGCGACCATTTTGATGCAAAAATTATCCGAAATGAATCAAGTGGAAGAAACCACCATTCTCATGGTGACCCACGATTCAGTCGCTGCCAGCTTTTGCAACCGCATCTTGTTTATCCAAGACGGAAAACTATTCCATGAAATTCGACGCGATTATCCAAGAGAAAGTCAAGAAGATTTTTACCACAGAATACTAAAGGTCATGTCTGCACTGGCTGGAGGTGATGGCAATGTTTTCTAAATTAGTCTCAAGAAATAGCAAGAGGGATCGAAAGAATAATGGCTTGTATTTCAGTTCCATGGTTCTTTCTATTATCTCCTTTTACATCATCCTTTCTTTGTCCCATCAAGATGCGATGATCTTTCTCAAACAAATAGAGAGTGACGCTGTAAATAAACTCTTTAGCATGATTCCCATTCTTTATGTAGCAACCCTCTTTATTCTCTTTTTTCTAGTCTACTTCGCAAGCAGTATGCAGATGGAAAGGAGAAAACATGAATTTGGTGTCTATCTAACGCTAGGGATGCGAAGAAGCAAACTGTTCTTGCTGCTCCTACTCGAGGATTTGAGAAACAGTATCCTTGCTCTTGGAATAGGTCTTCCAATTTCAATCTTGATTTCAGAACTGATTAGCCTAATAACCGCTAAAATTGTTGGGCTAGGGATTATTGAACATCAGTTTTCTCTATCTACCACAGCTCTATTCTATACAATCATCGGTTTCCTAGCTGTAAAATTAGCTGTTTTTGTTCTTTTAAGTGCAAAGACGGCCAATAAGGAAATTGGAAATCTGCTATCCTATTCTCCTTCTGGAATGAAGAAACTACTCCCCAAGGGGGTGTACCTTCTTGCTTCAGTCCTCGGAATTTTGCTTCTAGGAACAACCTATTACATGGGTATGAGTGGACGAGCTTGGAAAAGTGTCATAACCATGGGCATCACTGTTTTCTTGGGGACTCTAGGAACTATCCTCCTCTTCTTTGGTATGCGTTTATTTATAGACTTTTTGGTCAAGCTTGGAAACAATCGAAAACTTCATGCCTATAATTTTAGACAGATTCAGGAATTAGTTATCCAGCGCTCAACTATACTGGCTATCTGCTCCCTCTTAATCTTCTCTGCCTTGTGCCTCTTTGGAGCAGGTGTTGCCATTGCAAGTGGCAATTCAGGCAATCAAACCCACGTATTGGATTATACATTTAGAGATAGCAAGCAGGATACAGATGAAAATCTTGATGTAAATACAGTAAAAAAAGAGCTTGAAGCTGCTGGACTAGCATCACAGTTTTCAAAGATTCTGCAAATCAAAATCGGCAAACCGAAAGAACACGAGTCCGTGTCCTTCGAAGAGGTCATCAAGGAGTTGAAAAAGCAAAAAGACAGCAAGAACAAGGAAATTTTGCTCCGTAAATTTAAACAGTCTACTACTTCCCACCTCATGCCAGTTTCCGAATACAATGAACTTAGAAAGGCTGCCAATCTCCCTCCTCTAGAATTAACTAGCAAGGAAGCCTACTTGTATATGGGGAAAGATTTTCTCCCAGATGAAAGTCTCGTCAACTCTGTTCTGAAGACGAAGCCTCAAATCAATGTCATGGAAAATGATGTAAAATTGATTGGAGAGGTGGAGTCTTTGCCAATCGTAACGGATCGTGAGATCACCCTCTCTGTTGCCCTCATAGTCCCAGATGAGACCTTTATGAGTTATACAGACGGTCACTATTCGAACTATGTCAGCGGTATCTTGGCTCCTGAGCTAGTCAAGGAAAAAGGCTTGATGAGAGCTATCTCAGATACCAATGAAAAGCTAAATCAAACCTCTCTTGGCTATGAAAGCTATATACAAAATATGGGAAGACAATTATTTTACATTATCTCTGCCAGCTATATCACTATCTATCTAGCTATCATCTTCCTTGTTGTGGCAAATACAATCATTGGCGTTCAATTTTTGATGGGTCAGAGACAATCCTACAGACGATACCAAACCTTGATCCATCTCGGAGCCAACTACGAAACTCTTTGTAAATCGTCAGAAAAGCAAATCAACTGGTATTTCGGTCTGCCAATAGCCCTTGCACTTATCAGTAGTAGCTTCGGAGTGAGCTCTCTCCTCACAGGAATAGTACCAGCCAGTATAAGAATGGTCATGGGGCAGAAATTTATCACAGCCATGCTGATAGTACTGCTCTTAGCAGGTTTTGAAGTCATCTATATCAGAATTGTAAAGAAAAATAGCAACAAATACTTGTTGTCCTTAATGGAACCCAAAAGAGATGAATAAGATAGAATAAAATAGGAAAAGGAGGAACCAATATGAAGCATATCCTGGTTATTGAGGATGAGGCCTTGATTCGAGATGAAATTGTCATCTTGTTAGAGAAAGCGAATTATCAAGTTGATAAGTTGACTGACTTCAAAGATACAAGCCAACAAGTGTTGCAATACGATACGGATCTAATCATACTGGATTTGAATTTGCCAGGAGAAACAGGTTTCCACATTTGTAAGAATCTCAAGTCCAAACGCTCTGTGCCCATATTGATTCTCACCTCCCGTGAACAACTAAAAGATGAGATTTACGCCCTAAAATTAGGGGCTGACGAGTATTTAACAAAACCTTTCAAGAAAGAAAGATTCTTGGCTCGTATAGAAAATATCTTGAAACGCTATGAAGGTAGACAAAATTTGCTTGAAAAAGATAATTTCCTGCTGGATAGAAATACCTATACTCTTTATATCAACGGACATTCGATTTTACTCCCTAAAAATCAAGGGAAATTGTTAGAAACCTTATTAGTGGCAACTGATTCAGTCGTCACAAAAGAAGAACTAAGCATGAAACTGTGGAATACAACTGAGTTCATCGATGAAAATGCCCTACAAGTAAACATTGCAAGGCTGAAAAAGATGATGAAACAGGCTGGCATTGCCCTTAAAGTCAAGTCCGTCAGAGGTATTGGTTACAAGCTAGAAGAGGTAAGTCCAGATGAAATATAATCTAAAATATCTAGCTAGTTATCTACCTTGGTTACTTGTTCTCTTAGCATTTGACCTATTTACAGCTGTCCTGCTTTGGCTTTCAGATGTGAGAATGTTTCAAGCTCTCATCCTTCTCTATATTTTAGCCACCGTCCTACTTTTTTTCATCCTATCATTCTTACTTATAAGAAAAGAAAGAAAAAAATCCGCTGCTTATAAATCCTTCATAGCCAATCCTAAAATCGATACTGAGCTTGAATTATTGAATTTATCAAGTGTCTCAGAGAAAGAAAGCATTGAAAAAATAGCAGATACACTTTATCAAAAGCAGGCTCAAATAGGAAAACTCAACTCATTACTAGCCGAGTACGAGGACTATGTTGAAAAATGGGCGCATGAGATTAAACTTCCTTTATCGCTTCTTTCCCTCCTTTTAGACAATCAAAGTGACCAACTACCTGAGGATACTGCTTTTAAATTGGACTATGTGAAAAATCAAATCCAAGAAAATGTATCACAGATCCTATTCTACTACAGGGTGAAAAGTGAGAAAAATGATTTTCTATTTGAAGACCTTGACCTAGAAGAGTGTATCCAAGATCTTTTGGAGAACTTTGACCCCTTGCTCAAAGAAAAGAATTTTACGATTAAGTTAGAAAACATACAAGGAATCTGCTACACCGATCAACGCAGTTTTGGATTTATCCTGTCTCAAATATTAGCCAACGCCCTTAAATATAGCTCTGATAAACCAGAACTCAAGATTTCTATGTCAAGTGACAAGGAGCGCAAAACCCTGATTATTAGGGATAATGGGTGTGGAGTTAAAGCTTGCGACCTCCCTCATATCTTTGAAAAAGGATTTACAGGTGATTCAGGAGAGACAAGGAAAAAATCAACAGGCATGGGTCTCTATCTTGTCAAACAATTAGCAGATGCTTTAAAAATCGACATCGTAGTAAAATCCGAATGGATGCATGGATTTGAAATCTCTCTTTCTATTTCGTAATTTTTCGATTAAGAAAATTGCCTAGTCATAGAAAGCACATATTTTATACCAAAAAGGAAAGCTGTACTGACCCCCAAAAGTTGGACAAATAATTATTGAAAGGATTTAGTTCTGTATTGCACAGGGCTAAGTCCTTTTCTACCATTTGTCAAGTATATTAAGGTATTTGATGAAAAATAGTTTTAGTTTGACTTTAATTCGTTTGTTGTTTTAGTTCTGGAGAATAATAACGATTCATCCCTTTCTTGACGATATCTATGCCATAACGGTCAATTAATTTCATCATGTACTTTAGACCAGAAACATCCACACCAAATCTTTTCAAAAGCTGTTTGAAGCTTTGTCCTTGCTTTCTTAGTTCATAAATCTGAACTTTATCTTCATAATTCAATTTCATAATAAAACACCCCAAAAGTTAGATTTTTTCTGTCTAACTTTTGAGGTGCAGTTCAAATTTCTGATGGGATTTTAACATTTCAATATGATTCTTACCAGAAAAACTTTCGATAAATTCTAGCAATCGTTAAAAAAATAGCGTAGACTATACCTAAGATGGTTAAAACAATTTTTCCAGTAGTCACCTCTGAGCCGATGATCGATATATGAAAGAGAGGAGCGAGACCAGTACACACATATATCAAATAAACAATAACATTTATTTCACCAATCCCAGTGTAGAACTATAAAAAAACAGTAAAACCGACTCGGTTCTACTGTTTTATTCTTAAAATGTCTGGCGCTTGGCTTTTCGCTCTGCACGTCCGCGAGCACGACCTTCTGCTCGCTTGGTTTTACGGCGTTTTTCATCGACGGCCCACTGGATTTTTTTCTTATAACCTGGTTTGACTTTTTTCTTTTTCTTTTTAACCAAGCCAATCATTTCGATGTCCAGTTTTTCCTGTTTCTTCTCACGATTAGCACGGCGGTCACGGTCATAAGTATCTTGGAACTCTCCGTCTTTAACCATCTTAGGAGTAAACTTAATTCCTAGTTTTTCCAACTCACGAATATCTGAGTCATCACTAGGCTGGTAAAGTGTAATGGCTGTTCCTGGTAAGCCATTACGTCCAGTTCGTCCGACACGGTGGACAAAGAAGGACAAGTCTTGTGGAATAGCATCATTAATAACGTGACTGACACCTTCGATGTCAATCCCACGCGCAGCCAGGTCAGTTGCTACGATATACTCAAAATCAAGATTTTTGACCTGATTCATGATCCGTTTACGTTCACGAGGAGCAATATCCCCATGAATCTTAGCAACCTTCAAGCCTTGGGCTGTTAAGTATGTATGCAATTCATCAGCCCGCGTTTTAGTATTGACAAAAATCATAGCTAAGTATGGTTGCATGACTTGAGTCAATTCATAAATCTGGGCATTCTTATCACGACCTTTAGTCGAAATCAACCAGTTATCAATGGTATCTGAGATAACTGTTTTGGTCTTGATTTTTTCCATAACTGGATTAGACAAGTATTTTTTCAAGAATGGTTGCAGTTTTTGTGGGATAGTCGCTGAAAAGACCATAAACTGTAAGTCTTTCGGAAGACTTCCTGCAATCTTATCAACCGTCTCTAGGAATCCCATATCCAAGGTCATATCAGCTTCATCGACTACAAAGGTCTTAGACTTGTGGATAGCTAAATCGCCTGATTTTACCAAATCATAGATACGACCTGGTGTTCCGATAACAATATGGGGCTGATTACTTGCCAATTTTTCAATCTGACGGGCCTTGTCCGTACCACCCACATAGTTAACGACACGAATCTCTACTTCTGAGTGTCCTGCAATCTGACGAGCAGCTTGATAAATCTGTGTTGCTAACTCACGACTCGGAGCTGTGATAACTGCCTGCACGCTATCGCTCTCTTCATCCAACTGTTGGAAAATTGGAAGCAAGAAGGTATGAGTTTTCCCTGAACCTGTTTTTGATTCACCAACCAAGTCACGACCTGCCAAGACAATAGGAATCAACTTATCTTGCACCTCTGTTGGAGTGGTAAACTTCAACTCCTCCAAGGCTTCTTCTATATATTTTTTAAACTTAAATTTCGTAAATGACATAATATCCTCGATTCTATCTATTTACTCATTATACCACATTTTGATGCATTACAGTTAAACTTTCGTTTTGGATAATCACGTGGAAATTTCAAAATATACCCGAATAATGACAAGAAAAATACTCTCTGTCCATCCTAAACAAAGAGTATTAGATTTTTACGTAAGCTTCCACTCTTCTCTCAGCCAATCACAAAAATGATGATAGCGTTGGTCGAGAGCTTCATGATGCCCATAAGCATCAAATGTGCAATAAGTCGAAGGCACATTCTCTGAAATCAGATCATGTAGATCTCTGGCATAAATAGGAGCCTTAGACAAACGGTTGGAATGATTAGCACCTTCTGTCTGACCATTTTGTAGATAAATAAATCTTTGGCTCTGTATCAAGTCATGTTCCCTACAAAAATCTATAAAGTCTGGATACCAGAAGGAACCACAGATAGAGAAAATACAGCTCAAAGGAAGATAGCTACTATAGAGACTATAAACAGCAGCAAGACCGCCCAGTGAATAGCCACCATAGGCAATTCGACTTTCATCAATCAAGTAGTCCTTTTGCAGAGTTGTTAGAATCCCTTGAAAGAGCTTCTGATGGTATGCATCTATCTTCCCACCAAAATCTGGGGTCCCTTCTTTCAAAGCCTTAGACTGCCAGGGTGTAAAGTCATCCAGACGATTTTCTGGAATCAAGCCCACCAAAATCACAGATTGGGATAGGTCTGATAAATAATCCAGTTCCCCATCGTTTAAAAGCACAACTGGGTAGGCTTGTTTAGAGTCATAGGTTGAAGGAAGGCTGACCCTAACCTGAATCCCTTCCCAGTTAAACTCCTTATTTCTTGATAAAGTCATTGATTTTTTCAAGGGAGTCAATCACTGCAGGACCGTAATCCATCAACTCATCGTAAGAGATGGTCATGATTTTTTGATTCTTGATTGCTGGGACATTTTCCAAAACAGCATTTGCCTTCATCAAATCCACTGCTTTTTCATCCAACTTTTGATTGCGGTCGCTGGTTACATAGATAATCAGCTCTGGATCCATTGATACTAGATTTTCCAGGGTCAAGCCAGAAGTTCCTGTTGCGACATTTGTGTAACCAAGTTGGTTGAGCAAGCTTTCTTGAAGGGCTGACTTGTAAGCACCAAAAGTTTCGTCATTGTAGGCTACCATAATCAAAGCCTTTTTCTTTTCACCCTGTGTTTCTGGGTTAGCTTTTTTAACCGCATCGATTTTAGCTTGCAATTGCTCTGCGTATTGATTAGCCTTGTCTTGGACATTGAAAATGGTACCAAGATTCTTCACATCTTCTACGATATTTCCCAAATCCTGTTGGATATTTGAAAGTGAGGCTTTTTGCGTATAAACAGGGATTTTATTTTCATTCCAAGCGCTGATAGTTCCCATTGACTTTTCAGAGAACATCATATTACGTCCCATCAAAGCATCTGGTTCATAAGAAAGAACCGTTTCTTGTGAGACTGATTTTTTATCCCCAATATGAGGGATGGCTTCAATTGCTTCCTTGTATTTACCAGTTACGGCATTATCAGGATTGAGCATGCCGGCAATTTTATCCTTCAAACCAAGTTCGAGTAGGATTTCAGTTGTTGAAAGATTGTTGGTAATAACCTTTTCAGGTGCCCTTTCAAAGACTTGTTCGACTTCGTTTCCTTTGGCATCATAAGTTTTGATGGTTACAGGATAGTTGGTTTCTGTAGTAGATTTTTGACTTGTCTCTGCGCTTGATTGTGTGGTAGCTTTTTCTGTTGAACTATTGCCACAAGCTGCCAAAGTTAAGGTAGCTACTGTTAGGAGCAAAATACCGATTGATTTTTTCATGTTTTGTTTTCCTTTTCATTTTTTATAAATAGTGAATCATGGCTTGCTGATCTTCTGTCCAAGTAACCTTACTTTGGACACCATAGACAGCCTGCAAAGACTCAGGAGTGATGGTCTCTTTTGGAGTCCCTTGGTAAACAATCTCTCCTTCTTTCATCAGATAGAGATAGTCTGAATAGCGACAAGCTAGCTGAATATCATGCAACACTGCTAGCACATTGATATGGAGATGTTTGACAATGGTTAACAAGTCTAGTTGGTACTTGATATCCAAATGATTGGTCGGTTCGTCTAAGAGCAGGAGAGTCGGTTCTTGGGCCAAGGCTCGTGCCAATAAAACCCGCTGCTTCTCTCCTCCTGACAGAGAAGAGTAGAGTCGATTTCTCTTTTCGAACATATCTACCTTGACCAGAGCATCCTCAACCAAGGTAAAGTCTTTTTCTTTTTCCTTTTGTAAGAAAGAGAGATGGGGTGTTCTGCCCAGCATGACGATTTCCTCAACCCTACAATCAAATTGTAACTGATTAAACTGCGTGACGACTGCCATCTGTTTTGCCGTTTCCTTGACGCTCATTTGTTCTATCGGTTTCCCATTTAGAGAAATCAAACCTTGATCAGGTTTTTCCTGTCGATAGAGGAGTTTCAGCAAGCTAGTTTTCCCACTTCCATTGGGTCCCAAAATGGTATGAAATTGCTTGCCCTCCAGTTTGAGCGACACTCCTTTGAGAATTTTTTTCTCTCCTATTCCAAAGTGAATATCCTGGCACATTAAGTCCATATCAGACTTTCACCTCCCCTCGTCTACTTCCAACCATGTAAATAAAGAAAGGAGCACCTACTAGAGCCGTGAAAATCCCAATCGGCAGCTCAGCATTTTGAATCAAGACACGAGCAAGGACATCTGCCCAGATAACAAAGAGGGCGCCGAGCAAAGTAGCGATCGGAAAAAGTCTTCTGTAATTAGTACCAACCAAACTTCGTGCCAAATGAGGTGTGATGAGACCAACAAAACCAATAATCCCACAGGTCGATACCAAGATTGCTGTCATTACAGCCACAATCGTCACATAAAGATACCAGTAAAAACGTAGGGGAATCCCTAAGGTCAAAGCCGCCTCATCACCCATCATCATGGCATTAAAAACACGATATTGGGTAGAGAAAAATAAAAAAGCAATTCCCACGATTATAGTTGGCAAGGTTAAGTGAGCCCAGGAAGTCCCCGCTAAAGAACCCATGGTCCAAAACTTGATGGTCATGACACTATCAGCATTAGCGCCAATTGAGATAATAAAGTTTGAAAAAGCCAAAAATAGTGCATTCACTACTGTCCCGGATAAAATCAGGCTTGAAGTTGTCATTCTGCCCTGCATGGATGCAATGAGTAGAACTGCAATTGTTGCCACAAGCGCTCCAAGGAAAGAGCCAAGACCAATCATGACCTTAAACCCGAGAATGATGCTCAAAGTCGCACCAAAGGTTGCCCCAGCTGAAATTCCTAACACATAAGGTTCTGCGATTGGATTATTGACTGTTGACTGCATAACGCTACCACACATGGAAAGGCCAGCACCAACTATCAAACCAAGAAAAACCCGTGGTAATCTCATATTCCAAACAATAGCAAGTGTAGACTTCGAAAGGTCTCCTATATCCAGAGGAGCCCCCATCTTACTCAAAATAATCCGATAAGTATCACTCAAGCTAATTTGAACTGAACCCATAGAAACAGCCAAAAATAGAGAAACTCCCAAAGCTCCCAGCAACAGAGATAGGAGAAAAACATACCGCAGGTTTTGATGGCTTCCAGAAGATTTGGAAATCATAAAACTCTCCCTTAATAAAATTAAAAATTTAGACAATTTTCATAAATAGTATACCACATTTCTAAAGTAGGGACAAGACTAGAAAGATACAGCTAAAAAGACTGTTAAAACTAGATAGCTGATTGAGCTCGGGCTAAAATCCTAGTGAACAAAAAAACTCCCCGAAGGGAGATCATTCTGGTTTATTTTACCTTACAGTACTAGGAACCGTAACCTAAGATTATACTTGAGTATATCGAGGTAGGTGACAAAAATAAAAAAAGCTCCCTGAGGTCAGAGAGCTGATTTGAGCTCGGGCTAAAATCCTAGTGAAAAAGATGAAACTCCTTGTGTTCATCGAACACGGTGTCGTTTCCCTATTTTCATACGGATTTCTTACGCCCTTAGCATCATGATTCTTGCTGGATCAAACGTTTATAGACTAGGCGGCAAGCCGAAGATTGTACAAAAATGTTAGTAAAACAAAAAATCTCCCCGAAGGGAGATCATTCTGGTTTATTTTACCTTACAGTGCTAGGAATCGTAACCGAAGATTATACTTGAGTATATCGAGGTAAGGTGACAACGCAATGTAAGTGGAAAATAAAGCAGATTAGCGACGAAGTCCTAGAGAGTTGATCAACTCACGGTAACGGTTAACGTCGTTTTTACGCAAGTATGCAAGCAAGTTACGACGGCGACCGATTTTCTTCATCAATCCACGGTAAGTAGCGTGGTCTTTTTTGTGTTGTTTGATGTGTTCGTTAAGGTGGTTGATTTCCCAAGTAAGGACAGCAACTTGAACCTCTACTGAACCTGTATCACCTTCGTGACGTGCATATTGTGCGATGATTTCATTTTTTTTCTCTTTTGAGATTGCCATGATGTTTCTCCTTTTTATTTGGCTTCATCCGAGTGACAGGTTGGCATGCCTGTAACCAAGAAGAAGTTATTTGTCTTTAAGACAATTTCTATTCTACCAATAACTAAGTTCTTTGTCAACTGATTTACTATCCATACCACAAATATGCTATAATAGTTATAGGAAGGATATCTAAGTAGACAGCTTGAAAAGTGAGGTGATTACCATGCGTAAATTTTTCAAATATCTCCCCTACTATCTGGTCGTATTTTTCTTTTATTGGCCACTTTATGGATTATTTATACTACTATCATCGAATCCTGATTTAACAGGCCTCTATCTTCTAAATATATTCATCATTTCGCCTGTTGTAGTTTTTATAGTTTCTCTTCTTTATAGTTATCGTTTTGGTTTTTCACTGCATTGGCTTCTAGGTAGTTGCTTGCTCTATTGTTTTACTATTATTCCTTTCAGAGAATTTATTATTGTTTATTTCCTAGCCTATGAAATTCTTATTATACTAGGTACAGTTATTGGTGCCATTATCAGGTATCTGGTTCAAAAACTGAAAAACAAAAAACTTTCACAAAATCCTTGAAAAATCTCGCAATCATGCTATAATAATGCATAGAGACAAGTCGCTTAGAATCTTTCTTTTAGAGAGTGCGTGGTTGCTGAGAACGCATAGGAAGTCTAAACTGATACTACTCTACTAACTTTTATGCAAACATAAAACGGTGGCCACGTTAGAGCCAATCAGAGGTGTCAACAGTTTTTGTTGTACATAAATGAAGGTGGAACCACGTTGCGACGTCCTTTTGAGGAGGTCGCTTTTTGTTTTTCTTGATTTAAAACTGCAAAAATAGGGAAACACTTCTGCTATAAAAATAATTGATAACTAATAATATAAGGAGAAAACCATGATTAAAATTACTTTCCCAGATGGCGCTGTTCGTGAATTCGAATCTGGCGTTACAACTTTTGAAATTGCCCAATCTATCAGTAATTCCCTAGCTAAAAAAGTCCTTGCTGGTAAATTTAACGGCAAACTCATTGACACAACTCGTGCTATCACTGAAGATGGAAGCATTGAAATCGTGACACCTGATCACGAAGATGCCCTTCCAATCTTGCGTCACTCAGCGGCTCACTTGTTCGCTCAAGCAGCTCGTCGCCTCTTCCCAGATATTCACTTGGGTGTTGGTCCAGCTATCGAAGATGGTTTCTACTACGATACAGACAACCAAGCGGGTCAAATCTCAAATGAAGACCTTCCTCGTATCGAAGAAGAAATGAAGAAAATCGTTAAAGAAAACTTCCCATCAATCCGTGAGGAAGTGACCAAGGATGAAGCGCGTGAAATTTTCAAAAATGATCCATACAAATTGGAATTGATTGAAGAGCACTCAGAAGACGAAGGTGGTTTGACCATTTACCGTCAAGGAGAGTATGTGGACCTCTGCCGTGGACCACACGTCCCATCAACAGGTCGCATCCAAATCTTCCACCTTCTCAACGTAGCTGGTGCCTACTGGCGTGGAAATAGCGATAATGCTATGATGCAACGGATCTACGGTACAGCTTGGTTTGACAAGAAAGACTTGAAGAACTACCTTCAAATGCGTGAAGAAGCCAAAGAACGTGACCACCGTAAACTTGGTAAAGAATTGGATCTCTTCATGATTTCTCAAGAAGTTGGTCAAGGTCTTCCATTCTGGTTGCCAAATGGTGCGACTATCCGTCGTGAATTGGAACGCTACATCGTCGACAAGGAAATCGCTGCTGGCTACCAACACGTCTACACTCCACCAATTGCCTCAGTTGAACTTTACAAGACTTCTGGTCACTGGGATCACTACCGTGAAGATATGTTCCCAACCATGGATATGGGTGATGGTGAAGAATTCGTTCTTCGTCCAATGAACTGTCCTCACCATATCGAGGTCTTTAAACACCACGTTCACTCATACCGTGAATTGCCAATCCGTATTGCTGAAATCGGTATGATGCACCGTTATGAAAAATCTGGTGCTCTTACAGGGCTTCAACGTGTACGTGAAATGTCACTTAATGACGGTCACACTTTCGTAACACCTGAACAAATCAAAGATGAGTTCCAACGTACGCTTCAATTGATTATCGATGTTTACGAAGATTTCAACTTGACTGACTATCGTTTCCGTTTATCATATCGTGACCCTCAAGATACTCACAAGTACTTTGATAATGATGAGATGTGGGAAAATGCTCAACGTATGTTGAAATCAGCTATGGATGACATGGGACTTGACTACTTTGAAGCTGAAGGTGAAGCAGCCTTCTACGGACCAAAATTGGATATCCAGGTTAAGACTGCCCTTGGTAAAGAAGAAACTCTTTCTACTATCCAGCTTGACTTCTTGCTTCCAGAACGCTTCGACCTTAAATACATCGGAGCTGATGGTGAAGAACACCGTCCAGTTATGATCCACCGTGGTGTTATCTCAACTATGGAACGCTTCACAGCTATCTTGATTGAAAACTACAAGGGTGCCTTCCCAACATGGCTTGCACCACACCAAGTAACTCTTATCCCAGTTTCTAACGAAAAACACGTGGACTACGCTTGGAAAGTAGCTAAGAAACTCCGTGACCGTGGTGTTCGTGCCGATGTGGATGAACGCAATGAAAAAATGCAATTCAAGATCCGTGCTTCTCAAACTCAAAAAATTCCTTACCAATTGATCGTTGGTGACAAGGAAATGGAAGAGAAGGCTGTAAACGTTCGCCGTTATGGTCAAAAAGAAACTGAAACTATGCCGGTAGACGCATTTGTAGAATTGATTCTTGCTGATATTGCCAAGAAATCACGAGTTGAAAAATAAACGATAAAACCTGGGATAAAAATTCCAGCTAGCTAAAAAAGCAACAACTGTTTCAGCTGTTGCTTTTTTATTTAGCCTGAGCTAGTAGTGATTGGTCAAACCACCACAAATGGTATCCTCATCAACGATCCTTTCTATCCACTAACTTTTGGATATAAGATATCCTCCCAAGATTTGCTTCCATGAGTTAGATAAGTTCAATATCCTCAATCCTTGTCTGCTTCATTCTCTTTTACGAGATCTTTTTGTGAATCTTTTTCAGAGAGTTTTTGATCGATATACTGGTTAATGGTTTCGTAAAATTCCTTGGTCGCCTCACTATCTAATTTTGTCGAATTATGGACTTGATTAACTTTCAATTGAACAGATTGAATACCGTAAGAGTCCTGCTTTTGGCGAATAGTTTCTAATTCTTCTTCTGAAATCGGATCTCCAACAACTGTCAAGACCAATTCATTATTACTTGACTTGTAGACTTGATTAATAACCGTATGATTGGCGAACTCTTTTCCTACAAATTGTTTAATCCCTTCTTTTCGTGCTTGATCCATCGTCAGAGTGACTGCTGAATAGCTGGCTGGAAGAACCAATAATACAATCAAGGAGATCAACCCAATTTTCATTTTAATGTTTAGCTCATTAAATGAACTTAAGGGAGATTTTCTCATCAACATTCTTGTTCCAACAATGTTGATGAGCATGATAAAGACACAGTTGATCAAGAAAAGATAAAGAGCCCCAAATAAAAATCGTACATTTCCATTAGCTAAACCATAGCCTGCAGTACAGATAGGTGGCATCAGAGCTGTTGCAATAGCTACTCCAGGCACGATATTGTTTGCTTCTTTTTTCCTTGAACCAATAACACCTGCTATCCCACCAGCAATAGCAATGAGAACATCCCAAATTGTTGGAGAGGTTCGTGCAATCAACTCGCTACTTGCATAAGATAAGGGAGTAATCCAGAAATACAGAGTCGAGACAAGCAAACTGACCAATACTTGAGTAAATAAAACCTCTAGAGATTGCTTGATTAAACGCGTATCAAAAATAGCTAAACCGAATCCCAGTCCAACAATCGGTGTCATAAGAGGGGAAATCAGCATGGCTCCAATAATGACAGCTGTTGAATTCATATTTAGACCTATAGAGGCAATAAAAATCGCACACATTAAAATTACTGTATCTCTTAATCGAACATGAAGGTCATCATATAATTTCTCACGGTATTCACGTGTTGAATAGTTTCCGGTCATTGGTTACTCCTTTTATTTCATATAATCTTGTTTCTGTATAGACGATGGTAGAGAGACTTCTGTCCAATCTTACATATTTTTCTTCTCACCTATCATTCTTTTGAAAATTATCTTTTAACTATCCATCAGTCCATCCTTGATATTATATCAAAAATTTTACAACCTTTCTCTGAAGAACTCAATCAATTTGAAAGATAGTGAAAGGTAGAAATTTTTGTTTCCTTATCCGAAAAAGAAAAAACGTTATCTCCTCTGAAAGAAGATAACGTTTTAATGTTTAAACATGATAAGTTTGTAGCAGCAATCCTAGCTGATATCGCTAACAAATCACGAGTTGAAAAATAAACGATAAAACCTGGTACAAAATGCCAGCTACTAAAAAAGAGGATGGGACAAAAGTCCTAGCCTCTCAATTGTCTTTGGATTGTCGAGTAAGACGCAGTGGTTGATTGGGCTCTACTACGCTGATTTCATCAGCTTTTACAGCCCTACTCAACTGTGCGGAGGTGGGACGACGAAATCGAATTCTAACGAATTAACGATTTCTGTCCCACTCTCTTTTTTGATGTTTCTGTTTTTACATTTGAACAATTCTACGATAGCTTCTTGAAGTAATCATAAAGATAAGTACGTAGATGAGGGCAAAGATACCACAGATTGAAAGTGTTACGCTTAACATCATAGCTGTATCTACTACCCCAATAACCTTGAGAATCAAGCTTAACATATGATAGGCAAATGCTAGATGAAGGAAAGCAAAGATTACAGGGAGGAAGAAAACAGTCAAGACTTGCTTGTTAATGGTTTGCTTGATTTGTTTTTGATCCAAACCAACCTTTTGCAGGATGACAAAGCGTTCACGATCCTCATAACCTTCTGAGATTTGTTTATAGTAGATAACGAGTACAGTTCCAATCATAAAGATGATAGAGAGGAAAATACCGATAAAGAGAACTCCTCCAAAGAGAGCATTCATTTGGGCAATTGCATCACTTGCAGTGCCTCCACCATATACCATACCATCTTCATTTTTGAGATTATGACTAAAATTATTTACAAACTCCTCAAAATCATCAGTTAGCTTTAACTGTTCCTCTAGACTAGCTGTTACATCCATACCACCGTAGAGCTGTGTGTATACAGCTGAATCCTGGTACTGTTCCAAAAAGCTTTGAAGATCAGCTACTACAAGATAGTTATAATCCGATACCAATAGTACATAAGGATTGGAAACATGATTAGCAATAAAATCCTGCTGTATTGCTTCCTTGATCGTATAGTTCTGATTGTTCAGACTAAATGCTTTCTGTCCTTTAAGTTGGTCATTTCGAGCCCAAAGCCCTACTTCATCTCCAGTGAGATTCAATTTCTGACCAGTCATATTTTCGTAATCTTTTTGGTCGAAAACTAAGAAGACCGTCTTGGGCATAACACTATTTTGCCCTTTTTCAAAGATGGTTAATTTGGTCCCCTCTTGACTAGAAAGACCGAAACTTGCATAGCTGAGAACATCCTTATTACTAATCGTTAGATTCTTCTCACTTGCATACTGAGTCAAAAGTTGGTCTAAATTCTCAACTTCGACATTTTTTCCATTAACAGTAAAATCGTGAGGATATAGGAGTTTTTTCATGTTTTCAGAACCGTTGTAGATACTGGTTGCTGCCGACATGGTGATTAAAACCATGGTTGAAAGGATGGCAATGGTTGCTAATCCGACAGCATTTTTCTTCATACGAAAGATAAGGTTAGAAACAGAGATAAAGTTATTTGGTTGGTAGTAATATCTCTTGTTTTTCTTAAGCAACTGCAAGAAAACTGTAATACCAGCATTGAATAAGAGATAGGTCCCTACAATAACTAACATAACCGCAATAAAGAAAGTAGCGACAGCTTTAAATGCATCTGTTACACTTAGTGCTAAGTAGTAGCCACCACCTAGAGTAATTAGTCCTACTAAAGTTTGAAGGACTAGGAAACGGCCCTTCTTCTCACCTTTTGCTTTCTCACGAGAAAGTTGCAGAGCATCCATACGGATAATGCGGATAGCATTTAGGAAGACAATGACTAAAAAGACAAGCCCAAATACCAGAAGGATGGAAAGGACTACGGACCATTGGAAGGTGGCTACTAACTCTACCTTCATCTTTGCAAGTTTAAGCAATAATGCAAAGATGAGATTGTCAAAGAGGGCACCAATCCCAATACCAGCAGTGACTGTTACTAGCCCAAAAATCAAGAGTTCCTTGAAGGTCATACCAATCAAGTGACGCTTTTCTAAGCCCAACATGCCATATACACCCAGTTCTTTGGATCGATTTTTCATGACAAAACTATTGGCATAAAGAACGATAATGGCAGATGCAAGTGTCACTACGACAAGCCCTAGTTGTAAGGTAAATTGAATGGCAGACGCACCACGCAAATCCACAATTTTAGGATTAAAGGCTAGGGAATAAAAGAGATAGCTAATAGTGACTGCCAAAACGACAGACAAAGCAAAGGGATAATAGAGTTTGCGGTTTTTGATTAAGTTGGATATGGCCAACTTATTGGTTAATCGAAACATACTAGTTCACCTCACTTGCCATAACAGTCAAGGTGTCAGAGATTTCTTGGAACATCTGACGATCAGTTTTTTCACCACGATAGATTTGGTTATAAAGAATGCCATCCTTAATGAAGAGGACACGTTTCGCACGACTTGCTGCAGCTGTTGAATGGGTTACCATGAGAATGGTTTGGCCTTGTTCATTGATTTGATCAAAGATATCAAGGAGGGCTGCAGATGATTTGGAGTCTAGAGCTCCTGTCGGCTCGTCAGCAAGAAGAATTTCTGGTTCTGTAATGATAGCGCGGGCTACTGCTACCCGTTGCTTTTGTCCACCAGAGATTTCATAAGGGTACTTCTCTTGCAATTGGTTGATGCCTAGATTTTCAGCCGTCACTACCAATTTTTTCATCATTTCTGTAATAGGCTTTCTAGACAATACCAAAGGGAGTAAGATATTGTCTTTAACAGAAAGCGTATCTAACAAATTGAAGTCTTGGAAGACAAAGCCTAACTTTTCACGACGGAAGCTTGATGCTTCAGTATTTTTAATGGTAGCTGTGTCTGTTCCGTTTAGGAAGACCTGACCACGAGTTGGTTTGTCAAGCATGGCGAGAATATTGAGTAAAGTAGATTTCCCAGAACCAGACTCACCCATGATGGCAACATAGTCGCCTTTTTCTACAGTAAAATGAATATCTTTCAGGGCTTCTACTTGGTTGCCTTGGAAACGTGTTTTATAAATCTTTTGAACATGTTTTACATCTAATAGTGTCATGATAATCTCCTTTTTAATATCCCATTAATTGAAACTGAGCCTGCATAATAGCGCAACCGAGCTGAACACGCTCGATCTCTTTTGGACTTGGTTTACTTATATCTTTCTTTTGTAAGATTGTTTTCATGGTTTCTCTCCTTTTTCTTTATGCTATAAGTTTACTCCAAATGAAGATAGCTTGCCATAACATAACCTTACAAAAGAGGCCTTTAATCTTACATTTTTGTAAGATTACAATTTTTTATCTGATTGAAACCTACTTTCTTACCATAACAAGGTCTAAAGAAGAGCCTGAAAGGTTTCTTCCAAGCTCTTAGTAATTCTTTTCATTCGATCAGTAGATTTACTTCTGAAAACTTAACGCGCACGGTCGTCCCTTGACCAAGTTCAGATTCGATACAGATTTGATGTCCTAATTCTTGGCTAATTTTTTGGGTCAGGTAGAGCCCAAGTCCAGATGACTGCTGGGTCATACGCCCATTATAGCCTGAAAATCCGCGTTCAAAAACCCGCAATTGATCACTGTTTTTGATACCAATCCCAGTATCTTTGATGCAAAGTTCTTGACTGTCCATATAGATCTCAATTCCACCTTCATTTGTGTATTTGAGGCTATTTGAAAGGATTTGTTCAATAACTACTAACAGCCATTTTTTATCCGTCACAATGCTTCTATCCAAGTCATGTAGATTAACACTTAAACCTTTCTGGATAAAGAAAATGGCATATTTGCGAATGACTTCCTTGACCAAATCCTCCACATTTTCTTTCTTCAATACCAGATCATCATGGAAGCTCTCTAAACGTAGGTATTGGAGAACGAGGTTGGTATAGGAATCAATCTTAAAAATTTCCTGTTCCAACTGTTGTTTCAATTGGCGATCTGCCACCTCACTCACGAGGAGTTTACTGGCCGCAATTGGAGTTTTTATCTGATGAACCCAGAGTGTATAGTAGTCCACCAAATCATTATAGCGGTTTTCAGCATCTGATTTCTTTTGATAGAGTTCAGATTCGCTTTTCTCTAATTTTTCAGTTAGAAGGACTTCCATTGGTGACTTAGCTTTTCTTTCGCCATAGAGCAATTCCTTACGATAACGTTGCAATTCTATCAAGAAATCAAATATCAAAAACAAAAATGTCAAAAATGTAGATAGAAAGAAGAAATAGTTAAAGTAGGGCCCTTGGTTATCAAATAAGACCTCAAAGAGAAAGAGTAAACCTGTAAGTAAGAGAATAAACACGAAAAAACGGCTACGCGAACGGATATAAGCTAGAAAAAAACTTTTGAAATCAAGCATGTTTCAATCCGTACCCTATTCCTTTCTTGGTTTCGATAAAACCAATCAAACCTTCTTCCTCCAATTTCTTGCGCAAGCGCGCGACATTAACAGATAAGGTATTGTCGTCAATAAAAAAGTCACTGTTCCAGAGTTCACGCATCAAGTCATCACGCGCTACGATATTTCCCGCATGTTCAAATAAAACACGTAAAATCTGAAATTCATTCTTTGTTAAACTGATAGGTTTTCCATTGACATGCACATCCATAGACTTGGTATTGAGAATAACTCCAGCATACTCTAGGAGACTCTCATCCCTTCCAAACTCATAAGAGCGGCGCAATAATCCTTGTACCTTAGCTAAAAGTACCTGCTGGTCAAAAGGCTTGGTCACAAAATCATCTGCCCCCATATTAATAGCCATAACGATGTCCATAGCCTGGTCTCTTGATGACAGAAACATAATAGGAACTTTGGAAATCTTGCGAATCTCCTGGCACCAGTGATAACCATTAAAGAGAGGCAAGCCGATATCCATGAGAACCAGATGAGGTTGAGATTGAACAAATAGTGTCAGAACTTCCATAAAGTCTTCTACCATAACTACTTCAAAACCCCATTCAGAGAGCATTTTCCCAACTTGCTGACGGATTACTGGATCATCTTCTACTAGTAAAATCTTATGCATCTGCTCCTCCTTTTTTTATATTATAGCAAAATTCTTCTGACTACTAGCGAAATTGATGTAAATCTGATATGATAAAAGTTAAGAAAGGAATTCTCATGGCCAATATTTTTGACTACCTAACTGACGTTCAATACGATTCTTTTTATGATCTTCCCTTAAATGAACTGGATATACTTGCTCTGACTGAGTTGACCTATCTTTCTTTTGATAACCTATTGGACCAGCCTGTCAATCGTTTAAGCGATGTTGCAACACGTGTCCCTCGAGAAAGTACCATGTTGACCAATAAAGAACGACTTCAGCTCCTCAATCAGTTATCCCAACACAAACGTTTTAAAAATAGCAAACTTTCTAATTTTGTCAACGAGGTCGACACAGAACTTCAAAAGCAGTTCGCTGCTATGACCTATCGTCTGAACCTAGATACTTATCTGATTGTCTTTCGTGGCACAGACGACAGTATTATTGGCTGGAAGGAAGATTTCCATATGACCTACATGAAGGAAATCCCTGCCCAAAAGGATGCTCTTGAATACTTGGAAGATTTCTTTACCCAACATCCAAAACAAAACGTCATGCTTGCTGGACATTCTAAAGGTGGGAATCTAGCCATCTATGCTGCTAGTCAAATCCAACCTGAATTGCAGGAAAAGATATCTGCGATTTATACCTACGATGCCCCTGGTTTGCAGGCTCATCTGACTGAAACCACTGGTTATCAAGATGTTATTCCAAAAATTCGCCGCTATGTCCCACAGGGATCTGTCATTGGCATGATGCTAGAAGTCCCTGATACACCTATCGTCGTCAAGTCTACAGCTCTCGGCGGTATCGCCCAACACAGTACCTTTAGTTGGCTGACAGAGGGACACCACTTTGTCCAACTAGAGGCCATCAGTAGCGAAAGTCTCCAAATCAAAGACACTCTTAAAGAATGGGTGGACAGTGTGCCCGATGAAGAACTGGAACTCTACTTTGATCTCTTTTTCGGAACCATCCTAGAATCTGGAATCAGCTCCATTAATGAACTGTCTTCTAAAAATGCTATTGAACATGTTCGACAACTTGTTTCTCAAGCTCAGACTCTAGAGCCTGAGCAAGTTGAAATCTTAAAAAATCTGACACAACTCCTACTAGATGCTCGTTTCCATGCCTGGAAAAATCATTTTTAAAAAGTTAAAAGTCCCTTCCTATATGGAGGGACTCTTTTGTTGATTCCTTATTTTGTGCTTCTGTGTTATACTAGAAACTGTAAATCTATGAAAGAGGAAATCCTATGAAAATCCACAAAACTGTGAACCCTGTTGCCTATGAAAATACTTATTATCTTGAAGGGGACCAGCACCTGATTGTTGTTGATCCGGGTAACCATTGGGAGGCCATTCGCAAGACTATCGAAACCATCAATAAACCGGTCTGTGCCATTCTCCTGACCCACACTCACTACGACCATATTATGAGTCTGGACTTGGTCAGAGATACTTATAGAAATCCTCCAGTCTATGTGGCAGAAAGTGAAGCTTCTTGGCTCTATACTCCTGTTGACAACCTTTCAGGTCTCCCTCGACACGATGATATGGCGGATGTCATCTGCAAACCAGCTGAACACACTTATGTCTTTCATGAAGAATACCAGATTGAAGAATTCCGCTTCACTGTATTACCAACTCCAGGCCACTCTATCGGAGGAGTTTCATTTGTTTTTCCAGATGGTCGCTTGGTCTTAACGGGAGATGCCCTTTTCCGAGAAACCATTGGTCGGACAGATTTGCCAACTGGTAGTATGGAACAACTCCTTCATAGTGTCCAAACCCAGCTCTTTACCCTTCCAAACTACGATGTCTATCCAGGACATGGTCCAGCTACGACTATCGCCCACGAAAAAACCTTTAATCCATTTTTCTAAAACATAAAAACCAAGGATCAAACACCCTTGGTTTTTTGATTACCAAATAATCACACGGTCTTCTGGTGAGCGCCACATACCGTCGCCTTCTTTGACATCATAGGTTGTAAAGAAGTCATCAAAGTTTGGCACTTGGACATTGACACGAAGTTTAGCTGGTGCGTGTACGTCAACGCTAGCCATGAGTTTCATCAACTCTGGGCGACCTTTCATACGCCAGATACGTGCGAAGTTATGGAAGAACTCTTCAGCTGAGAAATCTGGTTCTCTCTTGGCAGCTTCAAGGGCTGCAGCAATTCCTCCTAGGTCAGCAACGTTTTCTGATACCGTTAGTTTTCCGTTGATCCTTGCACCGTAAGATTCTTGGCCATCAAACTGGTCGATAACCTTCTGCGTTTTTTCTTTAAAGGCAGCATAGTCGTTCTCTGTCCACCAATCCTTGAGACTACCATTTTCATCAAAGGAAGCCCCATTTGTATCAAAGGCATGAGAAATTTCATGGGCGATAACCGCTCCGATACCACCATAGTTGGCAGAAGATGACTGATGCAAGTCATAGAATGGCGCCTGTAAAATAGCAGCCGGAAAGACAATCAAGTTCTTTTGTGGATTGTAGTAGGCATTAACCATATGAGCAGGCATTCCCCACTCCTTGTAGTCAACCGGCTGGTTCCACTTGCTCCAACTGTGCTTGATTTCCACACGAGCAAAGGCTAGGGCATTCTCAAAGAGGCTAGCAGATTCATCCACTACCTTGTCCTTATAGCGGGCTGGTAGTTCTTCTGGATAACCGATATAAGGCTTGATGACATTGAGTTTGACAATGGCTTTTTCTCGTGTTTCAGGAGTCAGCCAGTCATTCTTAGCCAAACGTTCCTTATAAACGTCAATCATAGTCGCCACTTTTTTCTCGACATCTGCCTTGGCTTCTGGAGAGAATTTTTCGTGGGCATACCAAAGGCCGAGGGCTTGTTTGAATGGTCCTTGGGCTAAGTGGTAAGCAGCCTTGCGCTTGTCTTGGGCTTCTGGAACTCCTGAAAGGGCACGTCCATAAGCACCTGACAAGACACGAATCTCGTCTGTCAAATAGCTCGTTGAAAGATTGACCACACTCAAAATCAAGCTTGCCTTGAGCAAAGGCCAAGCTTCCTCACTATAAAATTGCTCTGCTGCTTGCCAGAAACGTTCTTCATCTACAATGACCTTATCAGGAACTTGACCAAGAACAGCTTGGAAAAAGTCATCTAGAGGTAGAGCAGGGGCAAACTTTTTGAAATCTTCATAAGAATATGGATGGTAGAGTTTGGCGTATTCTGAACTCTCTTCGTTTGAAAGGACCACAGCTGCGATACGGCGGTCCAATTCCAATCGTTTCTCTAAAAGATCTTCGATTTCTTCATCTGAGAAGTTATAGGCTTTAAGGAGATTAGAAGTACTTTCTTTCCAAAGGTTCAACAATTCCTCACGCTGTGGATGGTCTTCCGCATAGTAGGTTGTATCAGGCAAGATTGTTCCTGGAGCACTAGCCCAAAGAACATTGGTTCTAGCATCCATAAAGTCTGGTGATACACCAAATGGAAGGAAGTTTGGTTTACCAGCTAATTCAAATGCTGCTAGTTTACTTGCGAAATCCGCAAAACTTTCCAAATCCTGGTATTCCTCCAATAAAGGAAGAACTGGCTCAATTCCATCAGCTTCTCGCTTATCGAAATCTCTCACCATGCTGTGGTATTTGACAAAGTTTGCTAGGATAGGATCTTCTGGAAGATCTTCTCCTGCCAACCATTTGTCAGTCGTCGTTAGCATCAACTCTTCAATTTCTTCGTCAAGGTCGATAAAACCACCTGTTCTCGATTTATCGGCTGGAATAACAGCAGTCTTTTCCCACTCACCATTTATAGCATCATAAAAATCATCTTGATAACGTGTCATCTTGTTCTCGCTTTCCTATTTTCACTTATTCCTAGCTTAGCAAAAATCCCTGGGGAATGCAATTAAAAATACCGTCTTCTCCTGATTGTTTTCTAGTTAATATTTTAAATATTTACAAAAATTAACTTGACTTAATTTTTATTTTAATGTATATTAAAAGATAGGAGGAATATAACTGTATGATACGTATCGAAAACCTCAGTGTCTCCTACAAAGAAACGTTGGCACTAAAGGATATTTCACTAGTGCTCCAAGGACCAACGATTACCGGAATTATTGGTCCAAACGGCGCTGGGAAATCAACATTATTAAAAGGTATGCTGGGAATTATCCCACATCAAGGTCAGGCATTTCTCGATGACAAGGAAGTTAAAAAATCCTTACATCGAATCGCCTATGTCGAACAAAAAATCAATATCGACTACAACTTTCCCATCAAGGTCAAGGAATGCGTCTCGTTAGGACTATTTCCCTCTATTCCTCTCTTTCGAAGTTTAAATGCTAAACATTGGAAGAAAGTGCAAGAGGCCCTTGAAATCGTCGACCTAGCTGACTACGCTGAACGTCAAATCAGTCAACTGTCTGGAGGTCAGTTCCAGCGGGTCTTGATTGCCAGATGTTTGGTGCAGGAAGCCGACTATATCCTCTTAGATGAACCCTTTGTGGGGATTGACTCAGTCAGTGAAGAGATTATCATGAATACGCTGAGAGATCTGAAAAAAGCTGGGAAGACGGTTCTCATCGTCCACCACGACCTCAGCAAGGTTCCCAACTACTTCGATCAAGTCTTGCTTGTCAATCGAGAAGTGATTGCTTTTGGTCCGACCAAAGAAACCTTTACCCAAGCCAATCTCAAAGAAGCTTACGGTAATCGACTCTTTTTCAATGGAGGTGACCTATGATTGCAGAATTTATAGATGGATTGCAAAAATTCCATTTCTTACAAAATGCCTTGATAACAGCTATTGTTATCGGGGTCGTAGCTGGAGCTGTAGGATGTTTCATCATTCTACGTGGGATGTCACTCATGGGAGATGCCATTTCACATGCTGTGTTACCAGGTGTAGCCCTCTCCTTCATCTTGGGCATTGACTTCTTTATCGGAGCCATTGTCTTTGGACTGCTAGCTGCTATCATCATTACCTACATCAAGGGGAACTCGATTATCAAAAGCGATACCGCCATCGGCATTACCTTTTCTTCTTTCTTAGCCCTCGGTATCATCTTGATTAGTGTCGCTAAAAGTTCAACTGACCTTTTCCATATCCTTTTTGGTAATATCCTAGCCGTCCAAGATACGGATATGTTTATTACCATGGGGGTAGGGGCAGCCATTCTCTTGTTAATCTGGATTTTCTTCAAGCAACTCTTAATAACTTCCTTTGATGAACTCTTGGCTAAAGCCATGGGAATGCCTGTCAATTTCTATCACTACCTTCTCATGGTACTCCTAACTCTTGTGTCTGTGACAGCCATGCAAAGTGTCGGAACTATCCTGATTGTAGCCATGCTGATTACCCCAGCGGCAACTGCTTATCTGTATGCTAATAGCCTGAAAAGTATGATTTTCCTTTCCTCAACCTTTGGAGCGACTGCTTCAGTTTTGGGACTCTTTATCGGTTATAGCTTTAACGTTGCGGCAGGTTCTAGTATCGTGCTTACAGCCGCTAGTTTCTTTCTCATTAGCTTCTTTATCGCTCCAAAACAACGATATTTGAAACTGAAAAATAAACATTTGTTAAAATAAGGGGCAGAACCCCACTAAATTGGAGGATCTAATGAAAAAATTAGGTACATTACTCGTTCTCTTTCTTTCCGCCATTGTTCTTGTAGCATGTGCTAGCGGAAAAAAAGATGCAGCTTCTGGTCAAAAACTAAAAGTTGTTGCTACAAACTCAATCATCGCTGATATTACTAAAAATATCGCAGGTGACAAGATTGACCTTCACAGTATCGTTCCTGTTGGTCAAGACCCACACGAATACGAACCACTTCCTGAAGATGTCAAGAAAACTTCTCAAGCTGATTTGATTTTCTATAACGGTATCAACCTTGAAACAGGTGGAAATGCTTGGTTTACAAAATTGGTAGAAAATGCCAAGAAAACTGAAAACAAAGACTACTTTGCAGTCAGCGAAGGCGTTGATGTTATCTACCTTGAAGGCCAAAACGAAAAAGGCAAAGAAGACCCACATGCTTGGCTCAACCTTGAAAACGGGATGATTTATGCGCAAAATATTGCCAAACAGCTCATCGCAAAAGACCCTGACAACAAAGAATTCTACGAAAAAAATCTCAAAGAATACACTGAAAAACTTGATGCTCTAGACAAGGAAGCCAAAGAGAAATTTAACACTATCCCTGCTGATAAGAAACTCATCGTAACCAGCGAAGGATGCTTCAAATACTTCTCTAAAGCTTACGGCGTACCAAGTGCCTACATCTGGGAAATCAATACCGAAGAAGAGGGAACACCAGACCAAATCAAGACCTTGGTTGAAAAACTTCGTCAAACAAAAGTTCCTTCCCTCTTTGTAGAATCAAGTGTGGATGACCGCCCAATGAAGACTGTTTCACAAGACACAAACATCCCAATCTATGCTCAAATCTTTACAGATTCTATCGCTGAAGAAGGCAAAGAAGGCGATAGCTACTACAACATGATGAAATACAATCTTGAAAAGATTGCTGAAGGTTTGTCTAAATAAATTTCTAAAAACGTCATTCTCCTTGAATTGGCGTTTTTGTCTAATCAATTTTCAGTCAAACTATTGGAAAAGTCTGAACATTTAATGTAGAATGAAAGAAAAAAGATTGGAGTAGCTTATGACTACATTCCTTGGAAATCCTGTAACTTTCACAGGAAAACAACTACAAGTAGGAGACAAGGCTCTTGACTTTTCTCTAACAACAACTGACCTTTTTAAAAAATCACTGGCTGACTTTGATGGTAAGAAAAAGATTTTGAGTGTCATTCCTTCTATCGACACTGGGATCTGCTCACTTCAGACTCGTCGCTTTAACCAAGAATTGGCTAGCTTGGACAACACTGTTGTCCTTACTGTTTCTATGGACCTTCCATTTGCTCAAAAACGTTGGTGTGGCGCAGAGGGAATTGAAAATGCCATCATGCTCTCAGACTACTTCGACCACTCCTTTGGACGTGATTACGCCCTCTTAATCAATGAATGGCATCTCCTAGCACGCGCGGTCTTTGTTCTCGATACTGACAATACCATCCGTTATGTTGAGTATGTGGACAATATCAATTCCGAGCCAAACTTTGAAGCGGCCATTGAAGCAGCAAAGTCGCTTGACTAAAAGAAAGACCACTTATAACAAGGCAGAAAGCTAGAGAAATCTAGCTTTTTTTGGTATACTAGATGGAGATAATAAACAAGGAAATGCGAATGACACCAAATAAAGAAGATTACTTAAAATGTATTTATGAGATTGGCATGGAACTTCCTAAGATTACCAATAAGGAAATCGCTGCTCGAATGCAGGTATCACCTCCAGCTGTAACTGAAATGATCAAGCGCATGCAATCCGAAAATCTTATCCTAAAAGATCAGAAAAAGGGCTACTTACTAACGGATATTGGTTTAAAACTTGTATCTGACCTTTACCGAAAGCACCGACTCATTGAAGTTTTTCTGGTTCACCATCTGGACTATACCAGTAATCAGATTCATGATGAAGCTGAGGTATTAGAACATACGGTTTCAGACTTTTTTGTCGAGAGATTAGACAAAATGTTAGGCTTTCCAAAAACCTGTCCCCATGGAGGAACCATTCCTGCCAAGGGAGAGCTTTTAGTTGAGATTAATAACCTTCCACTCTCTGATATCAAAGAAGCAGGGACCTATCTACTGACTCGGGTCCATGATAGTTTTGAACTTCTCCAGTATTTGGAAAAACACAGCATCCATATTGGAGACCAACTCCAAGTCAAGCAGTTTGATGGCTTCTCTAATACCTTCACTCTCATTCACAAGAATGAAGAACTCCAAGTCAGCCTAGAAATCGCCAAACAGCTCTATGTTGAAAAACTGAACTAATTTCTCAAGTCCCCTACCAACCCTGAAAGCTTGATTTTCAGGGTTTTATTTCTAGCATTTGATGTTACTCTCATTTTGTTGTAGAATGTTTGTAAAAAAAAGAAAGATATTTTAATCTATGAAAAAATCACTAAAAATTTTTGCGACATCCAAATGGTTTGACCTCTTTGGGGTTGCTCTGGTCGTTGGAATTGCGATCGCATCTGGTTACCTCAACTCCCGTCTCGATAAATTCGTAGACTGGGGCCCATGGACTGCCCTTGTGCCCTTTGGATTGATTTCCGTAACCAACGTTGGGATTTCCATGTTGTCCACTCGTTTCACGGGAAAATTAAGCAAATGGGGAAATTACTTTGGCATTGTCAATACGATTTTGTCCGGCACCATTGACTATATCCTTGGAAATAAGGCGGCCATTATCACCTATCCTGTCACCTTCCTCATTTATACCTTTGCCATTAAGAAATGGGAAGCTTCACAAGAAGGTAGACCCAACAAGATGAACCAAAAACAATTGAAATGGGCAGCCGTCATCATTTCAGTTCTAGCCTTCCTCTTTGCATTTATGACCAACTATATCGGCTATGGAGGAAAGATGAATCTCCTTGCCTACGTAACAACTATTTCCTTTGCACTCTCCCTCATTGCCAATGCTTTGAATGCATTGAAACTGACAACTCAGTGGGGATTTTGGTTGATTTACAATTTCGTTCAGCTGACAAAGGCTGGCATTCAAGGAAACTTTGCCAATATCGGAAAATACATCTTTTATATCCTCAATGCAATCGGAGCTTTATTTGTCTGGAATGATGAAGAAGTGGAAAAATAGAAGGAAACTCAAATAAAGAAAGCAAGTCGACTTAATAGAATCTCCTTACTAAAATTTTTTATCATTTTACTTGTAACTCCCATTCTTTTGGAGTAGAATGAAGCTAGATAAAAGAGGGAGGTCATCTTATGAAAAATCTCTTTAGAATCCATTTTACAGCCATCGTAGTCAGCGATTTGCTACTGTTGGTAACTTTCAGACCCCGATACGAACTTTCTTTGGAGAGAGGCCTGATTTTTTGCTTCATTTTCATCCTTGCTCAAGGACTACTGCTATTTCGCTTGGTCAATCGACTCAAAAAACATTTCTCTGAGATTTATCCTCAGATGAACAAAAAAATTCGCCTTTACTACTTAGAGATTCTCTCCACTGACCTACTATTATTTGTCTTTTTAGCCATCACTGGCCCTCAACATTTTTACTCTCTTACTCCAGTCTTTACTTCCTGTCATTCTACTTTTTATTATATAACGGCTAGCCACCTAAAAGAAAACTATCCAGACTTTTATGACAAACATATCTATTTGTGGGAGTGTCTCTAAGAAAAAAAGGTTTTATCATGAAAAAAATCATCTACATCAAAACCATTCAACTCCTCATCATCGATGGAATCATGCTGGCATTTTTGACATTTAAAGAGGGACTTATACTCAATGAAAATCAAAGAGCAAACTAGGAAGCTAGCCGCAGGCTGTACTTGAGTACGGCAAGGCGAAGCTGACGTAGTTTGAATTTGATTTTCGAAGAGTATTACCTGGGATTGGATTTTGATTTACAGTGGTTGGCTCATCTTCTTTCACCCTGTGCTGTTTACCTATCTTTCCAACCAACTTTGTGACCACTTTAGTCAACTCTATTCCCAGATTAGACCGAGATTCTGGCGTTTTGCCTTACAAATCCTCCTATGGGATAACCTGATAATTCTCTCCTTGCTGTTTTTAAGTGGTATCCCACCTTTCCTTCAGGGAAGTCTCCTCATCCTAAGATATCTCATCCCTTCCTATCGCACCTGCCAAAGCCTGAAAAGAGACTTCCCCCAAGCCTATCAAGAACCCATTTCATTTTGGAATATTTTGTGATAGATAAGAAAAACCAAGCCCGCGAGCTTGGTTTTTCTTATCTATTTTTGGTGTCAAGAATGATGGTTACTGGGCCATCATTGACCAGTTCCACCTGCATATCTGCTCCAAAGACTCCTGTCTCAACAGGAACTTCCTTAGCTAGTTCTTGGTTAAATTCTTGATAGAAAGCTTCCGCCATATCCGGTTTAGCTGCCCCTGTAAAGGCTGGACGATTGCCTTTTTTGGTATCTGCAAACAGAGTAAACTGAGAGATGGAAAGGACTTGGCCTTGGATATCCTTAACCGATAAGTTCATCTTACCTTCAGTATCTGAGAAAATTCGCATATTGACAAGCTTTCTCACTGCATAATCCAAATCTTCTTTTCGATCCTCAGGTCCAACACCTACTAAGAGTAAGAGCCCCTGCTGGATTTTCCCATATACTTGCCCCTCAATAGAAACTTGAGCTGTCTTGACACGCTGAACGACAATTTTCATAGCAATCCTTTCTGATTATATCAAGCCAACTTAACCATTGGTACGTTTAACCGAGTAGACTTCTGGTACACTCTTAATCTTATCAACCACTGTGGTCAGCATCGAAAGGTTTGAAATTCCAAAAGAAACATGAATATTGGCAAATTTCATATCCTTGGTTGGTTGGGCATTAACTGTTGAGATATTTTTAGTTGTATTTGATAAGACTTGCAAGATATCATTCAATAGACCAGAACGGTTGAGCCCGTAGATATCGATGTGAGCCATATACTCCTTACTTGAGAATTGGTCTTCCCATTCAACATCGAGTAGACGTTGTTCGTAATTTTCCTGTGAACGAAGGTTCATACAGTCCACACGGTGGATGGCAACTCCACGTCCTTTGGTAATATAGCCGACGATATCATCACCTGGAACAGGATTACAACATTTGGCAATCCGTATCAAGAGACCAGAAGCACCTTGGATGACTACTCCACCCTCATGCTTAACCTTAAGCGTGTCCTTGTTCTCCACTTTAACTTCGCCACCCTTGACCAATTCTTCAGCTTCTGCCTTAGCTTTGGCCCGCTCTTCTTCACGACGTTCCTTCTCTGTCAAACGGTTAAAGACAGTAATAGCTCCGATTTCTCCAAAACCAATGGCTGCGAAAAGGGCTTCTTCTGTTTTGTAACTAGTTTTTTGAAGGACTTCATCCATGTGACGTTTGTCCATAAATTTATTAGCTACATAGCCGTTTTCTTGGAGCTGACTAATCAGCAATTCACGACCTTTATTGATGGACAATTCTTTGTCTTGGTTTTTAAAGAACTGACGAATTTTATTTCGTGCCTTGCTGGTCTTAACCATGTTGAGCCAGTCACGGCTTGGTCCAAATGAATTTGGATTGGTGATGATTTCAACCTGGTCACCTGTTTTTAGCTTGGTAGTCAATGGTACCATGCGGCCATTAACCTTGGCACCTGTTGCTTTTTCCCCAATCTTTGTATGAATTTCATAAGCAAAGTCAATCGGTCCAGAATCCTTTGGAAGTGAACGAACCGCTCCATCTGGAGTAAAGACATAAATCTCCTCAGCCAGATAGTTTTCTTTGACAGTATCTACAAACTCCTTGGCATCATCTGCTTGATCTTGGAGTTCCATCATCTCCTTGATCCAGTTCATTCCAATAGCAGATTCCTTACTATTAACCTGACCCTTGATTCCTTTTTTGTAAGCCCAGTGAGCCGCAACCCCGTACTCAGCAACCTCATGCATTTCCTTAGTACGAATCTGGAACTCAATCGGCCCTTTTGGTCCATAAACAGTCGTATGGATAGACTGGTAACCATTGGCCTTACGATTGGCAATATAGTCTTTAAAACGTCCCGGCATTGGCTTCCACAGCTCATGAACGTAGCCCAACATCGCATAGACATCACTCTGAGTGTCTAGAATACAACGAATGGCAATTAGGTCATAGATCTCTTCAAAGCGTTTTTTCTTGTCCTGCATCTTGCGATAGATAGAGTAGATATGCTTTGGACGACCGTAGATTTTTCCTGTAAGATGGCGCTCAGATGAGTATTCCTCGAGTTTCGTCACAACTTCATCGACCAAGGCTTCACGCTCTTGACGTTTTTCCTTCATCATGTGACTAATCTTGTAAAATTCAGTTGGATTGAGATAGCGGAAAGAGAGATCTTCCAGTTCCCACTTCACACTTGAAATCCCCAAACGGTGAGCAAGCGGTGCATAGATTTCCATGGTTTCTCTGGAAATACGTTCCTGCTTGTCCTTACGAAGGTGCTTAAGGGTGCGCATATTATGCAGGCGGTCAGATAGTTTGACCAAGATAACACGGATATCTTCTGACATAGCCATGAGCATCTTGCGATGATTCTCAGCCAGCTGCTCCTCGATAGACTTATACTCAACCTTACCAAGCTTGGTAACACCATCTACAATCACTCGAACATCGTGACCAAATTCGCGTTCTAAGTCATCTAAAGTAGCATCTGTGTCTTCTACCACGTCATGCAAAAAACCACAGGCAACAGTGACAGCATCTAGCTTGAGTTTAGCCAAGATTCCTGCTACCTGAATAGGGTGGATAATGTAAGGCTCACCTGATTTACGATACTGGCCACTATGGCATTCTACAGCGTAAACCAAGGCCTTGTGTACAAAAGCCACATCTTCTTTCGATAAATATTTTTGCGTTAAAGCGACGACTTCATCGCCTGAATAAATTACTTCTTTCGGCATGCATACTCTCCAGTTCTTCCTACCATTTTAACACTTTTTTGAGGATATGAAAACTAGAAAAGCCTCTTCTGTAAGAGTTTGCTAAACTTAATAAAAAAACACTACCAGAAAAACTCTAGTAGTGCTCATTGATTCAAATCTATCTTAGTAAACTGTTCTTTCAGTTTCTACATCGAAGAAGTGAGCTTTGTTCAAGTCAAATCCAAGTTCCACAGTTGCACCAGCTTGCAAGTAGTCACGAGCGTCAACTTTTGCAACGAATTCATCTTTACCAACTTGGCAGTATAGGTGAGATTCTGAACCGAGCAATTCTGATACAGAGATTGTTGCTTTCACAACTGATTCTGGGAATGTTTCAAGGAAAGCAGGTTCTGCATTCACATCTTCTGGACGGATACCGAAGATCAATTCTTTACCTTCGTAGCCTTTTTCACGAAGAACTTTCAAAGCACCTTCTGGAACTTTCAAAGTAAATCCGTCAGCAACAATGCGGTCACCGTTCAATTTAACATTGATGAAGTTCATAGCTGGGCTTCCGATAAATCCTGCTACGAATTTGTTCACTGGGTTTTTGTAAACTTCTTGAGGAGTACCGATTTGTTCAACACGTCCGATAGTACCAGTACCAGCAGGGTTTTTAGTTGCTGACATGATAACGATACGGTCTGCAAGTGTCATCGCTTCTGTTTGGTCGTGAGTTACGTAGATAGTTGTAGCTCCGATACGACGGTGGATTTTAGCGATTTCAGCACGCATTGATACACGAAGTTTAGCATCCAAGTTTGACAAAGGTTCATCCATCAAGAATACTTTGGCATCACGGACGATTGCACGACCCATGGCAACACGTTGACGTTGACCACCTGAAAGGTCAGCTGGTTTACGATCCAAGAATTCTTTCAAACCAAGAATTTCTGCTGCTTCTTGTACACGTTTGTCGATGTCTTCTTTGCTGTATTTACGCAATTTCAAACCAAAAGCCATGTTATCGTATACAGTCATGTGTGGGTAAAGAGCGTAGTTTTGGAATACCATGGCAATGTCACGGTCTTTTGGAGCCACGTCGTTGACAACCACGCCATCGATAGATGCAGTACCTTCTGTGATGTCTTCAAGACCTGCAATCATACGAAGAGTAGTTGATTTACCACATCCTGAAGGTCCTACAAAAACGATAAATTCTTTGTCTTTGATGTTCAAGTTGAAATCTTCAACTGAATAGTGTTCGCTGTTTGGATATTTTTTGTAAATATTTTTAAGATTTAATTCTACCATTGTGGAGAACTCCTTTTGTCATTTGATAGTTTTATTATAGATGAAAACGTTTTACTTTTCTATGGCAAGGTGACCAAAAAAATAAAAAAGTTCTGTGCAACTTGCACAAAACTTTAGATTATATCTGGTAAAATCAACTGATAACACAAGGTGAGGTCAGTCAATTCTTTCAACTGAAGACCGGTCAATTCTTCCCATTTATCAATCTTGTACTGGAGAGAATTGCGATGCAGATACAGTTGTTGAGCTGTTTTTGTCAGGACTGCACTGTTTTCCCACAGTGAAAGGATGATTTCCTGAATCTGATCCTGGTCCACAATCATCCGATGCAGATATTCCTTGATCACTCGAAGATCCACAATTCTTTCACCCATACTCCACAGATAGAGTTGAGAAAAAGTATGGAAACCTTGATGCCCTTGTCGCCACCAGTTTTTGAACAAATCACGTTCTGCTTTGATGAGATCTGACAGAGCCTGATATCCTGTCTGTGACCAGACCTGACCTAACATGATGGATAAACGTACTCCAAAGTCATATTCTACGGCTTCCAAGGTATCCATCAAGATAGAGCGAACTGATGTGTACTTATCCTGTTGGAGAACAAAAATGTAATCCTGCGCTCCCACCTGAAGCACTGTTTGACAATTTGGAAAGAGAGTTCCCATCATCTCTAACCAAGACGTTAAATTCTCCTGTTGAAAATAGGATAGGTGACAATAGACAAGCTGCAATTTTTTAAAGTTTTGCGGTGCCTGTCCTTTGCCTTCAATGAGATAACTATACCAGGGATTGAGGGAAATGGTTTGCTCCTGTTTGGTTAAGAGAGCCACCAGTTGTTTTTCACGCTCGCTAAGACTAGCTTCCTCAAGCAAAAGCCACTGATAATTTGACAGAGGTAGACTTAGATAACCCTCTTTATCAACTGGCTGATCTAAGATTTTACCATCAGGAAACCAATCCAGTAGTTCTTTTGCAATCATTTCTAGCCCTCCACTTTTTGGATGCACCAAGAAATCAAGGTTTCTAGGCGTTCCACATTTTCAGTCATATGAAGATAGCCCATGACCGCTTCAAAACCAGTAGACATACGATAGGTCACCACATCCGCATTCTTAGCCTTGGTATGACTGTTGGTATTGCGACCCCGTTTATAGATTTCTTCCTCTTTTTCCGTTAGGATTTCTTCTTCCAGCATAAGGGAAATCAAATGTGCCTGAGCCTTAGCTGATACATACTTGGTTGCCTCTTGGTGGAGTTTATTGGGCTTGGTCATACCTTTGAGAATGAGATGGCGACGAATATACATAGAATATACTGCATCTCCTTCAAAAGCTAGAGCAATCCCGTTAATGAGATTGACATCAATCACGTGTCCACCTCACTCCATCCTTGGTGTCAAGTAGCTTAATCCCTTGTGCAGCTAGTTGATCACGGATTTGGTCAGCTGTCGCAAAGTCACGATTGGCACGCGCTTCTTGGCGTTTTTGGATCAAGGCTTCAATCTCTTCATCCAAAACTTCCTCGACAAAGACAATACCAAAGACCTCTAACATAGCTGCAAGAGCTTCCTTAACAACCGTATCATAGTTTCCTGAGTTGATCCATTTAGCCATTTCAAAGACAACTGTGATTCCATTAGCTGTATTGAAATCCTCATCCATAGCAGCTACAAACTTATCTTTAAATGCCTGTAACTCCTGAGCATCTACAGTTCCAGTAAATGGTTGTTCATAGGTATTCTTCAAATACTTGAGATTTGTCTCTGCATCACGCACTGCTTTTTCTGTAAAGTTGATTGGTTTACGGTAATGCTGAGTCGCAAAGAAAAATCGCAATACTTGACCGTCGATAGTTTTGAGAGCATCGTGTACCGTAATGAAGTTTCCCAAAGACTTAGACATCTTGACATTGTCGATATTGACAAAGCCATTGTGCATCCAGTAGTTGGCGAAGGTCTTGCCTGTTTTAGCTTCTGACTGGGCAATTTCGTTGGTGTGGTGCGGAAACTCAAGGTCAGCTCCACCACCATGAATATCGATGGTATCTCCTAAAATCTCAGTTGACATGACTGAACACTCGATGTGCCAGCCTGGGCGACCTGGTCCCCATGGACTATCCCAAGAAATCTCACCTGGTTTAGCAGCTTTCCAGAGGGCAAAGTCCACAGGATTTTCCTTACGAGCAGTTTCTTCATCTGTACGACCTGAAGCACCGAGCTCCAAGTCTTCCAAGGTTTTATTGGCCAACTTAGCATAGTTATGAGATTTTTCTACACGAAAATAGACATCTCCTTGGCTCTCATAGGCATAGCCCTTTTCAATCAAGTCTTCTACAAAACGAATAATATCATCCATAAACTCGACTACACGAGGATGACGAGTTGCAGGTTTCACCCCCAAAGCCGTCACATCCTCACGAAAGGCAGCAATGTACTTGTCCGCTACTTCCTGAGGTGTGATGCCTTCTTCCTTGGCACGGTTGATAATCTTATCATCCACATCAGTGAAGTTGGAAATGTAGGCTACTTCATAGCCACGATATTCAAAATAGCGACGAATGGTATCGAAGGCTACTGTTGAGCGAGCATTCCCCACGTGGATATAGTTATAAACTGTCGGCCCACAGACATACATCTTAACCTTGCCGTCCTCGATTGGGACAAATTCTCGCAAATCACGAGACATGGTGTCATAGATTTTAATCATAAAATAATAGTCAGGAAAGCTAAAATTCATAAACAGATATTTTCATAACTAAACTGTTCAACTAAATTTTAGTCCGATTGCCTGTCACAAATCGGATTTCCTTGCTCCTTTCTAAACATAAAAGAAGAATGAAGTAAAAAGATGAAGGGAGTCACTACGGAAGTTTTATTGCTATGTTTTCCGTTAGGCTCCCTTCCTTTCTTGTTTCGAATTTATCGTAAAGACTAGTCTAAACTAACTCTCGAGCAATGACTAGGGCAATCTCAAAGAAAGTCATAGCATCCGCTTTTCTATCCTCGCGTCTAGCATCCCATTCATGATTGTGATGGTCGACATAGTCAGCTGTGTAGAAAAATTGATAGACATTGGCTTGTCGATATTGGGCCCAGGCCATGATAGCTGAAGCTTCCATATCTACAACTCTAGCTCCTGCTGCTAGTCTTCGTTTGACCTTAGCGGCTGTCTCACGATAGAAGGCATCTGTGGTCCAAGACTTTGTTCGAATATGCTCAATGCCAGCTTTATCCAAGGCTTTTTCCATAGTTAAGAGTAGAGATTGGTCATAAGCTATCTCATCACTTGCTGGAGCATAGTGATAACTAGTACCTTCATCACGTAAAGCCGAGCTTGGTAGGATAATCTTATCTGCTTGAATAGACTGGTCTAAAACTCCGCAAGATCCCAAAACGATAAAGTTCTTAAATCCTCTTGCTTTGAGTTCTTCTAAGAGTCCAACAACCATTGGAGCTCCAATCGTAGCCATAGCAACTGCTACCTTACTCCCATCTTTTTCATAGATATACCATGGCAGTTTGCCATTTAGATTGGTAAGATAGCCACCTTCGTAGACACCATCTATCTGCTTAACTCGTTCAAGGATTTCTCCATTAAAAGACAAGATAATGGTATCACAGATTTCTCCACCACTACGGAGGCTTCGATCAGTTGGCTCGATAACAGCAGGTACATTTTCAAATTCTTCTAATAGCATTTATTACTCTTTCGCATTCAGATAAACCACTTGGGTTTGTTTGACAAAGCCAATCTTTTCATATAAGCGTTTGGCACCTACGTTGCTGCCCTCTACTGCAATCTGAAATTCCTTATCATTTTGCTCAATGAGTTGGTTGACAAGGGATTTTGCTAAGTAGCTTCCATAACCTTTTCCACGATTGACTTCAGCAATCGCAAGTCCATAAAGGTAATTGCATTTTCCAGACACATCGATCGTACAAACGCCAATCACTTGACCTTCTTTGAGTAATATGTAAAGCAGACTATCAGGATCCTTCAAGGCCTCCGAAATGTATCTGTGGCTCACTTCCGATGCTTCCACTTCATCTGAAAAGGTTTGGTGGTGGAGCTGGGCAATGGCTTCAAGATAAGAAGGTTCTGCCAAGAGCACATCGACATCCGAACGGGAATCTAATGCATAAGCAGTTCGATCACGTCCTAACCAGGTTTCTGTCTCTTCATCCTCGACCAATCCCCAGTTACTGACAAAATCAGGATGACGCTCTAGAAAAATACGTTCTGTCTGAAAAGTAACTGAACGAATAGAAAAAGCAGCCGTTTCTTTCTCAAAACTCGTAAACAAAGCACGCGCAATTCCCTGACGGCGATGATTGGGATGAACCAGTATCGTCACTTCCACATCTTGGTCATCAGCATAGACAGTTAACAAACCAACAAGTTCGCCTTTTTCGTAAAAAAGGAAAAATGCGGGCATGCTTAGATCAAAATTAAGCATGTTAGAAAGATAAGGATCACGATAAGTTCCATCATAGGCTTGGCAACAGTTAATTAGTTTTTTCGCCTCAGATAACTCCTCTTGGCTTAACTTATTTCTTGCTTGAATCATATAGATATCCTCTACAGCTCGGACGATCTATGACTGGCATCTCTCGCTTGCTCGAGTTTATTGACGTAGTATTCCCGTTTTCCTTCAACTTCATGAATGGTTGGTTCATCCTTTTGACCATGCACTCGGACAATCTTGGCAGGAATACCCACAACCGTCACGTCGCTAGGAACGTCTGCTACAACGACCGCTGCAGCACCGACCTTGGCATTTTCACCGATTTCTACAGGCCCGATAACTTGGGCATGTGCAGATATGAGAGCTCCCTTACGCACGGTCGGATGTCGTTTGCCAATATCCTTCCCTGTCCCACCAAGGGTTACCCCATGGTAGAGAAGAACGCCTTTTTCAACGATAGCCGTCTCCCCAATCACAAGGCCAGAACCGTGGTCGATAAAGACACCTGATTCGATCTGAGCTCCTGGGTGAATCTCAATCTGCGTCCAAAAACGCCAAAACTGGCTGTGCATACGAGCTAAGAGCTTAAAACCATGGTTCCATAGAAAATGAGAGAGACGGTGGGCAGCCAAGGCTTTCACACCAGGATAAGTCAAAAGAACCTCCAAAGTGGTGCGAGCCGCTGGATCATTTTCTTTTACGATATCAATGGTTTCACGCCACCATCCCATACAATTCTCCTTTTCTTATTCTGAGTCTTTTGGTGTTTCTGTAGTTTCTTTCTTAGGTTTGTTGTCCTTGTGGTGGTGACGAGGACGATCGCCATGACGATGACCCTTTTCACCTTTTTCTTCTGAATGTTCAGGTTTCGGTGGACGTGGCAAGAGTGCTTTCATTGAAGCATCTACACGACCTTTTTCGTCAATCTTGATAATCTTAACATCCACTTCATCACCAATGGCTACCAAGTCTTCGACACGATTAGTACGAGTCCAAGCCATTTCAGATATATGAACGAGGGCATCTGTCTTGTCAAAGAGGTTGACAAAGGCACCGAATTTCTCAATACGCACAACTTTGGCATGGTAAACTTCATCCACTTTCGCTTCACGAACCAAACCAGCAATGATTTCTTTAGCGCGGTTAATAGCTGCTTGGTCGCTCGAGTAGATCGATACGTTCCCTTCTTCGTCAATATCAATCTTAACGCCTGTTTCAGCGATGATCTTATCGATGGTTTCTCCACCCTTACCGATGACAATCTTAATCTTGTCCACATCAATCTTGATGGTATCAATTTTCGGAGCAGTTGGAGCCAATTCTGGACGAACTTCTGGAATCGTTGCTTCAATCACGTCAAGGATTTCAAAACGAGCTTTCTTGGCTTGGGCAAGAGCTTCCGTCAAGATTTCCGCAGTAATCCCTTGGATCTTGATATCCATTTGAAGGGCTGTAATCCCGTCACGAGTTCCTGCAACCTTGAAGTCCATGTCTCCAAAGTGGTCTTCCAAACCTTGGATATCTGTCAAAACTGTGTAGTTGTTTCCATCTGAGATAAGACCCATTGCAATACCAGCTACTGGCGCCTTGATTGGCACACCACCAGCCATAAGGGCAAGTGTTCCCGCACAGATAGAGGCTTGAGAAGAAGAACCGTTTGATTCCAAGACTTCTGCTACTAGACGAATCGCATATGGGAATTCTTCCAAACTTGGCAATACTTGAGCAAGGGCACGCTCACCAAGAGCACCGTGACCAATTTCACGGCGACCTGGAGCACCGTAACGTCCAGTTTCCCCTACAGAGTATTGTGGGAAGTTATAGTGGTGCATAAAGCGTTTCTTGTACTCTGGATCCAAACCATCGATGATTTGCGTTTCACCCATTGGCGCCAAAGTCAAGATAGAAAGAGCTTGCGTTTGTCCACGAGTGAAGAGACCTGAACCGTGTACGCGAGGAAGGAAATCAACAACCGCATCCAAAGGACGGATTTCGTCGACCTTACGACCATCAGGACGGACCTTGTCTTCTGTGATCAAACGGCGCACTTCTGCGTGTTCCATTTGTTCCAAGATTTCAGCTACATCACGCATGATACGGTCAAATTCTTCGTGGGCTGCATATTTTTCTTCGTAAACTGCTGTTACTTGGTCTTTTACTGCTTGAGTTGCAGCTTCACGCGCCAATTTTTCTTCAACTTGGACCGCTTTTTGAAGGTCACTGTTGTAGGCTGCGATGATTTCAGCTTGCAAGTCAGCATCTACATGAAGCAATTCTACTTCTGCTTTTTCCTTACCGACTGCCGCAACGATTTCTTCCTGGAAGGCAATCAATTCTTTGACAGCTTCGTGCCCTTTCAGAAGAGCTTCCAACATGATTTCTTCTGACAATTCTTTGGCACCAGACTCTACCATGTTGATAGCGTGCTTCGTACCTGCTACTGTCAATTCAAGAAGCGATTGCTCTGCTTGTTCTTGACTTGGGTTGATGATGATTTGGCCATCAACATAACCTACTTGTACTCCAGCGATTGGCCCGTCAAACGGAATATCTGAGATAGACAAGGCCAATGATGAACCAAACATAGCTGCCATTGGTGCAGATGCATTTTCATCGTAAGAAAGAACCGTATTGATCACTTGCACTTCATTACGGAAACCTTCCGCAAACATCGGACGAATTGGACGGTCAATCAAACGCGCTGTCAAAGTCGCATCTGTTGAAGGACGTCCTTCACGTTTCATGAAGCCACCAGGAAACTTCCCAGCTGCATACATTTTTTCTTCGTAGTTGACTTGAAGCGGGAAGAAATCCCCAGTTGCCATCTTCTTAGACATAACAGCAGCAGTCAAGACAGTTGACTCACCATAACGCACGACAACAGAGCCATTTGCTTGCTTAGCAACCTGACCAGTCTCTACGATCAACTCACGACCCGCAAAAGTCGTTTGAAACACTTGTTTTGTCATTTTAATCCCCTTTGGATTGATAATATTATACGCCTTGCCTACAAAGATCAAGATACAAATCATTAGAAAGGATTGATGCTATAGCATCTAAGCCTTTAACGCTAATCGCTATCATGCGATTAGCTAAATGCTTTACTAACTCTCTCGTCAAATATCATCTATTTGATTCGCTCGTGTCGCTAAACCTTGCAGTTTGAATTCATTGTATTATTTAATACCCTCATCTTTGTATCAAGTACGTACAGAGTCTATTTTATCATATTTTTCTTAAAAAGTGCGGCCTTTTCTATTAAAAAGGAACCATTCCTCCATGAAAAGAAGAATGGTTTGCTTTTTATTATCCTAAAGACTGGTGATTGAACAAGGCATGGGTTGCTTGGTGGATATATTGGGCAGTTTCTGCATTGTTCATAGTGTAAAGATGCACACCTGCTACGTCTTGCGTTACCAAGTCCACGATTTGGTCTACGGCATAGGCAAGTCCTGCTGCTCTGAGTGACTCAGGGTCATTCTCATACTTGTCCAAGATAGCCTTAAACTTACGTGGAAGATGAATATTCTCACAAGTCTTCAAGAGACGAAGCGCTTGGTTACGGTTGAGGATTGGCATGATCCCTGCATGAATGGGCACATCAATCCCAGCCAAGGTACACTTGTCTTGGAAATCGTAGAAACGCTCATTGTCAAAGAAAAGCTGAGTGACAAGACTTGAACAGCCTGCATCTACTTTTTTCTTGAGATTTTGAATATCTGAGATTTGGTTTGGCGAATCAGGATGTCCTTCTGGGTAACAAGCTCCAATAATTTCAAAATGTGGCGACTGTTCCTTGATAAATTCGATCAAATCTGTCGCGTAATGGAAATCTTTTTGTGGCTCCACATCAGGAATGATATCTCCACGAAGAGCCAAGATTTTCTGAACCCCAACCTTATCCAAATCTGCAATAGTCTCAGCCACCTTATCCTTAGTTAGATAGATAGCTGGCAAGTGAGCAATGGTCGGAATCTCCAAGTCATTTTGGATATAGTCTGCCAAACGAACCGTCGTCTCTTTGATATTAAATTTATTATTGCTGGCAGTCACACTGATAAAGTGTGGCGCCAAGTCCTGCATATCTTTCAGGGCCGCAATAATTTTGTCATTGCCTACTGCTGGGTTTGGAGGGAAAACTTCAAATGAGAGGGACGGTGTTTGACGTGACATATGTATGAACCTTTTCTAGTTGATTTCTTACTGATCAACCATGTATGGAGAACTGTCTTTTCTTACAATTTCTCACGCGCAGCTTTCGCAGCTTCTACAAGGCGGATCAAGCTTTCTTTCGTTTCTGGAATACCACGTGTTTTCAAACCACAGTCAGGGTTGATCCAAACTTTTCTGCTTGGTACTTTCGCAAGGATTGCTTCGATTGTGTGGTCGATTTCGCCTTCGTTAGGCACACGAGGTGAGTGGATATCGTAAACCCCAGGTCCAACTTCTGTTTGGAAGTTTTTCGCTTTGAGTTCGTCCAAGATTTCAAGGTTTGAACGGCTAGCTTCAAATGAGATAACGTCTGCATCCAAGTTGTCGATAGCTGGGATGATATCTGTAAATTCTGAGTAACACATGTGAGTGTGGATTTGTGTGTCTGGCGCTACTGTTGAGTGTACCAAACGGAAGGCTGGAATAGCCCAGTCAAGGTAGTCTTCGTACCAGTCGCTACGACGGAGTGGCAATTTTTCGCGAAGAGCAGCCTCGTCGATTTGGATGATTTTCACGCCTGCGGCTTCAAGGTCAAGAACTTCATCCTTGATAGCAAGAGCGATTTGAAGAGTAGAATCCTTGATAGAGATGTCTTCACGTGGGAATGACCAGTTAAGGATAGTAACAGGTCCAGTCAACATACCTTTAACAGGTTTGTCAGTACGGCTTTGTGCATAGCTAGACCATTTCACAGTGATAGGGTTGAGACGAGTCACATCACCCCAGATGATTGGTGGTTTAACCCCACGCATACCGTATGATTGTACCCAACCGTTCTTAGAGAAGAGGTAACCTGACAAGTTTTGACCGAAGTACTCAACCATGTCATTACGCTCGAATTCACCGTGTACAAGCACGTCAAATCCAACTTCTTCTTGCCATTTGATCCATTCATCGATCGTTTCAGCAAGGAAGGCATCGTATTCTTCTTGTGACAATTCACCCTTACGGAAGGCCAAACGTTTCGCACGAACTTCCTTAGTTTGAGGGAATGAACCGATTGTTGTTGTTGGAAGAGCTGGAAGTTTGAATGCTTCTTCTTGGATAGCTTCACGTTCTGTGAAGGCTGGCAAACGAGTGTAGTCTGCGTCAGTCAATCCAGCGATACGCGCACGAAGTTCAGCATTTTCACCAACACGTTCAGTCGCAAAGAGTTCTTTGTTTGCTGCAAGAGCTTCTGCTCCTTGACCGTTGCGGATAGCATCCAAGTCACGGATTTCATCCAATTTTTCAACTGCAAATGCAAAGTGGTTCAAGATAGCTGGTTCAAATTCTTCGTTAGCAGTTGTAAATGGCACATGAAGAAGTGAACATGAGCTTGTCAAAACAATGTTTTCAGCAGGGATTTGCTCAAGAACAGCCAAGCTCTTTTCGTAGTTGTTGCGCCAGATGTTCTTACCATTGACAATACCTGCATAAAGAGTCTTGTCAGCTGGGAAGCCACCTTTAACGAGTTCAAGAGTTTTCTTACCTTCAACGAAGTCAAGACCGATAGCATCTACTGGCAATTTGACAAGGTCAGCGTATACGTCACGAACGTCACCGAAGTATGTTTGAAGCAAAACTTCAAGACCTTTCTTGTCAGCCAAAAGCTTGTTGTAGAGGTTCAAGAAGAGGGCTTTTTCTTCAGCAGTCAAGTCTTTTACAAGAGCAGCTTCGTCCAATTGGATACGAGTCGCACCAAGTTCAGCCAATTTTGCAAAAACTTCTTGGTATGCAGACACTAAACTATCTACGAAGTCTTCTGCTTTTACGCCTTCTTCAAAGTCTGACAATTGAAGGAAAGTGAATGGACCTACAAGGACAGGACGAGTGTTGAGACCAAGTTCTTTAGCTTCTTGGAACTCATCAAAGATCTTGTGTCCAGCCAATTTTACTTGAGTGTCTTTTTCAAATTTTGGAACGATATAGTGGTAGTTAGTATTGAACCATTTTTTCATCGGAAGGGCACGAACATCCCCTTTTTCTCCTTGGTAACCACGTCCCAAAGCAAAGTAGCGTTCAAGATCAGATAATTCTAAGTTTTGTACTGATGCAGGAACTACGTTGAAAAGGAAGGCAGCATCAAGGAAGTTGTCATAGTGAGAAAAGTCATTTGATGGGATTTCAGTGATGCCTTTTTCTTTGACGATGTTCCAGTGTTTTGCACGCAATTCTTTAGCAGCAGCCAAAAGTTCTTCTTCTGAGATTTCTTTTCTAAAGTATTTTTCAGTTGTAAATTTTAATTCGCGGAATTCACCCAAACGAGGGAATCCGATAATTGTAGTTGACATGTTTTGTCCTCCAAAAATTGTTGTTGAAACTATCTTAACAGAAAAGAAACTGTCTGTATAATTGTAAAAAATTAGGCTTTGATATAGTTTCAAACTATACCACAATTTAAAACACAAAAAAAGATTTGGAGAAGATTCCCCAAATCCTTTGATAGACAATGATTAATAGAGTTTTTAAATATCTACGTTTAGAACAAAATATTAGTGAACCGAGAACTGACTATGGCTTGCTATTAGAAAAGACTATAGGTTGATTTTTCTTTTGTAATTCTGATATTTCCCTGAAAAGTGCGGACGGGAGGTAAAATTATCCAGTGAATGATTTTAGCAAACCAAGTCATTTCATCCCTATCAACCTTTTTCCTGTTCAAGTGGGACGACTGCTAGTGTCTTTCCTAAACTGGCTAAAACTTTTAAGACGGTATCTAACTGAGGGCTAGTCTTACCTGTTTCCATTCTAGCTATGACAGGCTGACTTACTCCACTGAGTTCTTCTAGCTTTTTCTGACTAATTCCTTGCTCACGTCTAGCCTCAATCAATTCACTCATGATTGCCACCCGCATATCACTTTCAAGGATTTCCTCCTTGGTGAAGAGTTGAGACCGGACATCCTTCCAGTTACTTCCAATGGCACTATTTTTCATCACTTAACCCTCTTTCTTTTAAGTCCTTCAGTTCACGCTTGGCTTTTTCAATTTCTCTCCTAGGAGTTTTCTGAGTCTTTTTGACAAAATGATGTAAAAGAACAAAACTCCCATCAACCCAAGCTACAAATAAAATCCTATCCCTAAGAGGTCTTAATTCCCATATCTCATCTTCTAAATGTTTCATATAGGGTTCACCAGCTTTAGTCCCATGCTGACTAAGCAACTCAATATAGTCGTTTAGTTTATTCAGTTTAATACGACTATCTTTACTTTTACGACTGACCAATTCTCTCATATAATCTAAGACTGGCTCGTTTCCATTTTTGTCCTTATAGAAGTAAATCGTATGCACCAAACAACCTCTTTTCAATTTAATTATAACTTAAAAGTTATTAAAAGTAAATCCAAATACTTATAAAAGAAGACCTTAGAATCATTCTAAAGGTCTCATCTTTATTATTCGAAAAAATTACGAAAAGAGTTTTGAATTGGAGCAAATCCTTGCTATTACTCCAGCTCTACCCCCTTGTCACGGAGATTAGCCAGACACTCCTCATAGTAGGCAGCGTCATGCTCGCTATAGATAGGACTATTCAGCTTTTCCTCTGCTAAGTTTTCATAGGAAGGACAGGTCTTACCTCGGTAGTTCTTGTCCAGCCACTCTGGACTGACATTGTAGCCACGGTCAGCCATCTCCTCCATGATCAAACGATGATAGGCATAGAGACGATAGGGCGAGTGGGTAAAGACATAGTCAACCGTCGCATGCTTTTTGCCCCAGCCATTGCCACGAAGGGCGCAGCACTCTCGATGTTGTCCCAAGAGCTGAGGTCGGGGAAGTTGTGGTATCAAATCCTCATGCCAAAGTCTCATGGGAGTCTCCTTTCAGCAGGGTAGAATCTTGCAGATAAGCATTTGGGTAACGCTCAAGCAAGTCTCGAGTCCTAGCAATCAAATCTTCCTTAGAAGCTTGACCAAAACGATAACGCTCCAGTAAAAACATATAATCCTTGCGTTCAGTCTCCGTTGCTTTCTTCTTGAAATAGCCCCAAATATGCTGAAAGGCATTGCAAACCTGACCTCTATGTTCTGGAATCTGGCAGGCACGATCAATCATCTCTTGAACCTGACTCAGCTCCACCACTTCTTGCTTGAGATACTGGCGAATGTCCTTGTAAATATTGCTGGAATGGCTCAAAACAAGGTATTTATTTTCCGCCCAGAGTTGCTGACAAAGGGCACGTTGGTTGTTGTTTTCCATATTTCTCCTAACTTTTTACTAGTTTCCAGGAAATACGGAAACAAAGTTGTAAATTAATAATGAGCGAATCAATTAAGCCTATCACCCTTTAAAGTTTTTCAAAAACTCTTTGAGTTCAGCATCAGCTTCTGGTGTGGTTCCGTGGAGTTGGTTGAGCATTTCAAGTAGAGAAGCTGTTTGGCTTTCTATTGCTTGATTTGTCTCGTTAATCTTGCTGACGATGTCTGTCAATGGCTCTACTTCTTCTTCCTCAAAGGTATCTACGTAACGAGGGATGTTGAGGTTATAGTCATTTTCGACGATTTCTTCATAGCTTGCTAGGTAGGCAAACTTATCAATCTCCTCACGTGACTTGTAAGCTTCCAGAATCTTCTCGATATGGGCATCCGTCATGATATTTTGGTTTTTGCCTTTATCAAACTCCTTAGAAGCATCGATAAAGTAGACATCACGATTGGTACGGTTCTTTTTGAGAATGATAACCGTGGTCGGAATGCTGGTATTAAAGAAGATATTGGCTGGTAGACCGATAACCGTATCAATAGCCCCTTCTTCTAACAAGGCCTTACGAATGGTTCCCTCCGCATTGCCACGGAAGAGAACACCGTGAGGAAGGACGATAGCCATAACCCCATTATCCTGCTTGAGGTGGTAATATCCATGCAAGAGAAAGGCAAAGTCAGCCTTGGACTGAGGCGCCAGTTTCCCAAAAGGAGAGAAACGAGGGTCATTCAGGAATCCAGAGCTTGCAGACCACTTGGCAGAGTATGGTGGGTTCATGAGAACACCGTCAAAGTTGGTCGGTTCTTGAGTCGGCCAGTCTTCATCCAGTGTATCGGCATTGTGTAGAAATTGATTCTCAACCGGAACCCCGTGTAGAATCATGTTCATCCGAGCTAGGTTATAGGTCGAGGTATTGAGCTCCTGACCAAAGTAGACGACTGTCTGCGGTTTATGAGAGTATTTCTTGGCATTGAGCAAGAGAGAGCCAGACCCCATAGTCGCATCATAGATGGTAAAACCTAGCTGGTCTTCACGACCCAAAAAGGCAATCTGAGTCATGAGCTTGGCAACAGGCTGAGGCGTATAGAACTCACCAGCTTTCTTGCCCGAGTCAGTCGCAAACTGACCGATCAGATACTCATAGGCATCCCCCAGCATATCGCCAGCATGACCAGCTACATCTAGCACAGCCAACTCTTTCATAACTGCTGCTACTGTTTGGTTTTGCTTTTGCGGAGTTGCCCCTAGCTTTTTAGAGTAGAGGTCGATATCTTCAAAGAGATTTTCATAGAGGTCGTCACTCTGCTCGATATCACGAAAACCTTGAGCCAAGTCTTCCAGCTGGAAAGTTCCTTCATTGACACGCGATACCAGAGCCGTAAAGGTCAGGTCTGGCTTAATGATATAGTTGAGTTCGTCATTCATGACAGAGACCAGATCCTCGTGGGTCTCCGCATCCTCGTAGTAGTTGCGATAGACCTCGAGGGCATCCTCAAGACTATCTGTCCCTTCTTCCATGGTCTCAGCCACGAAAAAGAGCATCTTGTCTGACAGATACTTATAAAAGACCATGCCCAAGAGATAGGACTTGTAGTCATTAGCATCCATCTTAGAGCGGAGAACATCCGCTGAGTTCCACAGGGCTTGGTAGAGCGACTGGGACGTTTGTGTTGTTTCCATAATGTTTCTTTCTATCCTTAATCATTTCAACAATACATAAAAATAGTTTAATTAGCTTTATCCAATACAATTGCTTTAAACTCTAAATAATCATATTTTGTAAATATATAATTCAATTGTGGAATATACCTATTCACTTTTACTATAGCGTTTAGCTCCATTTCTGTTAACGTATCTAATCTATAAGTTGCAAATTCTCTTGTGTCTTCTATTATCTTGTAACAGATATCGTAATAATCTCTTGAATAACTTTCGAAAAATGGTTGAAAAGACGTATTTACACAACGATTATACAAGGCTATCATCTCATTCAATGGTTCATCACAATATTTCAGAAAAGGTCGTATCATTCCACCTTTTTTAATCCCCATACCCTTATAGCGTGTTTCTAATTTTTTAATGAATGGCAAATACTTCAAATAGTAATAATCTATTTCAAACTTTTGATTCTTAAGTTCTTCTTTTAAAATAGTTTTAAATTCTTTTTCAAGAGATTTTTTAAAATTTACTCTATCCCAAAATACAAATGCCAGAATTCCTAATATTACAGTTGCAACAAAACCTAAGGCGGCATAATATGTATTAGTTAGTGAATTTACTGTATTTAATAAATCTTCATTACCCAAAATTAATCTCCTATATAAACATTTCCTGCAAGAGTTTCTTTTTCAGTGTTTCTAGCTGAGAAATTTTTTCTTGGTGAGCAGCGATGAGGTTATCGAGATTAGAGAAATAAGAGCCGATAGCTTGTTGTTCTTCAAGATTTGGAAATACAAATTTCAAGCTAGAAAAGTCTTTAAAACTAATACTTTTCCCATCTCGAATTCCATAGGTAACTGTCTCTAACCGTTTTATAAACTCTTTCGAAGTTAAAATCGAGTTCCAAAAACCTGATAAGTGATTTTCTTTATCAATAAAATCTATAATTGTATATGCAGGTGAAGTTATTCCTTCTAATTTAGATAAAGCAAAACCTCCTTGAAAAGAACGTAAATGAATTACAAACTGACCTGGTTTGACAACCTTATAATTATTGAGAGTAGCTTCATCATACTTAATATCAATACCTATTTCATCTCTCAAAACCATACCATCAATTTGAGAAGCAGACAGCACAGGTAATAATGCTCTATTTTTCTCCGATACTGATTTAAAAATCTCATCTGCACGTTTTATTTTCCACTCACCTTCAAATCCCTCCAAACGAATCTCAGGAACAGACTGTCCAGCTTTGGGAAACATCTTGGAAAGCATGGTCACCTTGAGCGATTGGTAGTTGGCAAGATTGTCCTTGTAGCTAGCCAGAAGGTCGTCGAGGGTGCGGAAAAGAGAGCCGATGGCGGATTGTTCTTCTAATGATGCGGGTACACAAACCTTGAGATTTGATAAGGATTTTTGACTAACTCCTTTAGCAGTTCCTCCACTTGACAAAGAAGTTAATTCGTTAAATATTTTTGGGCTACGCAATAAAGTAGCTAAAAAATCTTCTCTAATTAAATCATGCTTAACTTCAAAGGCAATCGTACGTTGACTTAGAATATACAAATCATCATTAGGAATCTGTGCAACATTTCCCATTGGTGCTTCAGTAGTAAAAACAACCTGGCCTTTATGAAGATGTTTATCGCCCATCCATCGGTCATACAATTCTTGATTTCCATAATTGGCATCAACATTGAAATCAATATAGCCATTCTTTACATTTAGTGCCGATAAAGCTAGATAACCTGTATCACTCCAACTTAAACCTAATTTTTTAGGTGTTCTACCCCTGTAATCTATGATTTTTTCTATATTAGATAATAAAGGTCTTTTAACCCAATCTTTCTTTTCTCTATTAAAAATAATTTTAGGTATCATTCTTTTCCTCAACTCTTATAACTCTCTATCTAAAAATTGTTTTAGCTTTTTACGCAATTCGTCATCTAAAATTTCATTTTGTATATCTTCCTCAAAACTATTATATTTTTTATTTAAGTCATATCTAAAAAGTAATGTAAAATAAATAGCTATTTGAATTGCAGATCCAATAAGCAAGAGAAAAATAAAAAACAGGAATAATATATAAATTTCACCCACCCAATTATAGATATTTTCATTAAAAAAAGAAAATATAACGATAATAAAACTAGATATAAATCCTCTATTAACTATTGAGACTAGTCTCTTATACTCTTTTAACTTAAGTTTTGATATAAGGGAATTTGTATTTGAACTTAATAAAAAACCGTATAAAGAAAAATAAATACCAATAAAAACTGTTGAGATGGTCACTAAATTCGCATTATTTGTATAGGCATTTTTGTAAAACCAATCATATAACTCTAAATAATTTCCTAAAAAAAGAGACACTGCAACAATTAACACAATTATAGTCGATAAACTCCACCAAAAATATTTATCAATAAATTTAAGCATGACAACATCTCCTTTCTAGTTTTGGATTTTTATATGCTATTTTCAGTTACGATATCAAATTCACTCTCATCAACAGACAACAAAGAACCAAATGAAAGATAATGAACATCCTTAATACGATTCTGATCGTCATAATAATGCGATGTCATTAAATTAGCTAATTTTTCAAAATCATCAGTCTTTGAAGATGTCTTTTCCTGAATATAAAACCCTTCTTTTTTAAAATCTATTTCAGCAGGTTCATGTGTTTCTGGATTTAAAAATTCAACTTTAGCTGATATTAAGTTATCATCTTCTGGGTTTAATAAATTCAATATTCTATAAATACGTTCTATGTCCATTTCTCTCTTATACCAACTTTTTTTAAATGCTACTGTAGTAGTATTTATATCTAATTCTTCAGAAACTTCAATCATATTACCAAATAATTTTTCTAATAGCGTTTTATTGCTATCGTTGATATTTGGAAACAAATTTGACAATTGAAAACCTTCATTTTTAATTTGAATCACGATTGATTTGATACTCTCAGAAGCTTCTATCAAAGGTTTTAAACTATCTGTTTTCAAAGGCTCGAATTTCACCGAATATTTAACATTAGGAACTTTACTCTTTATAAAACTTGATAAGTACTCTCCAATTTGATTGATTGAAGGACCCAAAAATTTTCTTTCCATCAAAAAGAGATGTGAGGTGGGAATAACTAAACAAACACTAGGTTCGAAAAGGTCTCCATCAATTTGTTTAATTTCTTCTTCACCTATTTTTCCCTCATATGGTTTTTCACTACGATATTTACCAATCCAAACTGTTCTATTTCTAGGAAGGTATTCGTACCCTTCTAATGATGATCCAGTTGTTACCTGATGTAATGGAATTCTACTATTATTCATAAACATCGTATGCTGACTTCCTAATTTTACAGTTCTTTCTATAGGAGAAGATACTCGAATTATATCAATTAATTTAGACAAATCATAATCTGTCTTCTCACCATTTCTACTCAAAAAAACATTAAAATATTGAACTTTCATTTACATTAATCTCCAATTATTTTACAATCACTAAATTATCATCTTTATAATCTATGCGTCCTTCTATCTCAACATTTGGAATAAAGACATTGAAATTTAACTCTTCATTTTGCTCACAACTACTTCTTATATGGATACCTCTTGGTATTTTCTCCTCAGAATTACAGTATATTAAGTTAGCTCTGTATTTTACCACTGCATCTGGGGTTTTATTTTTAATTTGATATACAATATAGTTCTCGATGTAGGTTTGATTATGGCCCCATTTGGCCGTATTATGATTACCCTGATTTGACCATTTAGTTTGCTTATATATATTTTTTTTATTCTTCTTACTAGTATTAAAACGAGTACCCTTAAAAAGCTGTCTACCTAAAATATGGCCAGCGTCAAATCCTGTTTTTTTGAATGGCGACGTCCCTTTTGGACCTCTTCCTCTAACTTCTCTTATCGTTTTTAAAGATATAATACCATTTCCCCCAGTTGGCAGATTGTCATTAGTATCAAAATTTTTCGGATGTCCAAAGTCTATGTTAGAAAAATATTCCTTATTAATTGAGTTATCCATAACAAATGAACCCATGCAATATTTCAACTCTTTTTTTGACTCCACACCTAACTCTTTTAGCATATCATCTGTAAAAAAATCAGAGAATAGTTCTTCTTTTGGAAATTTACTCATAATTATCTCCTCTACCTCCCCACCCTCAACGGCTCAATCACCTTGGGTATAGGCTTCTTTGATTTGTTTTTTATATAAGAGTGGGTTGAGGGCATCTGACACCTCAACTTTATAGTCCTTGTAGCGCTGACTCTTGGTCAGTTGACTTTCTCCTAGTTGTTTTTTCGCTCCCTTACGGTAGTGATTGACATAGTAGCGGAGTTCATCTTCACCCACATACCAAGTCTTACTAAAGTCTTGGATATGTTGCTGGATGACTGCTTCAATCATCTGGTCAAGGATATTGGCGATGGATTGACCTCTGTAACGGTCAGGATTTGCCTGTACTTCTTGCCAAAGCTCTGAGATGATCTGGGCAAGATTTGGATTGGACTTCTCCAGACTTTGGATATAGGTATCCACTGCTTCTCTGTCTTGCGCACTGAGACTCTTTTCCGGACTCTGCTCTTGCTCGAGCAGGCTTTGAATCAAGGTCAGAATATAGGCGTAGTTAATCTCATCTACTTGGATAGACTCTAGTTCATAGTGGATATCAAAAGGTCCATCATCGTCACCTCCAGTCCCTTCTCCACCAGTCCCTTCTTCGTCACGACCTTTTAGTTCAGCAAGGATATTTTTATAGAGACCGAGATAGGCTTCGAGCAATTCATCATCTAAGCCAGCCTCTTGGTAAATCTCAGCTTCATCATACTCCTTGTAAACTCGAATAGAAGCTAGATACTTATCAAAGACTTGGTAGGCCTTGGCGATTTTTCTCAACTGAGGAATCAACATTTGTTCCAGCGGGAAGCCTTCTAGTGATTCATTAGCAATAAGATTTTGGAAATCTCTACAACTTCTCAAAAAGTTTCTCTTTTCCTCTTCCCAGCTAGGAGCTAAGACATCATTTTCACCACCATTTGAGTAGAGCTTGAGGGCATTATCAACTGCTTCCTTGAAGGCTAGAGGCTTTTGGAAGGTGATGATATGGCCATAGTTCTTACTAGAATCAAAGATACGATTGGTTCGACTAAAGGCCTGAATCAGATCCTGCGGTTTCATGGGCTTTCTGTCGATAAAAAGAGTCGATAGACAAGGGGCATCAAATCCAGTTAGGAGACGATTGACTACGATAACCAAGTCCAACTGTTCATTGCGATAGAGATACTTATCCTGTTTTCGGGCTAGACGGTTATTGACATCGGTATTAAAGCCACGAAGATCCGCCATGGTAAAGTGAGTATCAAACTCTTGGTTATAGTCCTCTAGGACCTGCTTCATGTGGTCTTGGTTGGTTCTTGAGTCTTCTTCATTCTCCGTAACGGAGTAGGTAATGGTCGCCTTTGGAAAATCCGGAAGGACCATCTTGACTCTCTCAGATACCTTGACTCGTGTCTGTCCAGCCTTGACTTTTTTGAGAAGGTCATAGTAGGCTTGGGCTTGAGGGATGGACTTGACGGTTAGGATGGCATTGTAGGTATTGCCCACTCCTTTTTGGAAGCCCAGTTGTTGGCGCGATTTATTGATAATAGCATCCAAGACTTCCAGCATGTGCTCTTCATTCTCATAGACGCTATCAGGTATGTCATTTTCAGACTGGTCTGTGATGAGGGTATTGCGATAGTCTACCTTAAAGCCTAAGACAGCACCGTCATGGATGGCTTCCTTGACTGTATACTCATGGAGACGGTCTCCATACTGTTGCTGGGTGGTTTGAGCTAGGTCACCGACCTGCTGGCGTTTATTTTCCTTAAAGATGGGCGTTCCTGTAAAACCATACCAGAGGGACTGAGGGAAAAAGGCTTTAATGTCTTTTTGTGTTTGTGGTGTCACGGCACGGTGGCATTCATCCACGACAAAGGCTACTCGGAGACCCTTGATTTTGTCCGCATCTCGTTGGTAAAGACCTTGGTCAAACTTGCGCATCATGGTGGTGATTTTCTGGATGGTTGTCACCACGACACGCTTATCATTACTTCCTAAGCGCTTGACCAGATCATGTGTATTATCCGTCTCATCGATATCGATGACATCATTGGTCGCATATGAGAGGAAGGATGATGTGGTTTGTTGGTCCAAATCCCTGCGGTCAACGACAAAAATCGTCTTTTGGATAGATGGAATTTGAAGGAGATTGCGAGCTACCTTATAAGAGGTCAAGGTCTTCCCTGAACCTGTTGTATGCCAAACATAGCCTGATGCTTGCTGGCGAGAGGCTTCCTGCACCGCTTCGATGGCATGGATCTGATAGGGGCGCAAAAGGATGAGTGATTTCTTGCTATCATCAATGACAGAATACTGCATAACCATCTGATGGGCACGAGGGATAGAAAGGACCTCATGCGCAAAGCTGGTCAGATTTGTCACAGGATGATTGTCCTTATCCACCCACTTGGTTAGAAATTGCTTGTTGAGTTTATTTTCACGAGCTGCAGCGATATAGCGAGTATCGACCTTGTTGGTCACGACAAACATCTGCAAGCTAGAGTAGATGCCACGGAACTTGCCTTCACGGTCATATTTTTTAATCTGATGAAAGGCATCGATAAATGCTGCTTGGGAACTCTTGAGCTCGATTTGAATCATGGGTAAACCGTTGATGAGGAGAGTAACATCCAATCTACGGTCTTGGTCCAGAGGATTTACTTTTTCTCTCTGAACTTGATTGACAACTTCGTAGCTAGACTTTCCTGCTGCGATATTGTCACGCCAAATGACTGACAAACGGATGGTGCCTAGACTTGCATCTTCTCTTTGAATCTCAACTTTGGCAATGCCATTTTCTCCGACCAACCACTTGGCAGCATCATAGTAGCTGACAAAGTTGAGTTGGTTCTGAATCTGGCGTTTTTCCTGCTCAGTCAAGGGATGGTCTGCTAGCAGAGCAACGTTGTTTTGGGCTAGTTTCTCAAAGAAATTGTCCCATAGTTGTTCTTCTGTTTTTAGGTCTTCTCTATAAGTCCATTGGCTTTCACCAGTTACCAGCTGGTTTATCAGTTGTTTTTCTATTTCCAGTTCTGGTTTTACCTGCATCTATATTTCTCCTTCAGGGACTGCATTCTCCCTATTATTATATCATATTCCAAGTGGAAATAACTTCTTCCCCCCCTACTTCAAAGCACTTTTGACCTTCTTCTTGGTGATGATACGGTCATTTTTGTTGGCTAGGGATTTGAGTCGGGCTTCGAGTAAGACTTTTCTGCCCGCTTCATTACGGGTGTAAACTAGATGGTACTCACCTAGCTGTGGTGCGACGGCATCTAGGAAGAGCTGGGCATCTTCCTTGCGTTTTTCAAAGAGGCTAGGCACTACGAAATACTTGGACTGACCTGCTGGTGCTTTTTGAGCGACTAAGAGGTAGCGTTGATTGTCCACTGGTGCAAAGAATTCTCCCAAGGCCTTGGAAAAAAGTTCCTTGTCTCGCATACTGCCACCTTTTAGATAGGCAAAGACGTTAAAGCTATCCTTGTCCTCATCGACCTGCACGCGCGACTGGTCATCAGACAAATGCCCTGCAGTCACCATGACCTTACGAATAGCTTCACCGATCTGGCGCAAGCGTTTATAAGGACTCTTGTAACTGTAGTAGCGAAATGCTGTGATGGCTAGGAAGAGGCCACAAAGAGCTGTCAACCATGGCAAGGCAAATAAGGTTAGTCGAACGACATAAGCCAGGAGACTAATGGCAAATACCATCAGAGCATAGCGAAGCCACTTTTCAGCATCCGCCAAGGCAAGCAGAGGGATTCGTTTGCTGTCGGTCGCCACTTCGTTGACAATCTCAATCTTATCAACAACAATGAGAGATTCCTGCCATTTTTTACGAAGCGAGGCACGATCTTTGGATAGTTCCATGATCTTCTCGTTATAGTCTTTGAGTTTCTTTTTTTTAAATGGAAACTCAGGAAAGTTCAAGCGATCCAGACCTGTTTCGATGGTATCTTCCTTATAGGACAAACCGAGGAAATGGTCCATACGACGGGCAAGGGTTTGTAGGTCCTGATATGGATTGAGGTCTTGTTCTTCTTGATCCTCCTTAGAAAAGACTGGATTTTTGTAAGGTTTGATGGCTACTAGGTGCCAGATATTGCTGGTCTTTTCTGGATGGCCTGACCAGACACGAATGGCACGCCCTCGCATCTGATTGCTGAGCATAAAGCTTCCGACAAAACTTCCGAGGATGAGAGAGTTGACGCAAGGTGCATCCCATCCTTCTCCCAAGAGAGACTTGGTTCCGACCAAGACCTGGATAGAACCACGTTGGAAGAGCTCGGTCACTGCTGCGACCATCCCCTTAAAGATGGATGGAAAACCTACTCGGAGATAGGTCCCTTGGTCAAGTTTTCCGATAGCAGAGAAGGTCAAGCTAGTGTTTGGGATGAGTGCTTCGAGTTCAGCCTTGACACTGGCAGGTATGATAACGACACTACCAGAAAGGACTGCTATAGGGACAGAAAAACTTTGCTTTTGTGCACTTCTGCGAATTATTTCAAAGTAAGGTAGGACACCTAATTGAGTGATGGGTGCCTGATCATCCCCTAGATAGTTAGCAAAGTCCTTACGAATATAGTCTGCTAGGACTAGTTGTCTCAAGTCTTTTCCGAGGCTAGCATACTCGGTCGCAAAGATATCAGCAATTCCAGATAATTTCCCCAATGATTGGTTGAGGATTTGGTCATTGGCCTTGGATTTGACCAAGAAAACCTGACGTTTTTCAATCAATCCTCTTGATTTCAGTTCTGCTTCTATCTTTTTCTTTGTCTCCTGCGGATCCTCATACCAGTCAGGAGTCTGATAGAGAAGGCCTTGCAAGAGAACTTCTAGCCAATAATAATTGAGGGCAGGCAAGCCTTCAGCTCCTAGTAAATCTTGTAGATGCTTGGGAATTTCCTGTTTTTGAGCTTGTAGATAAATGAGGAGCGCTGAGAGATACTTGGGATCTTCAAGGAGCATATCCGCAGAGATTTCCCCTTTGAGGACCTTGGAACTCCGAATCAGCTCTTGGAAGTCAGGATCAAGGACTAGTTGTCTGACATACTGCCACTTGGTGTCTTCAAACTCTTCTAAGCGCTTGTCCTCTTCCTTAGTCGGAAAACAGATATAGACAAAGTCCTGATGAGGGCAAAGAGTATCTTCCTTGACTAGTTCTGGCACTGTGATTTCTTGGTCAATCTCGCCACACATCTGGAGATAGCGTTCCCAGAGTTCTGGTTCACTGTCATAAGGCGGTGTCGCAGTGAGAGAGATGACTTTCAGTTGCTGGTAGCTTTTACGGAAGTCTTCTAAGCTTTTCCACCATTCATTTCTCAAATGATGGCATTCGTCCAGACAGAGGGTTTCAACGCCCCTTTCCTTGAGGCTGGCAATTAGGTCAAATCCGACATAGTCCTCAATCTCGCCATTATCCTCTTGAGATTGTACCTGTTGCATAGCGCTGTGAAAAGCTTGGTAGGTGGCGATGGTAATTCGCTTCATGTCCTTGAGATTTTGGGACACGAGATTTGTGACTTGGTCCTCATCCTCTAAAAAGGCCTGGCGAATCCTATCCACCCATTGTTCCCGGATGGTCACCGTCGGTACCAAAACGAGGGCAGGCTTATCAAAGCGGGCAATCAACTCGATTCCTATGGTTGTTTTCCCTGAACCTGGTGCTGCCACAAGGTGGACATGGCCATCTGCCTGGTATTCTTGGAACTTATCCAAAACCTGCTTTTGATAGTTGCGCCAAGTACCATTAAACTTCAATCCTAACATGATTTTCCTCATTCTAAGCTGTCATTTTCTTATTCCCATTTTACCATACTTGAGACTAAGTCACACGAAGTTTCCCATATAGTCTTTCTCCTTAAAATATGGTATAGTAGAATCATACTACACAAGAGGAGTTTACATGTCACACGATAAAGAAATGAAAGCTGTTTCTCCCCTTCTACAGCAAGCAATTAATATTTCTTCCATCATCGGTGGAGTTGGTACTTTGATTTTCTGTATCTGGGCCTATCAGGCTGGAGTCTTGCATTCTAAGGAAACCCTATCTGCCTTTATCCAACAGGCCGGTATCTGGGGGCCACCACTCTTTATCTTTTTACAGATTTTGCAGACGGTTGTTCCTATCATTCCTGGTGCTCTGACATCCGTTGCCGGTGTCTTTATCTACGGGCATATCGTGGGGACGATTTACAACTATATTGGTATTGTTATTGGTTGCGCCATTATCTTTTACTTGGTGCGTCTCTACGGAGCCCCCTTTGTTCAGTCTGTCGTCAGTAAGCGCACCTATGATAAGTACATTGGCTGGTTGGATAAGGGCAATCGTTTTGACCGTTTCTTTATTTTTATGATGATTTGGCCAGTTAGTCCAGCGGACTTTCTCTGTATGCTGGCTGCTCTGACCAAGATGAGCTTCAAGCGCTACATGACCATCATCATCTTGACCAAGCCCTTTACCCTGGTTGTTTACACTTATGGATTGACCTACATCATTGATTACTTTTGGCAAATGTTCGCCTGACCACTAAAAAAAGGTTGATCAAAAACTCAATTTTATACTCAATGAAAATCAAAGAGCAAACTAGAAAGCTAGCCGCAGGTTGCTCAAAGCACTGCTTTGAGGTTGTAGATAAGACTGACGAAGTCAGTCACATATGTAATCCAAGGTGAAGCTGACGTGGTTTGAAGAGATTTTCGAAGAGTATTATCAGAAAATGAAAAAAATAAAACGCATAATATCAAGGCTTTTCAACACCTGATAGTATGCGTTTTCTGATTATAAAAACTTTTTGCCCAGCCTCTTTTTGTTAAGCTTCTTTTTTCAGTAGGAGAGAAACAAGGACTGATGTCGCAATCATCCATACTCCTAGAATGATAAAGGTCATTCGACCATTCGTTGTTACTAAGCCAATTCCTGAAAGAACAAAAGGTGTTAACGAGGCACCAAAACTACATCCCAAAACAGCATAGGAAGTTGCTTTGTTGAGAAGTTTTGCTGGGATTCTTTCAGATATCAATTGAAAGACTGTCGTAAGAGCGATACTGTAAGCAAATCCTCCTAAGACCGAACCTGCAACGACTACCCAGAGAGAAGGTGAGAGAGCAATGATGATTTGCCCGATACCAAAGGTTACACCCGCAACCAATAACAATTTTTCCTTAAAGGCAGAGATGAGGAAAGAAAAGCTAATTCCCGCCAGAATTCCAATCAACTGCATGGCACTGAGTACCAGGCTTGACAATTGAGCATCTCCAAAGCCTGCCTCAATCATGAGACTAGGAATACGGAAGGTAATGGCTGTATTGGTACATACAATGACTGCAGCCCCGATGGCTAGAAAGAAAATCAACTGTTTCATAGAGCGAGTCAATCTTACTACTTCTTCTGTCTTTTGCTTGGACTCATGAACTTCTTCTTTGTTATAAGGGACAAAGAGAAGGAAGAGTACAAGAACTACTAGACCTGCTGCATAGGCTAGGAAGGTTGCGGTCCACCCAAAGGCCAAAAGTTGACCGACTGCCAAGGTCAAGATAGAGGCTCCCACCACCTCAGCTGAGCCACGAAAACCAAGCATCTGGATACGAGTTTTGCCATGGTACCGTTCACTGATGATCGAGATGGCCTTGGCGTTTAGCATCCCCACACCAATTCCAAAAAGGAGACGAGTAGCAAAGACAAAGTAGTACCCCTGATACCAGAAGGGAGCTGTTCCGCTGATTGACAAAATCAAAAGTCCCAAGGTCAGCTGGAGACGTTCAGGAAAAATCCGTTCTAAAACTCCATTTAAGAGGAGCATGGCCATAATCCCAAAGGATGGAAGGCTGACCAAGAGCTCGACCTGACCAGTCGAATAGCCCTGATAATAGTCAAACATGGCTGGTAGGGCACTTGATATAGAAAATGATGTGATCAATACTAACGACAGGGAAAGTATACTCACTTTTTCCAAAAATTGTTTCATCTTATCCTCATTCATTATTTATGTTAAGTCAAAAGAGCTAGATATTACTCTAGAGAAAAAAGATTCCTTTCTTCTAGTCCCTATCACTCTTTTAGCAAAAAGGTCCTTTCCTATCATACACTGTTTCCCAAAAATTGGCAAGCAACTGCTTTATAAGTTCAACATAAAAAGTAGGACCATCAGACTCGGTGAAGCCTGTTGAATCCTACTTTTATAGATTTTAGTAAACTATCTTACTTAGATTTTCAAGAATCGACGCATTGAGATTCCTGAACCAAGTGAACCGATACAGATTCCGATGAGGAACAAAAGACCAATCATCAATGGAATAAAGGTATCTGGGGTAATCAAGGATAGGTTTTGTCCAACCAAGGATGGGTTGACAGATTGGAATACTCGGTTATAGATAAAGTAAACCAGAACTGATGGAAGAGCTGCTCCCAACAAACCAATAAAGGCTCCTTCTAGCAAGAATGGGCCACGGATGTAGCTGTTTTTAGCACCAACCAAACGCATGATTTGGATTTCACGACTACGTGAAATGATAGTGATACGAATGGTATTTGAGATCAAGAAGACCGCGATGAAAATCAAGAGTCCTGCAATGAACAATCCCCAAACACGGATGAAGGAAGCCAACTTGAAGAGGCGTTCCGTATTGGCACCACCGTCTTGAACTTCCGAAACTCCTTCGATTTTCTTAGCTTCTTCAGCGACTGGTTTCACATCACTTGGTGAATTGGTATCTACGATGTAGGCATCATGAAGAGGATTGGCATCTCCTTCAAAAACCTTCCACTCGTCACCCATGGTTTCAGTCAGCTTTTGGTACTGCTCTTCTTTACTTGAGAAAGTTACATTTTTAACAGCTGGCATAGCCTTGAGGGCATCATAAACCTTGTGGTAATCATTGTTTGTAACTGTTTGGCCCTCTTTGACAATGGTTTCACTATTGTCTTCAACGTCTTTACGGACATAAACCATGACGCGAACGTTGTTTTCGATATCCGTTGCCAATTTTGCAGTATTAAAGATAACTGAGGCAAAAATAGCAACCAAGGTCAAGGTAATCATTACTGAACTGACAGCAGCAATGGTCATCCACCCATTACGCTTTAAACTCTTTAAAGCTTCGAATAGGTGGCGGAAAAATCTACTAATCATCGTATCCGTACTCTCCTTTCGCTTCGTCACGAACCACACGACCATTCTCGATGGCAATGACACGGTGGCGCAAGGTATTTACGATTTGGCTGTTGTGAGTGGCCATCAAAACAGTTGTCCCTTGAAGATTGATGCGCTCCAAAAGGTTCATGATTTCCCATGAATTATCTGGGTCCAAGTTACCTGTTGGTTCATCTGCAATCAAAACTTTAGGATTGTTTACGATAGCGCGAGCAATGGCGATACGTTGCTGCTCACCACCTGACAATTCATTAGGGAATGAACGAACCTTGTGTTTTAAACCAACAAGATCCAAAACTTCCATAACACGTTTTTTGATATTGCGACGGCTTTCACCGACAACCTCCATTGCGTAAGCAATGTTCTCATAAACGGTTTTCTTTGGCAAAAGTTTGTAATCCTGAAAGACAACTCCAACATTACGACGAAGGAGCGGAATATCTTTCTTTTTAATCTTCACGAGGTTAAAACCTGCAACCTGCAAACTTCCTTTTTCAACTTTAACCTCACGATACAAGGCACGGATAAAGGTTGACTTACCTGCACCTGAAGGACCTACGATATAGGCAAACTCTCCTGGTTCAATGTTCACAGAGACGCCACGTAGGGCTGTTGTCCCGTTGTCATACTTTTTGACAACATCTCTCATTTCAATGATCGACATGTGACTTCCTTTCTTTTAACTAATACGCCATTTTAGATAGGCATCGATGAAACCATCTAAGTCTCCATCCATGACCTTATCTACCTGCGCAACTTCAAAACTGGTACGGTGATCCTTCACCATGGTATAAGGGGTGAATACATAGGAGCGAATCTGACTTCCCCATGTGATTTCTTTCTTATCCCCCTTAAGGGCATCTACCTCAGCAGCTTTCTTTTCCTGCTCCATTTGATAGAGTTTTGCCTGGAGCATCTTCATCGCACGGTCACGGTTTCCGTACTGAGTACGGTCAACGGTTGATGCAACGACAATCCCTGTCGGAATGTGGGTCAAACGGACACCTGTTGAAACCTTGTTGACGTTTTGTCCACCTGCTCCACCCGAGCGGAAAGTATCCATCTTGATATCATCTTCTCGGATGTCAACTTCAATAGTATCATCCAACTCTGGCATAACTTCTACAGAAGTAAACGAGGTGTGACGACGCTTAGCTGAGTCAAATGGTGAGATACGTACCAAACGGTGAACTCCCATTTCTGACTTGAGAAGTCCATAAGCATTTGGCCCTTCAAAAGACAAGGTCACCGACTTAATTCCTGCTTCATCACCAGCTTGATAGTCCAAGACTTCAACCTTAAAGCCTTTAGCGTTACCATAACGAGTGTACATACGAAGGAGCATATCGCCCCAGTCTTGAGCTTCTGTTCCACCAGATCCTGGGTGAATCTCTAAAATAGCATTATTATGATCATAAGGCTCTGATAAGAGCAAGGTCATCTCGTAGCTAGTCATCATCTGATCTAGCTCAGCTAGCTTCTCCACCAACTCATCCTTAACAGACTCATCCTCTGCTAAAAAGTCTAGCAAGATTGCAACCTCATCCTGCAACTCTTCCATGGTATGGAAGGTATTGTAGGTATTTTTTAATTCATTTAATTCTTGCGACGTTTTTTGGGCCGCAATATTATCGTTCCAAAAATCAGGTTCTGTCATTTTGTTTTCCAAAATGGCAATTTCTTCTTCTAACCCTTCGAGGTCAAAGAGACCCCCTAAAAGAAGCTAATTTTTCACGATTGGCGTCAATTTTTTGACGAATTTCTGAAATGTCCATATATACTCCTTTTTTGTATCGTTTTATTATACCATAATTTTTCTTATTTATCTAATCGGTGTTTTTTAAAATTTCTTATCAAAATATTTCTATTTGAAGACGAAGGGGTTCTTTCAACAAGTTAGGGTTTAAAGAATCAAAAAACACCCCAAAGCTGACCAATATTCTCATTCTAAAAACATTGATTGATTCTCTGAGATGTATATAAATACTATTTTAAAAGAAAAGTATCTGACAGGTCTGAACGTAGCACCTAATCAGCTTTCTAGCAAAGCAACTAAGATCATTCTTTATCTGCCTTCAAAGTCGGTTTTGTTTCAGCAGCTTCATCTTTTTCATTGACTTCTGCCGATTTTTCTTCCTTCTCTACTAGCTTATCAGAATCCTTCTTAGGCTTTTCTTGACTTTCCTGAACTTCTACTTTATCAGGATTCAAGCTCCAAATGCCATCTTGATTGACCTTGTAACCATCAGGTGTTGTTCCATTTCTCAATAAGGAACCATCTGCTTGGAAATAGTACCAGTTGCCATTCAGTTGTTTCCAGCCAGTCTGCATAGCTCCGCTTGCATTGAGATAATAACGAGTGCCATCGACATCTAGAAGACCTGTTGCCATGACACCATCCTCAGGTTTGAGATAGTACCAAAGTCCTTTGTCTTTGAACCAACCTGTCTTCATGGCTCCACTTTCTGTAAAGTAGTAATACTGGTTATCTAGCAATTGCCATCCTGTCTCCATAGCTCCACTTGCATTGAGATAATAACGAGTGCCATCAACATTTAGAAGACCTGTTGCCATGACACCGTCCTCAGGTTTGAGATAGTACCAAAGCCCTTTATCTTTGAACCAACCTGTCTTCATAGCTCCGCTAGTTGCGAAGTAGTAATAATGATTGTCTAACCATTTCCAACCAATTTGCATGGCTCCACTTGTATTAAGGTAATATCGGGTTCCATCAATCTCTTGAAGACCTGTTAACATGATGCCGTCTTTATCTAGATAGTACCAGAGTTCTTTATCTTTAAGCCAACCTGTCTTCATAGATCCACTAGTTGTGAAGTAGTAATAATGATTGTCTAACCATTTCCAACCGGTCTGCATAGCTCCACTTGCATTGAGGTAATAACGAGTGCCATCAATCTCTTGAAGACCCGTTAGCATGACACCGTCTTTATCCAGATAATACCATGTACCCTTATCCTTAACCCAACCTGTTTTCATAGCTCCAGAACTTGCAAAATAGTTCCAATGACCTTCAGTAAAGATCCAACCGGTTTGCATCATCCCTTCTTGATTGAAATAATAGGTAGCTCCATTGATTTCTTTTTTTCCAACGATTCGAGTTCCCTCTTCATCAAAGTAGTACCAGTTTCCATCTATTTTTTGCCAACTAGATGCAGTTCCTTCTGTTTGAAGAGCACCACTACTTGCAAAGAGCATCTTCTTACCATTGAAGACTTGTAAGCCAGTTAGCATTTTACCATCCTTATCAAAGAGGTATTTTTGACCACCAATTTCAGCTAGTTCATTGTAACGTCTTGCACCGTTTGACTGGATATAGTACCAAGTATTATCATGATAGAACCAACCACCCGTCTGCATTTTACCATCATTGTTTAGGTAGTAATCATTAAATTTTGGTTCTCCATTCCATTCGTCAGTGATACGGAGCCAACGACCACTCTGCATTTGACCTTTTCCGTTAAAGAAATATGTAGCACCAGCAATATCATGCCAACCAATAGCCATCTGACCATCTTTTAAACGATACTTCCAGTAACCATCTTCTTTATACCATTTCTCTTCAACAGTAGGAATATTCGGAAAATCTCCTGAGACATTTGTAAAGCCTTTATCACTAATATCAAATACAGTTGCATCCTGAGTTTTACTTGATGCATGAATCACTTGAATATTTTTATTTTTTAGATAGTCTCTCGTTGAAGCGAGGTTAATATCTCCTCCAGTTGTTTGGATAATCATACTAGGAGAAAGGTGTTCAATGAAACCAATTGTATTAGAAACCTTGGCATCGTAATGGTGATTCCATTTCATCATATCCACTTTTCCAATAACAGGCCCTAATTTATCTTCAGCTCCCTCAGCATTATCCAAATCGCCACCAAGATAAATTCTTTTTCCTGCTACAGTCACTACTGCAACAATTGAATTGGAATTATCATCAAGAACTCTTTTTAGGTTTCCATCAGCATCATATTCATTTTTATAATTATAAAGTTGAATATCCATATCCCCAAATTTGAACTTGCTATCTTCATCTTTTATGTCTTGAATAAGTGTAACTCCCTTATTCTGTGCAGCACGAAGAGCATTATCATAATTGAAAAGGTTATCCCACAATCCCCAAGTGCTTGTAATTCGTTGATCCGAATATTTTTTCAAATAGAATTTATCGACTTGATAGCGATTAAGAATTTCATCTGCTCCACCAATATGGTCGCTATGAACATGAGTTCCTAATATAAAATCTAATTTCTTGACACCTAATTGATCAAGATGGCGAATCAACCGATCTTCCAAAACTTGATAATTGTTAATAGAAATTCCCCATCGATTTGGATAACGTGTATCCGTTCCATCCGGAAAGTCATAATCCTCTCCCATATCAATCAAAGCATAATGACCATTACTTTCTAGTAAAATAGCATCACTTCCAGAGTTAGCTTTTGTATTGATAAAGTGGATACGATTCCCTGAACCTGCTGAGATTGTATCTGCATTTACTGTTTGTGCTTGAATTATTGATGCCGATAAGATCAAGGCACTAAGTAATATTGATTTTTTAATAGTTTTCATAAGGCATTCAACTTTCTATTTTTTATATACTCTTTCGCTAATCAATCCAATAATTCTTCTCATTTCCTGGTATCTGTTTGTCAGCAGGAGGCGGAGTCATATAATCTTCCCCAAATTCATAGACAAGAATCTCATGATATCTTCTTGGTACTTTTAGGATTAGATTTTCATATGGCATATCAATTGTATCATACAGCCATTCTGCTTTAATGCCAGCTGGATAGTATGAATCATAAGTTGAACAAACCAAGTCTGTAGAATTTTCAACACTGTATTTTAAGGCAAGTTGTTCTAGCTTTTGATTCCAGAATTGAGGAGATGTAAATCTGAATATTGCTGACGCGATATAACGAGGAAGATTTTTAATCCCTCCGTTTTCGTATTTAATTCCTTTAAAGTTCAAAGACGATAGACGAATTAGTTGTTTATATAGTTTCATTTTCTTACGATCTTGTTCGTCCGTAACAAGACCATCGTACGGGAAGACATCTACGCAAGTTCCAAGCACAACACTTGGATCTAAAAGATTCGAATCTCTCCGTGTTCGAATATCGTAAACACGCATATAACTATATGGATAACCCTTCGTTTCTCTAAAAGAAATCAGCTTATAGTATGGGTGGTTATCGTTTTTTAGAACTGCGTATAACTTTTCAAATTCATCTCTAGCTAAAGAAATGTCTGTATCATCATCCCAAGGAATAAAGCCTTTATGACGTACAGCCCCAAGCAAGGTTCCAAAATCGATAAAATATTTAATATCATGTTTTTCACAGATTTTATGTAAATACTCTAGAATATCAAGTTCTACTTGCTTGATCTCTTCTAGACTTAAAATTTTCTCAGACATCTTTGTCACTCCTATTTTTTACTCTTTCCTAAGATGAAAAAATATTATCCATTCTCTACAATTTTCCACAGTTTGAAGTCATGATGGGAAACCTGTTGCTCCACTGGTGGCAACTGCATATAGTTTCCATAATCGGAAGTAAGAATTTCATGGTAGTGTTTTGGTATCAAAAATTCTTTCCCTTCAAAATTACCAATTTCAACATCTTCTAACCATTCTCGTTTCCAAACAGGTTTATTCATATCTTTATAGATAAGATAGTCTACTTGTTCATAATCTTCTACTTTTCTAGATTTTGCCAATTCATCGATTTGAGAAACGTACTTATTTGTGTTTGTGAAATAAAAGATAATAACAGAAATATAGCGGATAATTGAATTTACTACACTTTTAGTATTCGTAATTCCTTTGAAAGTATAACAACTTAACTGGCGTTTCTTGATGATTTTAGTCATTTTATCCTTAAACGCCTGATCATCTTCATAACCATCTACAGGGAAAATATCTACATAGATACCCATATTTGAATCAATTCGCACATCTTCCTCAAGTAGGTAGGTTCGATTATCTTGAACCTTCATGAAAGGATAAACATAATTGATATTATTTTTATAAGACATGACTTCGTATCGTTCATCTGGATGGGCAATCAAATAATCTTGTAATTTTTCATAATCATCTCGAAGCATACAAATATCCATATCATCATCCCATGGAATAAAACCTTGATGACGAACTGCGCCAATTAAGCTACCATAAGCTAAGAAATACTTAACACCAATTTTCTGACAAACTTCATGAATATACTCCATGATTCCTAATTCCATCTGTTGGATTTCAGAAATATCTGTCACTTCCTCATAACGGATATTTTTTTCTTTCGAACAGACTGTTAAACCATAACCAATCACTAACCAGAAAATAATATTGATAAAGTTTGTAGAATACATGATCTGACTTTCAAACAATTGTCCAAATAAAATACCAAAAAATAGAATCATAATAAATTTTTCGCTATTCTTCTTAGACACAATTAAATAAGTAACAAATCTTCCAGCGATATAACTTATTAAAATGATGAAAGAAAGTAAACCTAATAATCCTGAACTTACAAAAATTGTTACAAATATATTGTGGAAGTTCCCACCAATCAGCGAATTCTGAATTTCAAATTTACTAAAGTACTCTTTATAGTAATCGGTAACATTTCGAACACCATAGCCAAATAACGGTTTTGCACTTCCCATTTTAATAGCATTTTTCCAGATATAAGTACGACCACTTGGTGTCGTCTCGATTAGGTGAAGTTCCCCGTTTTTCTTGGCTACGTCCGAATCTGTCTCTGAATATGATTTGCCTTTATTTAAGTCAATTACAGTTGCCTTGGCTGCTGAAATGTATATAGAAGTTACATAACTAATACCAATATTACTACCTGTGAGTAAGATACTAGCTACTAGAAAAGTAAGCCATTTTTTGAGTAATTTTCCTCTAGAAATAAAAAGACAATAAATTCCAAGCATCAAAATGACTGATAAGAGTGCTCCTCTACTCTGCATGGTTGCAAAATAGATTAACTGAATCAGATTATTTATCTTTAGATAAACTGAGTATTTACTTCCTTTATGAATAAGGTACAAAGCAAAAACAATGCTGATATAAGAAAAAATAGCACTTGCATTTGGATTAACAATTCCCCACAAGCGTCCATTCATAACACCATAATAATAGGATTGTTCTCCAATTTTAAATAATATTAAGACTCTAAATATTAAAAGAACAAAAGCAAATATGGCTGAGAAAAAAGAAACAATTTGAACCGTTCCTGCAATCAAGCGAATTAACTTCTTTAGATACTCTAAATTCACCATGGTAAATAGTAAAATGTAAGTTATCATAAAGAAGATTTCAACCATATTTCCAAGTAAGTGGCCTGAACGATTAACCAGTGTTGCTACTAGATGACTCCCCGTCAAAAGCCCAAATAAACCTAGGAATTTCTTATCGATTTCTATTCGTTTCCAATTTAACAATAAGGTTAAACAAATACAAAGAACAACAACTGCTGATAATCCCTTGTAAACAGGATTTGTTACTTTATAGACTAGTGAACTCATGCTTAAAATCGAAATAAAAACAAACAGATATGAAATCCAAAATTTTGATTTTTCAAAGCATTCATTCGTTTTTGAAAAATTCATCTTCAACTCCTTTAAATGACATTATTAATTCAAGCCGACAATTTGTCTATAGATCCATGGAGAAACAAGGAGCGACAAAACGGCTATTTTTCGAAAATGAGTAAAATAAGGGTCTTTTAATATCTCAGATAAATGATTAATAATCCACTTTCTCAACTTAACTTTTTCTGTTCGATATTGGCTTGAATCTGTAAAAATTATTTTATCATACACTGTGATATAGGACCAACATTCTCTATTCACTAATTCAGTTCTGAGTTTTGGAAATCTTTGAAAAACTTCAGAAATAATAATCTTATAGACCTCTATGGTATCAAATACATGATTGTTGACAGAAGTTGTCGCACTTCCCTGACGATGATCATAATAGTAGATTGGTTTATCAATAAATACGCTTGTACATTTGGTTTTTAGTAAAACTTCTGTTAAAAACAATGCATCCTCAGCCAAATGATAGTCTGTATTGAATATAAAACCTGAAATAATCTCCCTTTTAAACAATTTTGCAACAGGGAAAAAAGAAGTCCGGGTTGTTATCAATAATTCTCTCATTGTCTCCTCTGTCGACCACTTTTCTTTCTTTCCTGAAAAAACTGGTAATTCTGTAATTTGACCATTTTTTATATGGTGGAGACGCGCTATACTAAAGCCGATAGAATCGTCACTATCAACTACACTTATTAAAGTTTCCAAATAATCTGGTGTAATAAAATCATCACTATCAATAAAAGTAATCCATTCTCCTCTTGAATGTTGAATACCTACATTTCTAGCATTTGAAACTCCAGCATTCTTAATATGAAAAACTTTGATATTTTCATTTTTAGATGCCAACTGATCACACAAGTCACCACTCTGGTCTGTCGAACCATCATTAATAAGAAGCAATTCAAAATTGGTATAAGTCTGTTTTAAAATCGACTCTACACATCGTTCCAAATAAGCTTCTACATTATAAACTGGAACAATAACGCTAATTTTTTCTTTCATCATGCCCCATATTCTCCCTTATATTCAGTGTAACTCTTATCCATATCTGCTATAAGGGCATCGTGGTGAGGCACTTGCTTGTCAGCTGGTGGTGGTGTCATGTAATCACCAAAAGCTGTGCTTAGATAGGCATCGTAACCAACTGGAATAGGCATTTCTGTTCCTTCGAATGGTAAGAAAATGCTATCTTCAAAGGCATGAATTGGATACTTCTTCTTCATGTAGCCCGGACCTGAACATAACTCTGTGATGCCATCACTTTCAACTGGACCATACTTAGTCATTTCTTTCTCAGCCTTTTTCCAGATACGATAACGAAGGGCTTTAGGAGTTAATCCTAATAAAATCGTGCTCCCCCATTTCATGAGAGCTCCATGATTTTCTGGAATGGTTTGGGCACAAAAGAGAGAATAAATCAAAGCCCAACGTACCTGTTTCTTACGTTCTGCTGGGTTTTTAGGATAGTAATCCAAGGGAAGAACATCCAAGGCTAAGCCATGTGGAAGATCCAAGTCCTGTTGGTAAGGCTTGATGCAAGTTGTTGCCTTGTCTCGAATAGTGATAAAGAGGTTGCGATCAACAAAGTCTCTATCACTTTTTGATAAGAAGTAACGCTCATCCGCATAACGAGGCCATAACTCTGCTAATTTTTCATAATCCTTGCGGGGCATAAAGAAGTCTAAATCATCATCCCAAGGAATAAAACCTTTATTTCGTAGAGCTCCAATAGCTCCTCCACCACACAAATAACAGAGTAAATCGTGTTCTTTACAAAAGGCGACAAAATATTCAGCCATCTCTAGGCTACGAGCTTGAATTGCCTTTAAATCACTCATCTTATTCTCTTCCTCTTCTATAGAATACATCATTCTATTATACCATAAAAATAGTTTATAAATCCATCTGACCATGTGAAAAATCAAAGCCTAAGATACATTTTTTCATATGTACCTCAAGCTCTGATTCATTTTACATTTTATCTAAATCCCATTTGGGCCAATTTATTTTGGTAAGCTTTTTGGTCCACTCGAAGGGATTGACCGCCGTATACGTCAAAGTCATCTACCCAGTCTCCAAGTTCTGGAACTGTCAATCTTTCAATACCATTCTGCGCACCTTCAAGGACTGATAAGCCATTGGTCAATAAGAAAGTATATGGAAGGTTTGTAGAGGTCATGGCGAATACTTTTCCTAGTGCTTCCGAACCAGTGAAAAGTTTTGTCGGATCTTTAATTTGTTGTAAAACAGCAGTCATGACTTGTTGCTGTCTACGAGTACGCCCATAGTCCCCTTCATCATCATCACGGAAACGTGCATAGTTGAGAAGAGTCGAACCATTCATCTGTTGTTTCCCAGCTCGAATGGTTTGAGTCGGTGACTCAGTTTCCGTTGCGTGCAAGTCATCTCCTACAGTCGCTTCTGTAACTGGAACCCCGTTTAGAGTTGAAAACTGAGCATCAATGGTCACACCATCAGGGAAAAGCGTATCAATGGCTGTCGCAAAGGCTTGGAAATCGACAAGGGCATAATATTTGATGTCTAGATCAAAATTATCCTTGAGGACCTTGCGGACCATTTCAGCTCCTTGTTTACCTTCTTGTTCCCCTAATTCGTAGGCTAAGTTTAATTTATGGTCGGTCTGTTTTTGACCATTGATGACTTGGCTATATCCATCAATATAGACCAAGTTATCACGCATAAAGCTAACGAGCTTCAATTTTTTATCTTTGCCACTTACATTCAGAACCATAATGGAATCTGTCCGTGTTTCTGCACTATTCTGTCCAATACGGCCGTCTGTTCCTAAAATAAGAATATTAACCCCATCACGCGTATCTTGTCCATTGAAGACTTCAACCTGAGCAGCTTTGGCATCTTTGGTCCCATTTGAGCTATTAGGATTCGCCGATTGGAAGCCCTTTAAGAACATGACGATCATTCCAACTGCTACACAAAGGAATAACATCCCTAACCAAGCAAATAAGCGTTTAAAACGAAAACCTCTTTTTTTCTTCAGCTTCTTAGTTTTTGGAACCTTCGTTTCCAGTTGAGCTCCACCACTACGGCGGCTAGAGCGACTACGATTAGCATAGGTTGGCAGGTCGATACCAGAATCTGAAAGAAGTTGTTCCTTGGCTTCTGGATTGAAAACTTCCGCTGAACCTTTTTGACCTTCTAACTTAGCATGTAAAAAGTCAAATTCTCTCTTTTCTTTTTCATTTAAATAATGAATATTTTTCAAAAGATAGTCATATCTCAGTTTTTCATGGTGTGTCAAAGGATTCTCTCTAGTCATTCCTTCTCCTTTCCTTTATCCTGTATGGTATAGATAGGATAAGCACCTAGTACTTTATACTGGATTCCAATCGTTTCCAGTTCTTTTTGAGCAAAGTGGACCAGTTCTTTATCAGTATAAGCGACATCAATGATAAAAAAGTATTCTCCCAAGGCTGTTTTTAGGGGACGACTCTCAATTTTAGTCAAGTCAATCCCACGCCATGCAAAGGTAGAAAGTGCTTTGTATAATGCACCTGGTAGATTATCCGGCAAGGTCAAGGCCAGGCTCATCTTTTCAGAACTTGCTTCCAAAGGGATTTGTGGTAAGTTAGGCCCCAAAACCCAAAAGCGAGTAAAGTTGGCTTCCATTTCTTGAATATCTTGAGCGACCAGTTCTAATCCATATTCCTCAGCAGAGCTTTTTGGAGCAATAGCTGCAAATGGTTGATCTGGATGTTCGGAAACGTACCGAGCAGCATAAGCTGTACTTGCCGTTACCTCTAATTGAGCGTCTGGAAAATGTTCATCGATAAATTTCTTCCCTTGGGCTAATGCCTGCGGATGAGAAAAGATTTTCTCTATTTTAGACTGTCCTGATACTGCCATCAGCTGTTGATGGATTGGCTGAACAATCTCTGCCACAGCTTGAATGCGAGCCTGGTGGAAAAGATAGTCCAGAGTCTCATGGACACTACCTTCAATGGAATTTTCAACCGGCACTACTGAATAGTCTACCAATCCCTGTTCATATGCCTTGATAACGTCTGTAATATTTGAAAATGGCTCCAGTTCCTCATGAGGAAAAGCCGTCTGCACCACATGGTGCGAAAAAGATCCTTTGGGACCTAGATAGGCAATTTTCATCTTAGTTCCTCTATAATTTCCTCTGGGCTTAGCTTGGACACATCGATAACTTTACTAGCCACTTCCTCATACCAAGCCTGTCTTTCATTAAAAATTCCTGCCAAATCTTCCTTACTATTTTTTAGAAATAGCGGGCGTTGATTGTCCTTATCATCTGCAATTCGCTGGTAAAGGGTCTCAAAATCTGCTTTAAGATAGATGTTGTCTGGATTTTGCTTGAGTAAGTCACGATTTTTCTGAGAAATGACCACTCCACCACCAGTAGACACGACTTGGTCCGTTTTTAGTAGGTCAGCCAAAACTTCTTCTTCTATCTGACGGAAGGCTGCTTCTCCTTTTTCTTCAAAGAAACGAGCAATTGGCATCCCCAGTCGGTCTTCAAGCAAGGCATCCATGTCTACAAAGTCAGGATCTAATCCTCTAGCAATAGTTGATTTTCCTGCACCCATAAAACCTAGTAAAACCTTAGCCATGAATCAAAGTCTCCAAATCATCAAAGAAGCTTGGGTAGCTAGTATTAATGGCTTCTGCACGATCCAATTCGACCTCTCCATCTGCAACTAAAAGAGCTGCAATGGCTGTCATCATGCCGATACGGTGGTCACCAAAGGTATTGATTCTGGCACCATGGAGGGTAGATTTTCCTTCGATAATCATGCCGTCTGCTGTAGGAGTAATAGCTGCTCCCATGCTATTTAAAGCATCTGCGACAACTTGAATACGGTCAGTTTCTTTAACCTTGAGTTCTTCTGCATCTTTGATGACCGTTTGCCCTTGAGCTTGGGTAGCTAGGAGAGCAATAATTGGTAATTCATCAATTAAACGTGGAATCAAAGCTCCACCAATTTCTGTTCCCTTCAAATCTGAAGTTTCAACAGTCAAGGTTGCAGACTTAGCAATTGGATCAATATCAGTAATCTCTAATTTGCCACCCATAGCACGGATAACATCAATAATCCCTGTACGAGTTTCATTAATACCGACATTCTTAAGTACCACACGAGAATTAGGAACAATCAAACCTGCCACCAACCAAAAGGCTGCACTGGAAATGTCTCCAGGTACGACAACCGTTTGCCCACTTAGTTTTTGTGGTCCCTGAACAGTGATTTTCTTACCATCGACACTTAAGTCTCCACCAAATTGACGCAACATATCTTCTGTATGATTACGAGTGCACTCCTTCTCAATGATGACAGACTGACCTTGAGCCTGCAAAGCCGCAAAAATCAAGGCTGATTTAACTTGAGCAGAGGCAATCGGCAATTCATAATGAATAGGTTTTAAGTTTTTTGTACCTTTTAAGTGCAAGGGTGGCAAGTCTCGCTCTGTTTGACCTGAAATACTAACTCCCATTTTTTTCAATGGAAGGGTCACACGGTCCATCGGACGTTTAGAAAGACTGTCATCTCCAAACATCTCCACTTCAAAATCTGCACCAGCAAGGACGCCTGAAATCAAACGAATAGAGGTACCAGAATTCCCCATATCGAGAGCATTCTGAGGGGCTTTCAATCCATCCATACCAACACCTTGAATGGTAACGACACCGTCTTTGTCCTCAATCTCAACACCAAGGTCACGAAAAACTTGCATGGTTGACAAAACATCTTCACCACGTAAGATATCATAAACCTTAGTCTCACCCTCAGCCAAGCTCCCAAAAATGATCGAGCGATGACTGATGGACTTATCACCTGGTACTCGAATACTACCATTCAAATGGTTAATGTTTGTTTTTAACTTCATACTAGACCTCATACTGACAATACTTTTTCTTATTTTATCATAAAAAGTCAGAAATTTCTTAAAAATTCCTGACTTTATGAGGTAAATTCTTATTTTAAAAGTTCTGAAATTGGTTCAAAAACAATTTTTTCAATATCAGATAGATAAATAGAAAGTTGTTGCTGTTTGGCAAAGAAGGCTGACAAGAGAGCGTTGCCCTGAATCAACTTGCCAAAGCTTTCCATTTTTTCTTGGAAAGAAGCGTCTGGCATTTGACCAGTTTGGGCCATCACTTGGATTTCATGCTGAAAAGCAACATAATCCGCAAAAATCTTGCTAGCTTCTGCATCGGCTTGAATAGCATCTCTAGCTTCTTTAACCGCCTTGTATTCAGGCAACTCACGTAGTCCACGACTAAGTTCGTTTGCACTATCATAAATATTTGACATAATTGTCCTCCTTATTTAATAACGACTGTGTAATTCGTATTTTCTGTAATGACTTGCTCAGCACGTTTTAAATCCTGAGCATTCTTAAAGGAAATTTGCAGAATCCCGTGAATATCTTCACGGTTTTCCTCATTGATATGGATATTGACCAAGGAAGTTCCTCTTAGCAATTCCAAGATGCGCAAGATAACATCTTCTTCATCGGGAACATCTACATAGAGGTCAAATGAGCTATCTACTCCGCCACGTTTATGAATTTCCATAGCTTGACGTTGTTCACGCGCTTGATTGAAAAAGTTCCAGATTTGGTTTTCATCACCCTTACTGATAGCTTGTCCAATCTCGTCCAAACGGCCCTTGAAGTCCTCGATGCGTTCAATAATGGTATCCCGATTGGATAAGAGGATAGAAGTCCACATACCTGGCTCGCTTTCAGCAATCCGAGTCATATCACGAAAACCACCTGCCGCAAAGCGTCGCGCCATTTCATGCTCTTCAGCATAACTTGCAGTTTGTTCCATCAGGCCTGATGCTAAGATATGCGGAAAATGGCTAATCTGAGAAGTCACTCGGTCATGCTCTTCAGCATCGATTTCAATGAAACGAGCATGAAGACCTGACAGCAAGTCTCTCATTTCTTCGAGCGTATCCGAAGTTGTCAGACTAGATGGCGTGAAGATATAGTAGGCATTTTCAAAAAGATTAACATCGGCAGAAGCCGCTCCTGTCTTATGACTCCCTGCCATGGGATGAGCTCCAACAAAGCGAACAGACTTATCAGCAAAACACTTCTCAGCTGTAGCCACGATAGCTGACTTGGTCGATCCAGCATCGGAAATAATGACACCTTCTTTCAAGTCCAAGTTGGCCAATTCCTTAATAAAGGCAATGGTTTGCTTGATTGGTAAGCTGAGGATAATAACATCTGCAAGTGGAGCAAAACTAGCAAAATCATCTGTCGCACGATCAATCATTCCTCGCTCCAAAGCAATATCTCTAGACGCTTGACTACGATTGTATCCTAAAATTTCATAATCAGGATGATCCCGCTTGATTCCGAGTGCCATGGAAGCACCAATCAAACCAAGGCCTGCGATATAGATGGTTTTTGCCATAAGAACTCCTTAATAATTCTTTGTATACTCCCGATGTTTAGCAACAGCTTCTTTTAATTCTTCTAGATTATCAGATGAAAATTTCTCTAAGATTTCTTGAGCCAAGACTGTTGCTACGACTGCTTCCATAACAACACCTGCTGCTGGAAGAGCGGTTGGATCACTTCTCTCCACCGTTGCCTTATAAGGCTCATGGGTTTCAATATCGACACTCATTAATGGCTTATAGAGAGTCGGAATTGGTTTCATAACCCCACGGACAAGAATCGGTTGGCCATTGGTCATACCACCTTCGAAACCTCCGAGATTATTAGTACGACGAGTATAGCCATCTGCTTGTGACCAGAGAATTTCATCCATGACTTGGCTGCCCTTGAGATAACCTGCTTTAAAACCAAGTCCAAACTCCACACCCTTAAAGGCGTTGATTGAAACAACTGCTTGAGCTAATATTGCATCTAGCTTTCTATCCCATTGGACATAGGAACCCAGACCAACCGGAACACCACCGACAACTGTTTCGACAACACCACCAATGGTATCTCCATCACGTTTAATCTGATCAATATAGTCCTTGATCTCCTGCTCACGTTCTTGGTTAACGATAGAAACTTCTGACTGAGCAGCCAGTTTCTTAATCTCCGCGACTGTCAAGTTTTCTGGAACATCAATTTCCTTGCCACCAAAAACAACAACATGATTAGCAATTTCGATATCAAGCTCAGCTAAAAGACGCTTGGCAACAGCTCCAACTGCCACTCTCATGGTCGTTTCACGGGCAGATGAACGTTCCAGAGAATTTCGCAAATCATCAAAGCGGTATTTGATACCTCCTACCAAGTCAGCGTGACCTGGGCGAGGATGTGTGATTTTTCGTTTACTTTTAAGTTTATCCTCAATATCCTCAGCAGACATGATATCTAGCCATTTTTGATGGTCTTTGTTAATGACATCCATGGTAATGGGAGCCCCTGTCGTCTTCCCGTGGCGAACACCAGAAGTAAAGACAACTTGGTCACTTTCAATCTTCATACGACCACCACGTCCGTATCCACCCTGGCGACGTTTGAGATCCTCATTGATATCTTCTGCAGTTAAAGGAAGACCTGCTGGGATTCCTTCAATAATTGCTGTCAGACGAGGACCATGTGATTCTCCTGCTGTTAAATATCTCATACATTCTCCTTATTTCACTAAGTAATCTTTCATTTCTTCGAGAGAAACTGGGTGAATCCTTGCTGAACCAAGTTCTGGTACCAAGACTAATTTCATAGTGTTGCCACGCGCTTTTTTATCGTGAGTCAAAGCCTGATAAAGCTTATCAAGGTCCCAGTTTTCATAATTCACAGGAAGGCCAAATTTCTGACATATTTCTCGGATAGACTGAGTGATTCCAGCTGGCATAAGGCCTTTTTGTTCTGCTACCTTAGAAACCTGAACCATTCCCATCGCTACTGCCTCACCATGCATGACACGTCCATAACCAGCAGTTGCTTCAATAGCATGACCGATTGTATGACCAAAGTTGAGATACAGACGAATGCCATTGTCCAATTCATCCTCAACTACCATCTTGCGCTTGACCTGGCAAGAATGCTCAATCAAACTTTCTGAATGCTCCAAAATACTCTCTACAGAACCATCCATTTCAGATAATAAGTCCCAGAGTTCTGGATCTTCAATTAAGCCATACTTGATGACTTCACCCATTCCTTCAATCAATTCTCTCTTCCCTAAGGTTTCAAGAACGTTTGGGTCAATCAAAACACCATCTGGCTGGGCAAAAGTTCCCACCATATTCTTGGCAAAAGGAGTATTCACTCCTGTCTTACCCCCGATTGAAGAGTCAACTTGAGCTGTCAAGCTAGTCGGAATTTGAACAAAGTGAATACCTCGCATATAGGTTGAGGCTACAAAGCCAGCCAAATCACCAACTACACCACCACCTAAAGCTACAATTCCGTCACTGCGAGTCAAGTCTTGCTTAACTAGAAATTCATAAGCCTTTTGAACCGTGGTTAGATTTTTTCGCTCTTCCCCCTCTAGAAAGTCAAAAACTGCCACTTGAAAACCAGCATCCTCTAAGCTCAATTTTACTTTTTCTGCATAGAGAGAAGCCACATGGTTATCGGTAATGATAACGACTTTTTGCGGTTGCCAAAGTTCCCTCAACCATTTTCCTGCTTGAGACAGGCATCCTTTTTCAATCTGAATATCATAAGGATGGTGGGGAAGGTCTATTTTGATTTTCATAGCAGTTCTCCTTTTTTCATTTTTGATACTTTTGTTTTAGTAATTCCCAGATTTGATTGGTTGGCATTTCCTTTCCGGTCCATAGCTGAAAAGCTTCAGCTGCTTGGTAAAGCAACATGCCCAGGCCATTAACAGCATGATTGCCCTGATTTCTTGCCCATTTTAAAAATGGTGTCTCAAAGGGTTGATAAATCACATCAGCTACCAAAAGCTTCTCTGGTAAAACGACACTTGCTGGGATTGGCAGAGATACTCCATCCATGCCAACACTAGTCGCATTTACCAGTAAATCCGAATCAATTATCCTTGCTTGCAGTTCAGAAACATCTTCTAAAGCAAATAAATCTACCTTAAATCCTGTTTCATTTTGTAGTTTTTCTAAGTAAGGTCTTGTTTTTTCTATTGAAGCCGAACGTACAAAGACAGAAACTTGACTGACTCCATCCAAGATTGCCTGCGCCAAAATTGCCTTGGCTGCACCGCCTGCTCCTAACAATACCATTCTTTTCCCAGATATTTTAAAAGAAGGCAAGCTCTTAAAGAATCCCTTGCCATCTGTGTTATATCCGATTAAAGTTCCCTCTCGATTCACCACTGTATTGACAGCACCAATCAACCGAGCTTCTTCGCTCAACTGGTCCAGATAAGAAATCACCTGCTCCTTGTAAGGCATGGAAAGATTGATCCCAAACATCTGGTAACGACGAATGTTGGTAACTGTTTCTGCCAAGTCAGTCGCTTCTACTTCCCAAGCTACATAGACACCATTGGTATGAGTTGCTTCAAAAGCTTGATTGTGAATGAAGGGAGAAATGGAATGTTTGATAGGATTGGCGACTACAGCTGCTAAACGTGTGTAGCCATCAATCTTCATTTAGTATCTCCCGAATTTTTTTCATGCTAGAAAGTGAAATCTGTCCTGGAGCACTGGCTTCGTCCAGACTTGCGAAAGACCAGCTAGAACCCGTCACATCTGAAGTGATACGAGAAACCTTACCCACTTTCCCCATAGAAATCGTCACATATTCTTGTTCTGGGTTCAATGTTTTAAAGCCACGTGTAAAGTTCATAAGGTCCAATACATCTTGTTCTGTTTGAGCCATAACCGATACTTTAACCACTTTCGGAGTTAGACTGGTTAGCTCGGATAAGATTTCCATCATATTCTCTGGAGTTTCTTGAAAGTTATGATAACTCAAGACTAGATTTGGAAAATCAAGCATCTCTTCAAAAACATCCTTGTGAGAAAAATACTCAAAATCAATATATTCTGGTTGATAGAGTTGAGCTACATCTTTGATAATTTGTACATACTCTGCCGAATCCAAATCTATCTCTCCTCCCTCAGCACGAGTTCGTAGGGTAAAGAGGAGTTCGCGACCTGCAAATTTTTCAAAAATAGCTGGAGCTACCTGTAAAATAGCTTCCTTTGGTAGGAAATCGGCACGCCACTCAATGATATCAGCATCAATATACCGCATGGCATCGATTCCTTGCGCCTCTTCTAAACTCTTTGGCATTACTGAAACGACTAATTTCATTTAGTTACCTTCATGCTAATCACCTTGAGGTAATTACTACTTTCATCTTTTTCATTGTAGACAAAGTCTGCTGGAAGTCCATACTTTTGAAGAACCTGATATTTTCTTCCTGCGAATCCTTTGTCGATTTGTTCTATAAATTTTTGACGGGAAACATTGGCAGCATTGGTGCTAGCAATGATCATACCTCCCGGATTTAAAATCTCTAAACTCTGGGAAATCAACTTGTGATAGTCCTTAGCTACAGAGAAAGTTTGCTTTTTATTACGGGCAAAGCTAGGTGGATCCAGAACGATCACATCATAAGACAAGCCCTTACGTTTAGCGTATTTAAAGTATTCAAAGACATCCATGACGATGAAACGATGACTGTCAAGACTGAGTCCATTGGCATGAAAATGAGCTTCTGACAGTTCTCTTGAACGTTTGGCTAGGTCTACAGAGGTTGTTTCACTAGCTCCTCCCGTGGCTGCAGCAACTGAGAAGGCTGCTGTATAGGAAAACATATTTAGCAAGGACTTGCCCATGGCTAAACCATCAACAAAGCTACCACGAACTTCATGCTGATCCAAGAAAATCCCTGTCATAAGACCATCATTCATAAAGACTTGGTACAAGACTCCATTCTCAAGAACTGTAAAATTTTCTGGTGCTTCTTGACCATAGATATGGGCAGACTCATAGTCTAGACCTTTAAAACGAATCTTTTCATAGGCACCTAAGACTTCAGGGAAAACCTGAGCAAAAGCCGCTAAAATCTGTTGGCGAAGTCCATAGATATAGGAGTTATACCAAGAAAAAACAACATAATCTCCATAGAGATCCAAAGTCATTCCACCAAAATCATCGCCTTCTTGATTAAACAAACGAAAGGCAGTTGTCAACTCATCTTGATAGTAAGCAAAACGTTTTTGTTTGGCTTTTTCAAACAAACTTTCAAAGAATTTTTGGTTAAAAGAAAGCTTCTGGTTCGTTACAAACCAACCAATCCCCTTATTTTGACGAGATAAATAAGCCTTGCCCAAAAACTGCTTGTTTTGACTCAATAACTCAACTTCTTGATCAGTTTCAGATAGTTCTGGAAAATCAATTTCCTCCAAAAGTACTAGACCTTGGTTTAGTTTTTTTTCAACACGTCTACTGACGAATACTTTATTCATAAACACTATTATAACAAATTTTGTGACAATTCACAAAATAGAAACTATTGATTCATCCATCATCTTGCCCTATCTGAGAGAATGTTTCCTCCCATTAATCCTACTATTTTTATTTTATATATTTCAACACTTCTAGTTGAAAAATAGACATAAAATTTAAAGAGTTTAATTACAACGCAAACGTTTGCATATTCTTTGGCTTTATGCTACAATAATTCTCATCACTGTAAGTAAGAGGATCAACTATGAAAAATCAAACCCTAATGCAATATTTTGAGTGGTATCTCCCCCACGATGGAAATCACTGGACACGCCTAGCTGACGACGCTGAACATCTAGCCAACTTAGGCATTAGTCACATTTGGATGCCCCCTGCTTTTAAAGCAACAAATGAAAAGGATGTTGGTTATGGCGTCTATGACTTGTTTGACCTTGGAGAATTTAATCAGAAGGGTACTGTACGTACCAAGTATGGCTTTAAAGAAGACTATCTTCATGCCATCCAAACTTTAAAATCTCATGGAATTCAACCTATGGCTGATATCGTCTTAAATCATAAGGCAGCCGCTGACCATTTAGAATCTTTCCAAGTTATCGAGGTGGATCCAGAAGATCGAACTGTGGAACTAGGAGAACCTTTTACCATCAATGGCTGGACCGGTTTTACCTTTGACGGACGACAAAACACCTACAATGACTTCCACTGGCACTGGTACCATTTCACTGGAACTGACTACGATGCCAAACGCCATAAATCTGGGATCTATCTGATACAGGGAGACAACAAAGGCTGGGCTAACGAGGAATTAGTTGATAACGAAAATGGTAACTATGACTATCTCATGTATGCAGACCTAGATTTCAAGCATCCAGAAGTCATACAAAATATCTACGATTGGGCAGATTGGTTTATGGAAACGACTGGTGTAGCTGGTTTCCGTTTGGATGCAGTTAAACACATAGACTCTTTCTTTATGCGCAACTTCATTCGCGATATTAAAGAAAAATATGGCCAAGATTTCTATGTCTTTGGAGAATTCTGGAATCCAGACAAGGAAGCAAATCTGGACTACCTTGAAAAGATTGAAGAGCGCTTTGATCTTGTCGATGTTCGCCTTCACCAAAATCTCTTTGAAGCAAGCAAGGCTGGAGAAGACTATGATTTAACAACCATCTTTGATGATAGTCTGGTTCAATTCAATCCAGACCGAGCTGTAACCTTTGTCGATAATCATGATACTCAACGTGGCCAGGCTCTTGAATCCACTGTTGAAGAATGGTTTAAACCAGCAGCCTACGCCCTCATTCTTTTGCGAGAGCAGGGGCTCCCATGTGTCTTTTATGGAGACTACTACGGTATTTCTGGTCAATATGCTCAGCAAGATTTCAAAGATGTTCTTGACCGTTTGCTAGCTATTCGAAAAGAGTTGGCTTATGGAGAGCAAACGGACTACTTTGATGACCCTAATTGTATCGGTTGGGTCCGTTCAGGAGCTGAAAATCAATCACCACTTGCCATCGTGATTTCTAATGCCCAAGAAAACTGCAAGACCATGTTCGTCGGTCAAGAATGGGCTGACCAAACCTTTGTTGATTTGCTTGGTAACCATCCTGACCAAGTAACGATTAATGCTGAAGGTTATGGAGTTTTCCCAGTTACAGAACGCTCTCTTAGTGTATGGGGACTGGCTAACTAATCAATTAATACTCTTCGAAAATCTCTTCAAACCACGTCAGCTTCCATCTGCAACCTCAAAACAGTGTTTTGAGCAGCCTGCGGCTAGCTTCCTAGTTTGCTCTTTGATTTTCATTGAGTATAAAACACACAAAAAATGCCCACAAGCTAGATTTTCTTTCTAGCATGTAGGCATTTTTTTCTATTATCAATACTTAAAATTAGTCTTTCCAAAGATCCATAGCATTTTGAAAATCTGCAGAAACTTGAACATTTTGAGGATTAGTCGCTTCTCTCTCCTGACGCTTAGCCTCTACCTGGACTACACTCTTAATACCTTCATGACGCCAGTTTCTTAGGATAGCTTGGATGTACTTCCAATTTGGTTTTCCATTCAAAACAGCCTCACGTAGGGCTTCTTTGATCAGGTCCGCACTGGTTCTGTCTTCTTTCAAACTCTTTTCTAAATCTTCGATTTCAAAAGGACTTAAGAGACGACCTAGCTCTTGTTGGAAGGTTTCCACCAAGTCTTTCAAATCATTTTTAGCAGGTACCACTTGATTTGGTTCTTGCTTTTCAAAAAGTTGGTCTAAGCGCTCTAAAGCTAAAGTCGCATCAAAAATCACTTCTATCTCACCATTGAGTTCAATGGTTCGGTATTGAAGTAAGCCTTTTTCTGTCAAGCGCGAAATAGCTTGATTAACTTCAAAGACTTGCTTTCCAATTTTCTCAGCAATTTGGCTTGGGGACAATTCCCCTAGGGCTGTTGTATTTTGTAGGTAAAAGAATTGCCAAACTAAGAAATCATCGCTTGATGAGAAAAGTTGATTGTAGTTTAAGAGCAGAGCACTTGGTAGCACCAAGTTCCCTGATTTAAAAGCATCTAAATATGTCATAATTCCTCTTATAAATATCCAAAATGAGACACATCTTCCTCCGTACTCTTCCACTCAAACGGCGTTTCTTGGTAAACTGCATAATTTACCCAGTTACTAAAGAAGAGAGCTGCAGATGAACTCCAACGCATACAAGGAAGCTCATGGATGTCATCATTTTTGAAATAATTTTCTGGTATATGGGGATCTAAACCAGCATCTAGATCTCTAAAATATTCTTTCGCGAGCGTATCACGATCATACTCTAAATGCCCAAAGCTATATACTTCTCTCAAATCTCGACTCGCAAGGATAGAGATTCCCACCTCTTTTCCTGATGCTAAAATCTCTAGATTTGTTTTATTCAGAATGTCTTCTTTGTGGACTTCTGTATGGCGAGAATGAGGGGATACATATAAATCATCAAAACCTCTCAAAAGAAGGTGACCTTCTTTTAAAACATCCTGAGGATAAATCCCCGAAAGCTTCTGCTCCATCTGGTATTTATCTACGCCATAGCGATAGTATAGACCTGCCTGTGCCCCCCAACAAATATGCAGGGTTGAAAAGACATGAGTCTTAGACCAATCGATAACCTTAGTAAATTCCTCCCAATAGTCCACTTCTTCAAAAGGGAGATGTTCAACTGGAGCTCCTGTGATAATCAAGCCATCGAAATAATCATCTTTGACTTCTGAGAAGGTCTTATAAAAAGTCTTCATATGCTCAGAACGAGTTGTTTTCGACTGATGACTTTCCATATATAAAAATTCAATATCTAACTGCAAAGGAGTATTGGCTAAATGGCGTAAAAGCTGAGTTTCTGTAACCATTTTCAGTGGCATCAAGTTTAAAATCAGAATTTTCAGTGGTCGAATATCCTGATGAGCCGCCCTCTGGTCATCCATGACGAAAATATTTTCCGTTCGTAAAATCTCAACTGCTGGTAATTTTTTATCAATTCGAATCGGCATAGAAATCTCCTTACTGTATCATACTGGACTCAAGTAACCTGACTGTCATCGAATGGAATAATCCAGCTGATGACATTGCTTCCCTTTATTATACTGTAAGAAGATACAGTTTTCAATTATAGTTTTTCTCTAACTAGATATAGCCTTTTTTTATATCCGATGAAGAGAAAACAGCCCTAGGGACTGTTTTTCATTAATAATGCATCAAAACTTTATAATCGTAATCTCCGATTGCCTCACGACCTTTTAGCTCGTCAAGCTCAATCAAGAAGGCACAACCAGCTACGACACCACCTAATTTTTCAATCATTTCGATGGTTGCTTTAACAGTACCACCTGTTGCCAAGAGGTCATCTACGATAAGAACACGTTGTCCTGGTTTGATAGCATCTGCGTGCATAGTTAAAGTATCAACGCCATATTCTTTTTCGTAGTCAGCTGAAATGACTTCACGTGGCAACTTGCCAGGTTTACGAACAGGCGCAAAACCAATTCCCAACTCAAAAGCGACTGGACATCCAACGATAAATCCACGAGCTTCTGGTCCTACGATCATATCAATCTTTTTGTCAGTAGCGTATTGGACGATTTCACGAACAGCGTAGCTGTAGGCATTGCCGTTAGCCATCAAAGGGCTGATATCACGGAATGTAATTCCTTCTTGTGGATAATTTTCAATACTTGCAATGTAATCTTTTAAGTTCATAGCATTTCTTTCTTTTTAAGTTTTTACTCCCTATTATACCATAAATCTTAGAAAAGAGAAATAGAAAGAAAACCTGGAAACTGAGTCCAAGGCTTTTAATCAGATCTGTAACTATTGCTCGTTTAATGAAATCTTGCCTTCTTTTTGTTTTTAGAGTTTTGATTGCGTTGACGATTTTGTTGGATGCGCCACTCTCGCTCAAAGTAGGACATGGTTTCAAATACTCTGCTTGGTAAACCGACATCTAGCAAATAGATTGGGATTTTTAAAACGTTAGAATATTTAGCAGTCGTAAATCTACTTCGTAGACGATTCTATAGAGATTTCGTTTTTACAAGGTCTTTGTCATAAAAATGAACTTCAATAATATAAAAATCCCTTGCATTTCTACTACCCTTAATTATCGTGAGAGCAAAATTTTCTACCTGCCCCCAGGAATAAAACTGCCAATCTTTTTTAGGATGTGGCTTATAGAAAAAAACTTGAGACGTACATTTCAAATACTCTTTATCTGAAAAAAGAAGTCGCAAACGTTCATACAAAATCCATCCAACAATGATGATTAAGAATAAGAGAAAGAGTCTTAATGCCACCAATCCCACAGGCGTCTCCTTGGGATAGGTCATCATAAAGGATAGGATCCACAGAAGAAAAGCTAACTCAACTAAGCAGAGAAGAATAGTCCAGATGATTTTCTTACTGCTCCATTTGATGATTTTCTCTTCCATTAAGCCAACTCACTTAAATATTCATAGCGTTCATATTTTTCAAGCAAGGCTTCATTCTTCTCATCTAACTCTTTTTGAAGAGTAGCTAGCTTCCCAAAGTCAGAGCCATTGGCCTGCATTTCCTCTTCAATAACAGTGATACGATTTTCCAAGGCTTCGATATCACTTTCAATACTTGCCCACTCCTGCTTTTCTTGGTAGGTCATGCGTTTCTTTTCTTCACGGACTTTGACAACTTTTTCCTTGTCAGCCTTTTGAACTTGACTTGTTGCTTCTGCTTCGAAGGCTTTTTCATCTAGGTAGTCGGTATAATGCCCAAAGAAAGGACGAATGCTACCATTCTCAAAAGCAAGAATCTTAGTTGCTACCTTATCAAGGAAATAACGGTCGTGACTAACGGTCAAGACTGGACCTGCAAAACCTTGTAAGAAATTTTCTAGAACAGTTAAGGTTGCAATGTCTAGGTCATTAGTTGGCTCATCCAAGAGGAGCACATTGGGTTTTTCGAGGAGTAGTTTAAGGAGGTAAAGGCGTTTCTTCTCTCCACCAGACAGTTTCTCAATCAAGGTACCGTGCGTTGAACGCGGGAAAAGAAATTGTTCTAATAACTCTGCGATAGAGGTCGTAGAGCCACCACTAGTCTTAACCTCTTCTGCCACTTCTTGCAGGTAATTGATAACCCGCTTACTTTCATCCAAGCCTTCGATTTGTTGAGAGAAATAGGCGATGCGAACCGTCTCACCGATGATAACCTCTCCTTCCGTTGGCTCAAGACTTCCCGCAATGAGATTGAGAAGAGTTGACTTACCAACACCATTGTCCCCAACGATTCCGATACGGTCTTTTGCTTGAACCAAAAGGTTAAAATGTTGCAGAATCTGTTTGTCATCATAGGCAAAGGAAACATCCTTAAACTCGATGACCTTTTTACCGATACGGCTAGTTTCAAAATTCATGCTCAAGTCTGTTTCAACACTAGTATCAGAAACCTCCTTTTTCAAGTCATGGAATCGATTGATGCGTGCCTGTTGCTTGGTTGCACGAGCCTGTGGTTGTCGTCTCATCCAGGCCAATTCTTGCTTGTAAAGCTGTTCCTTTTTGTGAAGAAGAGCTGCGTCGCGCTCATCCTGTTCCGCCTTGAGACGAACATAGTCTTGGTAATTTCCTTGATATTCTGTCAAACCAGCTCTGTCCAACTCGAAAATTCTCGTTGAAAGAGCATCTAGGAAGTAACGGTCGTGGGTGATAAATAACACTGTTTTCTTGGAATTTTTCAAGAAGAGGGTCAGCCACTCAATGGTGGCAATATCCAAGTGGTTGGTAGGCTCATCAAGAAGCAAAAGATCATGGTTACCCAGAAGGACTTGGGCCAACTGAACCCGTCTTCGCAAACCACCTGACAGGGCTCCAACGGGAGTTGATAAATCCTGAATACCCAACTTACTGAGAACGGTCTTGACCTGACTCTCAATTTCCCAAGCTTGGAGAGAATCCATCTCCGCCATAACCCTTTCCAAACGTGCCTGCTTGTCCTCACTGTAGTTGAGCATGAGCAATTCATACTCACGGATCAACTGGATTTCTTTCAAATCACTCGATAGAACAGTATCCAAGACAGTCTTACTATCATCAAAATCTGGGTCCTGAGTCAAGTAGCCAATCTTGTAATCATTTTTTGCCGAAAAAGGGCTTACGTCACCATCAAAACCTGAAACTCCTGAAAGAACATCTAAAAGAGTCGTTTTTCCAGTTCCATTGACGCCGATAAGACCGATTCTGTCCAAGTCATGAATGATAAAGGAAATATCCTTAAAGACGGTCTTGTCCCCAACGGATTTACTTAGTTTTTCAACAATAAAATCACTCATTTTTTCTCCCTCAAGTAAGCATGGATAGCTTCCAGGTTATTTTCCAAATCTCCATCCACAATAGCATACTCAATCTCTGCTAAAATTTCTCCCATTTCTGGTCCTGGTTGATAACCGTATTCCTTGATCAAAATCCCACCATTGATTTGAATTTCTTTCTTATCATGGATGGTTAGGCTGTGGTAAGTCTCTGTAATGGCCTGTGGATTGACTTCTTTTCCTTGAGCCTGACGAAGATTTTCAGCCTGTAAAAGCAAATCTAGATCAAAGCGGTAACAATCGCGCTTGCTTAGTTCTCCTTCTTCACGAAGTTCTAAGATTGTTAGCAAATCTTGAACTTGCTTGGCAAATTGACGCGAAGTTTTCCAATGTTTCAAAAATTGTTGAGCATCTTCCACTTCTAAAACCCATAAAAGTGCTGCCCAGGCTTGCTCAGAAGATTCAAAGGTAAAATCAGCCTCTAAGTCAAACAAAGATTGGAGTTTGTCCTGACTACCAGCCATATCTGGAAGATAATCATAAGCTTTACTTGCAATCATAGAAGACAGACCTACTCGCCAATGAGGAGCCAGAAGAAGTTTATCAAATTCAACAAAAGTACGCTCCACAGAGATTTTCTCTAAGAGTGGCGTTAAGGTTTTCATCGCTTCAAATGTTTCTTGCTCGAGTTCAAAACCAAGACTGGCTTGAAAACGAAATCCGCGCATAATGCGTAGGGCATCTTCGTTGAAACGCTCACTAGCTACACCAACTGCTCGTAAAACTTGATTTTCTAGATCTCTCAAACCATCAAACAAATCAATGATTTCCCCTGTCTCATCTAAGGCAAAGGCATTAACTGTGAAATCACGTCGTTTGAGGTCCTCTTCTAGCGAACGAACAAAAGAAACTGAACTTGGTCTACGGTAGTCTACATAGACATCTTCTGTTCGAAAAGTAGTTACTTCGTATTCTTCATCTCCGTCTAAAACCAAAACTGTTCCGTGCTCAATGCCAATGTCAGCTGTACGAGGGAAAATCTGCTTGGTCTCTTCTGGATAAGATGAAGTCGCAATATCCACATCATGGATGGGACGATTGAGTAGGGCATCCCTAACAGAGCCTCCAACAAAATAGGCTTCAAAGCCTGCTTCTTTAATTTTTTCTAATACTGGTAAAGCCTTCTGAAATTCAGAAGGCATTTGTGTTAATCTCATAATAAGTGTTCTAATCCATAGACAAGCTCATGACGCTTGACAACTTCTTTGATTCCCAAATTCACCCCTGTCATGAAGGAGCTACGATCATAGGAGTCATGACGTAGGGTCAATCCTTCTCCTTGATTTCCAAATATAACTTCCTGATGAGCTACCAAACCTGGCAAACGGACTGAGTGAATTCGCATACCATCAAAGTTAGCACCACGTGCACCTGCAATGAGTTCTTCCTCATCACTCGCACCTTGTTGGATAGACTCACGAACCTCTGCCATCAACTCAGCTGTTTTGATAGCTGTTCCACTAGGGGCATCTTTTTTCTTGTCATGGTGAAGCTCAATAATCTCTACATTTGGGAAGTATTTTGCAGCTTGTGTCGCAAATTGCATGAGTAAGACAGCACCCAAGGCAAAGTTAGGAGCAATCAAGCCACCCAAGTTTTTAGAACGAGAAAATTCTTTTAGTTCTTCAATCTCTTGACTAGTGAAACCTGTTGTTCCAACGACAGGAGCAAAACCATTTTCAAGCGCAAAACGGGTATTCTCATAGGCAACTGATGGTGTTGTAAAGTCCACCCAAACATCTGCCTCAAAACCTGCCAAGTCATTCTTATCATTGAATACTGGAATTCCCTGCCAGTCAGATGCAGACTCAAAAGGATCTAAAACCGCTACCAGTTCAAGTTCAGGATCAGACAAAACCATCTGACAAGCAGATTGGCCCATTCTCCCTTTAAAACCTGCGATAATTACTCGAATACTCATCTCAATCTCTACTCCTGTTTAAGATACAAAGGACCTTAGCTGTCCATGAAAAATAGTCTAGATTATTGGTGTATAGCCCAGAGCAATACTTCCTTCTCCCAGGTGAGTCCCAATAACACTACCGAAGGTTGCAATTGAAACATCTGTAGCCACTCCACCATCGATTAAAAGCTGGCGCAAATCTGCTGCTTTTTGAGGAGCATTCCCGTGAATGACAGTAATCTGGTAATTCCCATTAGCTGTTGCTTCTTTAACAATTTCAACCAAGCGTTTTGTAGCCTTTTTCTCTGTACGAACCTTTTCATATACTTCTATCACACCCTGGCCATTGAAATATAGGATTGGCTTGATACTTAGGAGATTCCCCAAAATAGCCGCGCCATTAGAGAGTCGTCCCCCCTTAACTAGATGGTCAAGATCATCCACCATGATAAAGGCTGAGGTATTTTCAATCTGTTCAGTTACTTTATCTAAGATAGACTCAAAGCTATCTCCTTGCTCTGCCCATTTTAAGACACTCTCAACCATATAGCCTAGGGGAGCGCTTGTAATACGGGTATCAGGAAAGGCAATGGTTAACCCTTCATATTCATCCTTCATATACTGGATATTTTGGTAAAATCCTGATATTCCAGAAGATAGGAAAAGACCTAAGGCATGTGTATAGCCTTTAGCTTTTAATGATGATAAAATTTCATCCAACTTGGCAATACTTGGTTGGCTCGTTTTTGGCAATTCGCTTGCTGAAGCCATTTTTTCATAAAATTCTTGAGCGGTTAGATTTACACCTTCAACATACTCCTGTCCATCGATATTCACAGGAATGTCTAGCACAAATAAATCTTCTTTCCGCAAGGTTTCCGCTTGTAGAAAAGCAGATGAGTCTGTTATGACCGCTAACTTCATTTCTTAAAACTCCAAATTAATTCCCGGTAAATCAAGGGCAATTTCTGTTACTTCATAAGTCAAACGATTAAGCATATCCAAACATGGACGAGCTAGTGTCTCAACTTCTTCTTGGTTGAAATCACTTGGTTGGTCGACAATACGACCTTCAACATGATTGACTTGAGAAATCGTTCCACTAATGACAAATCTATCAAAGACAATCATAAAGCTCAAAACAACTACCAAAGAAGTAACTTGATTATCTTGATCATGCTGAAGCAACTGGAAGTTTACATCAACCTTAGTTTCAGGTGCTCCATTTTCATTTTCCCATTCAAAGTTACGCGCATCAAAGTGATACTGGCTGACAAATTCTTGTTCACGTTTTAAATTCATTTTCATCTCCATTTGTACAATTACAATATAGTTGCCATTGTACCATATTTTTTTATTTTCTGCTAGATTTACTAAATACCAATCTCAGTTTTAACAACTTGGGCAATAGTATCTACATAGTAGTCAACTTCCTCAGTGGTTGGGGCTTCAGCCATGACACGCAAGAGTGGCTCCGTTCCACTTGGACGAACGAGGATGCGGCCATTCCCTGCCATTTCTTCTTCCATCTTCTCGATAATGGCTTTGATAGCAGGAACTTCCATTGCCTTTTCTTTCATGCTATTCTCAACTCGAATATTGACTAATTTTTGTGGGTAAATAGTCACTTCTGCTGCCAACTGAGACAAGCTCTTACCTGTTTCTTGCATGATCTTCGTCAATTGCACAGCTGATAACTGACCATCACCAGTTGTATTGTAGTCCATCAAGATAACGTGACCAGACTGCTCACCTCCAAGGTTATAGCCAGACTTTCTCATTTCTTCAACTACATAGCGGTCTCCAACAGCAGTGACTGCTTTATTGATTCCTTCACGGTCCAAGGCTTTATGGAAACCAAGGTTAGACATAACGGTTGTTACGATCGTGTTTTGAGCCAATTGACCTTTTTCAGAGAGGTATTTCCCAATGATGTACATAATCTTGTCACCATCAACGATTTCTCCATTTTCATCAACAGCAATCAAACGGTCGCTATCACCATCAAAGGCCAAACCGATAGCTGACCCGCTTTCTTTTACAAGTTCTTGCAAGGCTTCTGGATGAGTTGAACCAACGTTCAAGTTGATGTTAAGGCCATCTGGTGTTTCACCGATAACTGTTAATTGAGCACCTAGATCAGCAAAAATTTGACGAGCACTTGTTGCTGCTGCACCATTTGCTGTGTCCAAGGCAACCTTCATCCCTTCAAGAGGAGTTCCAGTTGAAACAAGGTAGCCTTCATACTTACGCAAGCCTTCTGGATAATCAACAACAGTACCTAAACCTTCAGCACTTGGACGTGGAAGAGTATCTTCACTGGCATCTAGCAAGGCTTCGATTTCTGCTTCCTTGTCATCGTCAAGTTTAAAGCCGTCACCACCAAAGAATTTAATTCCGTTATCAAGGGCTGGGTTGTGACTAGCTGAAATCATGACACCTGCGCTCGCACCTTCTGTTTTAACAAGATAAGCTACTGCTGGTGTTGCAAGAACGCCTAGTTTGTAAACGTGAATTCCGACTGAAAGGAGGCCAGCAATCAAAGCTGCTTCCAGCATTTGACCTGAGATACGAGTGTCACGTCCTACAAACACTTTCGGAGCTTCAGTCGTATGTTGACTAAGAACATAACCTCCAAAACGTCCCAATTTAAAAGCTAATTCTGGCGTAAGTTCTACGTTTGCTTCTCCACGGACTCCGTCCGTTCCAAAATATTTACCCATTTTTTTATCCTTTTCTATTGTTTTATTAATCTTTTTTTGAAGAGTCTGGCTTGGTTTCAGAACCAGTTGAAGACGAACTGCCCGAAGATGAGCTTGTCGTTGATGAGCTAGAACTACTTGCTGATCTAGCTTGTTTCGTTGTTATCTTCATGCTTGTTTCATACGGTGTAATCACCGTTGGTAAAACTGTTCCATTCTTATCAATAGCTTGTAGAGGAACTGAACCCGTATAATTTCCTGTAATTTTTTCACTAGTTGGTAAAACAGCCACAATCTTATCAATCTTAGACAAGGTATCAACATCACTAGTAACCGAAACGCGTTCATCTGAAACAGTCACACTATCGATAAGAATTCGTTCATCAACCTTACCAGAGTCAATCTGTGGAGTGACTGGTAAATTATCCCGTGTTGCTTTCTTCCCAATTTTAACGGTGATTTTCTGCGGTGTTGCTAGGGCTGTTAAACCACTTGGTAGATTCTCAATGGTCAAGGGAACTTCAACGGTTCCTTCTGTCGCCTGTGTTAAATCTGCAGTAACCTTAAATTTACGAGTGCTTTCTTGCATCTCACTAGCCAAGGTCACTCGATTGGATCCAGTTAAAAATACCGTTACTTCTGAACTAAAACCACTAATAAAATACTGCTCACTATCATACTGAATATCAATTGGTACATTTACGACCGTATTGGTATAGGTTTCTGTTCGAGCCGGTCTTGCATTATTATTATTTTGATAATTAATAGAGGTAGCGTAAATAAATAAAACGCAAGCAAAGAGGAGTGAGGAGATGATATATAAACTATTTTTTTTCATTCTTCCAGCCTCCTAATATACGCTCTGTTAAGCTTGGCTCTTGTGAATTTTCCGGAATCAGTATACGACGTAGCTCTTCCTCAAATTCTTCCATCGTTAAATCATGCTTAAAGACACCATTATAGGTAATGGAAATACCTCCAGTTTCCTCTGATACCACAAAAGTGAGAGCATCAGAAACCTCAGATAAACCAATGGCTGCACGGTGCCGCGTTCCAAACTCCTTAGAAATACCAGTGTCTTCAGTAAGTGGAAGATAAGCAGATGTTACAGCTATTCGTTCACCTTTTATAATGACTGCACCATCATGTAAAGGTGTGTTTGGAATGAAGATATTGATTAAGAGTTCTGCAGAAATCTTAGCATCTAAAGGAATCCCCGTGGAAATATATTCCTGCAAAGTTCTGACACGCTGAACTGATACAAGTGCTCCAATTTTTCGCGGGCTCATATATTCTACCGCTTTAACAAAGGCCTGAATCATCTGTTCTTCTGAACTCATTGGTGTACTTGAAAAGAAATCAGTCGCACGTCCTAATCGCTCTAAACCTGTCCGAATTTCTGGAGAGAAAATAACAACCGCTGCGATAACACCGTAAGTAATCAATTGATTGATCAACCAGGAAATAGTTGTTAAGCCTAGGGTATTTGCTGCTATCTGAGCTAAGATAAACACTAAAACACCTCGAACCAGGATCATAATCTTGGTTCCTGCAATTGATTTTGTAAATTGGTATAAGATATAGGCAACAATAAGAATATCAATCACATTTATCAGAATACTCCAAGGACTGGAAAATAAACTAGACCAGTATTGAAGATTAGATAATTGTTGAAAATTCATTCTAGGCCTCCTCTCCATAAAAAAGCTACTCTTCATTATATCATTTTATATGAAAATTTTCTTCCCCCTACTTCATTTTAAATTGGTAGAAAATATGATAGAATAAAATGATAGAAATGAATTAAGGAGAAACCATGTCTGAACTATATGATATTACCATTGTAGGAGGTGGACCTGTCGGTCTTTTCGCAGCCTTTTATGCTCACCTTCGTCAAGCCAAAGTACAAATCATCGATTCTCTTCCTCAACTAGGTGGTCAACCTGCCATCCTATATCCTGAAAAACAAATTCTCGATGTTCCAGGTTTTCCAAACCTCACAGGGGAAGAATTGACTAACCGCCTTTTGGAACAACTTGAAGGGTTTGAGACACCTGTTCACCTCAATGAAACTGTTCTTGAGATTGAAAAAGAGGATGATGTTTTTAAGATTACAACTAATAAGGGAAATCATACTTCTAAAACCGTTATTATTGCTATGGGAGGCGGTGCTTTTAAACCACGTCCACTTGAATTAGAAGGTGTTGAAGGCTATGACAATATCCACTACCACGTTTCTAACATTCAACAATACGCTGGTCAGAAGGTAACCATTCTGGGCGGTGGTGACTCTGCCGTTGACTGGGCTTTAGCTTTTGAAAAGATTGCTCCAACTACACTTGTTCACCGTCGCGATAACTTCCGTGCACTTGAGCATAGCGTCCAAGCCTTGCAAGAGTCTTCTGTGACTATCAAAACACCATTTGTGCCGAGTCAACTTCATGGAGATGGAAAAACTTTAGAAAAACTTGAAATCACAAAAGTCAAATCCGATGAGACTGAAACCATTGAACTCGACCACCTCTTCGTCAACTATGGCTTCAAATCTTCTGTAGGTAATCTTAAAAAATGGGGATTAGAACTGAACCGCCACAAGATTATCGTCAATAGCAAGCAAGAGTCAAGCCAAGCTGGAATTTATGCTATCGGTGACTGCTGCTACTACGAAGGCAAGATTGACTTGATTGCGACTGGTCTAGGTGAAGCACCAACTGCTGTTAATAATGCCATCAACTATATCGACCCCGAACAAAAAGTACAACCAAAACACTCTACAAGTCTATAAGAAAAGAACCACGAATCATACGATTCGTGGTTTTACAATTCATCCGCAATTTTGTTGATCTTTCTCAGGCGATGATTGACACCACTTTTGGTTAGGGGATTTGTCAGACTATCTGCCAACTTTTGAATAGAATAGTCTGGATGCTGAATACGCAGACGGGCAACTTCCTGCAAATCTGCTGGCAGATTATCCAATCCAATTCTATCTTTGATTTTACTGATATTATTAATGGTTTTCATACTCGCTGAAACCGTACGAGCAATATTTGCTGTCTCTGCATTATTGGCACGATTGAGATCATTTCGAGTTTCTCGGAGAATCTTGACACCTTCAAAAGTATCTCGCGCCTGCATAGCTCCTACTAAAATCAGGAAATCCATAATATCTTCTGCTCGCTGGAGATAGGTCACTGCACCTTTTTTTCGTTCAATCACCTTGGCATCTAACAAGAACTGCTGCAAGAGCGAAGCAATCCCTTGGGCATGGTCCAGATAAACTGAACTAATTTCCAGCTGATACTTGCCTGACTCGGGATCTCGAATGCTCCCATTTGCTAAAAATGCACCACAAAGATAGGCACGACCTGCTTCTTCATCTTCTAAAATATCCGGATCAATTCCCGTCTCCAGACCAAAGAAAGAATCAGCCAAACGCAAATCCGCTAAAAGTTCTTGGACTTGTTCATCTGTAAACACAGTATAGACCCGATTTTTACGAAGATTGCTTCTCTGATGATGACGAATCTCCGACTTGATACCATAAAAGTGCAAGAACGATTCATAGAGATGGCGGGCAAGCTTGGCACTCTCTGTAACAACGGATAAGGTCAAGCCAGAACTAGACAAACCTACGCTTCCAGACATCTTGATAATGGCTGATAACTCATAGCGACTCAGGTGGTGTTGACCTAGGATTTCTTCTTTTACTGCTACTGTGAAACTCATTTTCTCACCTGTATGATGCGCATTAATTCATCAACGATTAAATCCCCATCATGGAAGGCACCACCATTTTCCAAACGTAGGAAGTTGGATGAAATGACACGGGGAACTTGTTGATACAAACCATCGAAATCATGCTCAACCTGAACTAGATACTCATCAAAACGGTTGGTGTCCATATAGTCTCTTGGAACCTTTTCAATATTAACAAGTACTGTATCAATAAAGGGACGACCAAGATGACGATGCAAGACTTCCACATGATCACTATCTGTAAAATGCTCAGTCTCACCACGTTGGGTCATGATATTGCAAACATAAGCCACCTCTGCTTTGGTTTCAAGAAGGGCTTGTCCAATCTCTTCAATGACAATATTCGGCAAAATGGAGGTAAAGAGTGAGCCAGGCCCTAAGACAATCATATCACTCTCAAGAATTGTATTGACAACTCGACGGCTAGCCTGCGGTTTTTCATCATTCAGGGTATTGGTAACATAAACATGGTCAATCATGCCTGGATGGTCTGCAATGTGACTTTCCCCAGCTACTTCTGAACCATCTTTAAAGACTGCATGCAGGGTCAAGGGATGATCACTAGATGGATAAATCTTACCTGTCGTATGGAAAAATTTACTCAGTAGTTGCATAGCATTATAGGTTGAACCCTGCATTTCAGAAAGCCCTGCTATGAGAATATTCCCCAGCGGATGTCCAGCAAAGGCACCTGCATCCTCCGAAAAGCGGTATTGAAAAACCTTCTCATAGAACTTTGGCATATCTGACATGGCAACAAGCACATTGCGTAAATCTCCAGGTGGTGTCAACTGCTGCATATTTTTACGCAGTTCACCTGAAGAACCTCCGTCATCAGCAACAGTTACAATGGCTGCAATGTCAACATCTCTTTCCCGTAAACTTTTTAAAATAACAGGGATACCGGTTCCACCACCAATCACCGTAATTTTTGGTTTTCTCATGAACGGTTTACCGTTTCCTTTCTTCGGTCTTTATCACGATGACTTTCATTTACAGACCAATTCTTAGACAAATCATTGGCTAAGCGTTTGGCAAATGCAACACTTCGGTGTTGTCCACCTGTACAACCTACAGCAATGGTTAAAACTGATTTGCCCTCTTTTTTATAGCCAGGTAGGATTGGTTCGATCAAGGCCAACAAATGGCGGTAAAAATCTTCAGATTCCTCATGATTCATAACATAGTCATAAACGGCCTGGTCTTCACCTGTCTGATTGCGAAGTTCTGGTAGATAGTAGGGATTTGGGAGGAAACGGACATCAAAGACCAAATCCGCATCAATTGGAATGCCGTATTTAAACCCGAAAGACATAACCTCAATACGGAAGGACTGAGCCTGTTCTTGATCTGAAAATTGCTCTGCAATCGTCTTACGAAGTTCACGGGGAGTTAACTCTGTTGTGTCTACTACGTTTTGACTCATATTTTTCAAGGGTGCCAAAAGTTCGCGTTCCAACTTGATCCCGTCCAAGATACGACCATCTGCTGCCAGAGGGTGACTTCTTCTAGTTTCCTTATAGCGTGCCACCAATTCCTTATCTGCTGCATCCAAAAAGAGGATTTTAAAGTCCAAATCATCTTGATTTTCCAATTCATCCAAGACAGCCTGAATCTCTGAGAAGAAAGAACGGCTACGCATATCAATAACTAGGGCTAACTTGTGGTCGTCATCCTTGGTCTCAACCAACTGCAAAAATTTTGGTAAGAGGGCAGGCGGCATATTATCAATGGTAAAATATCCTAAATCCTCAAAGGATTGAATGGCTACCGTTTTTCCTGCACCACTCATCCCTGTCACAATCACCAGGTGAAGTTGTTTCTTTGTCATCATTGTCTCCTTATATCAAAAGAAGTTTGGAAGAACCAAACTTCAACTCGCTTATCCAATCTCTGCGATGACTTCAATTTCGACTTTTACATCGCGAGGAAGACGAGCTACTTCCACAGCTGAACGAGCTGGAAATTCCTTGTTAAAGGCTGTTTGGTAAACCTCGTTAAAAGGTACAAAGTCGTTCATATCACTCAAGAAGCAAGTTGTTTTAACAACATGGTCAAAGTCTGTTCCTGCCTCTGCTAAAATAGCTCCAATATTTTTCAAGACTTGTTCTGTCTGTTCTTGAATCGTTTCACCTACGATTTCTCCAGTTTCAGGAGATAGTGGAACTTGACCGCTAGCGAACAAAAGGTTGCCAACGATTTTTCCTTGAACGTAAGGTCCGATTGCTTTTGGAGCTTTATCTGTATGAATTGTTTTTGCCATATGTATTCCTCACAATTTTTCTAAAATAGCATCCCAAGCTTGATCCATTCCTGCTTTTGTTACGGACGAAAAGAGGATAAAATCATCACTTGGATCAAAGTTTAATTTCTTTTTAATAGCTGATTCGTGCTTGTTCCATTTACCACGCGGAATCTTGTCTGCCTTAGTCGCCACAATGATGACAGGAATTTCGTAATATTTAAGAAATTCGTACATCTGCACATCATCTGCCGTCGGATCATGGCGAAGGTCAACGAGACTAACAACCGCTCGAAGATTTTCTCGAGTGGTCAAGTACTCCTCAATCATACGTCCCCATTTTTCGCGTTCCTTTTTGGAAACACGGGCATAACCATAGCCAGGCACATCCACAAAACGCATCTTGTCATCAATATTAAAGAAATTGAGTAGTTGTGTTTTTCCTGGTTTTCCAGAGGTACGAGCTAGATTTTTACGATTGAGCATGGTATTGATAAAACTTGATTTACCAACATTTGAGCGCCCTGCAAGAGCAATCTCAGGAAGTTCATCTTGCGGATAGTGGGACTTGTTGGCTGCACTCAGCAAAATCTCAGCATTGTGTGTATTGATTTCCATAGTCACCTCTAGGCTGTCTCTAGAATTGGCTTAGCCGTTCCGTCAACTGCTTCTTTTGTGATACGAACTGTTTTCACATTTTCTTGACTTGGAACTTCAAACATTACGTCTAGCATAGTTTCTTCGATGATTGAGCGAAGACCACGCGCACCAGTCTTACGTTCGATGGCTTTGTTAGCAATTTCTTGGAGAGCTTCGTCGTCAAATTCAAGCTCCACATCATCATAAGAAAGCAAGGTCTGGTATTGTTTAACCAAAGCATTTCTTGGTTCCTTCAAGATGCGAACCAAATCATCTACAGTCAACTGCTCCAAGGCTGCAAAGACAGGCAAGCGTCCAATCAACTCAGGAATAATACCGAATTTTTGAATATCTTCTGCGATGATTTCTTGCATGTAAGAACTATTTTCATCAATGGCCTTGTTGTTTTGTCCGAAACCAATCACTTTTTCACCTAGACGCTGTTTGACAATCTCTTCGATGCCATCGAAGGCACCACCCACGATAAAGAGGATATTTTTAGTGTCCACTTGAATCATTTCTTGTTGTGGATGTTTGCGTCCACCTTGAGGTGGTACGCTGGCTACAGTTCCTTCGATAATCTTGAGAAGGGCTTGTTGCACCCCTTCACCAGATACATCACGTGTGATAGAAACATTCTCGCTCTTCTTGGCAATCTTGTCGATTTCGTCTACGTAGATAATTCCACGTTCTGCACGTTCGATGTTAAAGTCAGCAGCTTGCAAAAGTTTGAGGAGGATATTTTCCACGTCCTCACCTACATAACCAGCCTCAGTAAGAGCTGTTGCATCTGCAATGGCAAAAGGTACATTCAAACTTCTAGCAAGTGTTTGAGCAAGAAAAGTCTTACCTGAACCTGTTGGACCAATCATCAAAATATTTGATTTTTGCAAATCCACATCTTCTGACTCTTCACGAGTGTCATGGAAATTGATGCGTTTGTAGTGGTTATATACAGCTACTGCCAAGGCACGTTTAGCACGATCTTGACCAATCACATAGTGGTTCAAGATGTTTAGGAGTTCGATTGGTTTTGGTACTTCAGACAAGTCTGCTAGGACTTCCTCTGCCAACTCCTCACGAATGATTTCCTGGGCTAACTCCACACACTCATTACAGATAAAGGCGTTGTTCCCAGCGATTATTTTTTTAACTTCTTCTTGGCTTTTGCCACAAAATGAGCAATAAACCATCATATCATTTTTCCTATTTGTAGGCATGATTCCCTTCCGTTCTAATTATTCATTCTCTCTAAAATAAGGTCATATAAAAAGCATGAATGCTATTCACCAAGTTTGTAAAGGCATTAAGCCAAAGTAGAGTAGCAAGTCCAAAGCGCTTTTTACGAAAAGCGTGTGTTCCAGCTACAAAACAGACAGCACACAAAAGAGCTGTAAAAAATCCAAAAATACTACGCTCCATTAGACTTCCTTTCTCTTTCTATATTCGATGGTAAAATCATAGGCATTTTTCTCATCTCTAGTATAAGATTTGCTTGCAACAGTCTCAAAAACAGTCAAGTCAAAATCTTCCGGAAAAAAAGTATCCCCTTCAACTTGAGCATGGATTTGTGTCACAATAATTTCATCGAGATAAGGTTCAAAAAGCTGAAAAATCTGCTTACCCCCAATGATATAGAGATTTTTATCCTGGTTATGGTACCAGTCTAAAACATCCTCAACATTTTGGAAAACCAGAACACCCTCAATAGACTCCTGTGTATTTCGTGTTAAAATTAGGGTTTCACGGCCTGGTAACAAACGTCGTCCCATTCCATCAAAGGTTACACGTCCCATTAAAATGGCATGATTCAAGGTTGTTTCTTTGAAATGTTTTAACTCTGCTGGCAAATGCCATGGCAAGCGATCCTCTTTTCCGATCACACCCTTTTCATCTTGAGCCCAAATGGCTACGATTTTCTTTGTCATGCTTTCATCCTTTTTATTGATAGTTCTATTTTATCAAAAATCTCTAAAAAAGACTGTTTTGGAATGCCTTCAGAGAGAGAAAAAATCCGTAGCAAATGATCTACGGATTTTTTATTTACCTAATGCTTTTTACAAACCAGGTGCTTGTCCTAATTCTGCCGCAAGCATCCAGACTGTTTTTTCAAGGTCAGCCTTAGCACCAACGAAGATATCATTAGTAACATCATCACCTTCTTCATCTGTTACATCCAAAGCTTTTTGGAAAAGAGTGATGAAGTAACGATAAATTTCAAGGACACGTTCCAAGCTTTCTTCTACGTTACGGAACTCTCCAACTTCTTCTTCGATTTCACTGTGTTGAAGGAATTCTGTCAAAGTAGAGTAAGGTTTGCCACCAAGAGTGATCAAGCGTTCGCTGATTTCATCAAGGTAACCATCAAGGCTATCCATGTATTCATCCATCTTAGGATGCCATACCATAAAACCACGTCCACGCATGTACCAGTGTACTTGATGTAGAGCAATATGGGCTACATACAAGTCAGCCACAGCTTGATTCAAAACTTCCTTTGTATTTACTAGCGCTTCTGCCGCTGGTTTAGATAATGTTGCTACGTCTTTTAATGCATCTTTTTTCAATTCTACCATTTTTCTCACCTCATAATATTATTTTTGCAACCATATTTATTGATTACTATCTCAGTATACTACACCTAGTAGACAAAAGCAAGAAAATTAACCCATATTAAAAAAGTTGTAATAGACTGATAATTTAAGAATAGGAAAAAGTTAAATTTTTAGTGATTTTCTGCGTCTTTACCAGAAAATTGACTTTGATAAAGGTCATAATAGAAACCTTTTGCAGCTAAAAGACTCTCATGATTTCCCTGTTCGATTATCTGTCCACCTTTCAGCACCAAAATTTTGTCAGCTTCCTGAATAGTCGAAAGTCGATGGGCAATGACAAAGCTTGTTCTTCCCTTCATCAAACGCTTCATAGCTTTTTGAATCAAAAGCTCTAAGCGTGTATCGACTGATGAGGTTGCTTCATCAAGGATTAGAATTTTTGGATCCGCTAAGAGTGCACGCGCGATAGTTAGCAACTGTTTTTGCCCAAGAGAAATATTACTTGACTCTTGGTTCATTTCCATGTTGTAGCCACCAGGAAGGGTGCGGATAAAGTGGTCAACATTGGCCGCCTTAGCAGCTTCAACGATTTCTTCATCTGTTGCCTCAAGATTTCCAAAGCGAAGATTTTCCTTGATACTGCCTTCATAGAGCCAGGCATCCTGTAAGACCATACCAAACTGGCGACGATAGTCCTGACGAGACAGGTCACGAATATCTTGCCCATCCACTAAAATGGCACCAGCTGTCACATCGTAAAAACGCATGAGAAGGTTAATCAAGGTTGTTTTCCCCGCTCCAGTAGGTCCAACGATAGCTACCATCTCTCCAGGTTCAACATCTAAGTTAAAATTGCGAATCAATGGTTTGTTTTCTACATATTGGAAATCGACATTTTTGAAACTAACTTGACCTGTCAATGGTGCAAGTTCTTTCACTTCAGCAGTTTGGACTTCTTCCTTTTCATCTAGAACTTCGAAGACACGATCAAGCGAAGACTTAGCACTTTGCATTTGTCCAGTTAATTGAGTGATATTTTGGATCGGCTGGCTAACTTGCCACACATACTGAACGAAAGCTTGCATATTACCAATCGTCAAGCGCCCTGCAATAACCTGCAATCCACCTAAGACAGCTACAATTAAGTATGTTAAATCAGACACGATATGAAGGGCTGGCATCATCAATCCTGAAATAAAGCTAGCCTTAAATCCGACCTGTTGCAATTCATCCGTAATCTTCTCAAACCTCTCTTGAGAGTTCTCTTCACGACCAAAAAGTTTGAGGACATTGAAACCTGTCAAGTTTTCCTGTACAAATCCATTCATACGTCCTAGAATGGCTGCCTGCTGTTTAAAGTATGGCTGCGAACGATTCAGAATTGTTTTAGCCCCAAAATAAGTTATCGGAATCGACAAGATAACAATGATAGCTAACTGAATATTTAAATAGAGGACCATTCCCATAACAAAAAGAATGGTAAAGACTGCATTGATAATCTGTAAGAAAGATTGTTGTAGAGCGTTTGAAACAGTTTCAACATCACTGGTAAAACGACCTAACAAATCTCCAAACTGGTGCTTGTCAAAGTAGGACACAGGGATGCGGTTGATTTTTTCGCTCATTTCATTTCGCAAATCCTGTATCATGGACTGCACCGCATTGGTCATAAAGTAATTTGAGTAGTAAGACCCCAACTCGTAAAGAAGCCCACGCAAGAGATAGATTACTAGAATTACTGCGATATAGCTGGTATTGATACCCGCTCCTGCAACACCATTTGCCATATCAAGAAGATTACTGGTTAATTCTGTGATGGCAAGCCCTAATACGAAAGGCTCGATAACACTCATAATAACGCTGACTATCTTCAAAAAGACTGCAAAGAAAACAGAAAAACGGTAGGCTTTTAAATAGCTCCATAGACGAGCTAGACTAGATTGTTGTTTCATCCTTTACCTCCTATTCTTCTGTCAGAGACGCATTTTTCAGCTGCGACTCAGCAATTTCTCGATAGATGTCATTGGTCTCCATCAATTCTTCATGACGGCCACGACCAACGATTTCACCCTTATCAAGGACAATGATCTGGTCAGCATCCATGATAGTTCCAACACGTTGAGCGACAATCAAAACCGTTGCATCTTGAGTCACTTCCTTGAGACGACGGCGTAAGATAGCATCTGTACGGTAGTCCAAGGCTGAGAAAGAATCGTCAAAGATATAGATATCTGGACCCTTGATAACTGCTCGTGCAATCGACAAACGTTGTTTCTGACCACCTGATAGATTGCTTCCCCCTTCGGCCAGATGCGTTGCGAAACCTTCTTCTCGACTTTCGATAAAGTCTTTGGCTTGGGCTACATCAGCTGCTTGGTGCAAGTCCTCATGACTGGCATCCTCTTTCCCGTAACGGAGATTGTCTGCGATAGTCCCAGTAAAAAGCAAGGCCTTTTGTGGAATAAATCCAATCTTCTGACGGAGTGATTTGAGACGGTAATCCCGTACATCAACACCATCAACCTTAATTTTCCCTAGCGTAACATCGTAGAATCGAGGAATCAATTGAACCAGAGTAGACTTACCTGACCCAGTCGAACCGATAAAAGCAATGGTTTCTCCCGGTTTAGCAGTAAAGGAAATGTTATGTAAGACAGGGCTTTCTGTTTCCCCAGGATAGGCAAAGGTCACATTATCAAATTCTAAGTAACCATGTGTTTCTGTTTCTTGAATTCCGTCCTCATTTGGATCAATGGAAATGGGCATGTCCATGATTTCCTTCAAACGTTCACTGGATACGGCCGTTCTAGGATACATGGTAAAAAGGTTTGACAAGAAGAGGAAGGACAAGAGGGCGTGGAAACTATACTCGATGAAGGCTACCAAATCCCCAATCTGCAAACTTCCTTGTTTGAGAGGGTCTAGAGCAAACCAAACGATAGCTACAATCATGGCAATAATGATTTGCACAAAAAGTGGTTCCGTCAAACCAGTCAATTTGAACAAGCGATTGGAATTGTCTGCATAGATTGCATTTTTCTCTTCAAAACGGTTTTCTTGGAAGTCTTCACGAGCAAAGGCACGAATCACTCGTAGTCCCATCAAATTTTCACGGACATACTGGTTAATCTTATCCAGTGTTTTCTGTTGTTTTTCAGATAAAGGACGGGTTTTGACCGCCACATAAATGACTACTACAGCTAGAAAAGGAACGGAAAAAGCGACAATCCAGGCCAGTGAAGGACTCGTCAAGAAAATCATGAGAATACTTGATAACATCATCATAGGAGTGATAACACCCAACTTAAGCGTTTGTTCCGCAAACTGCATGAGGACAAAGGCATCACTAGTAATACGAGTGACTAGTGAAGACACACCAATTTGCTCGTACTCATGATGAGAGTACTCTTGCAGCTTAGCATAGACATCATCCCGCATGTCCTTAACCATATTCGTGGTCAGTTTACTAGCAGCATAAGCCAGAACAACCCGTCCAAATGTTCCCAAGACGATAATAACCAACATGATTACGGCCCAAAAATAGAGTTTATCCTGATCACCTTGGTTGATTCCCTGGTCAATCATGCGGGCTAAAACTGTTGGTAAACCTAGATTGACAATGACAAAGAAAATTGCCCCGAGAAAGTCTAACACTAACCACTTGGGATAGCGTTTGAGATAAGACCAAATATAAAGCATAATTCTCCTTTCTTTTTCTTCTAAAATGCAGAAAAGAGCGTGCTTTCGCACGCCATTTTACTAAAAAGAAGACAGGCAGCCAAAACCTCGAGAGAGGGAACTGTCTGTCTCAGATATTTAAAGACTATTTTACAAAGTCAAGCAATGCCAAGAAGCTTTCTGGATCAAGGGATGCACCACCAACAAGAGCTCCGTCAACGTCTGGACAAGCCATGTATTCAGCAACGTTTTCAGGTTTAACTGAACCACCGTATTGAACACGTACTTTGTCAGCTACTTCTTGACCGAAGTCAGCAGCTACAACGTCACGAACAACTTTACACATTTTTTGTGCGTCGTCTTGTGAAGCTGATTTACCAGTACCGATAGCCCAGATTGGCTCATAAGCGATAACTGATGAAGCTACTTGTTCTGCAGTCAATCCAGCAAGAGCAGCTGAAACTTGAGCACCTACGAATTCTGCTGCTTTACCAGCTTCGTAAGTTTCAAGTGACTCACCACAACAGATGATTGGAAGCATGCCGTTAGCAAAGATTGCTTTTGCTTTTTTGTTGATGTCTTCGTCTGTTTCGTGGAAGTAGTCACGACGTTCTGAGTGACCGATAACAACGTAGTCAGTACCGATTTCTTTCAAAACTTGTGGGCTAGTTTCACCAGTGAAAGCACCAGCATTTTCAAAGTAGCAGTTTTGAGCAGCAACTTTAAGGTTTGAACCTTTAGCAGCAGCAAGTACAGTAGTCAAATCAACTGCAGGAGCTGCGATACCTGCTTCAACAAGGTCTGATGAAGGAAGTTTTGATGCTACAGCTTCAACGAATGCTTTTGCTTCTTCTGGGTTTTTGTTCATTTTCCAGTTACCAGCAATAAATGGTTTACGTGACATTTCACATACCTCTTTTTTCATTTTATTTTCTACTTATTTTATCATATTTATAGATAGCTTGCAAATCTTACTCTGTAACTAGAAGTCTTCTTTTCAAAAACTTTCCAGTCGCCATTTCTATTTGAAAGCTGGCTTGCGCCTCGTTAATTTGACCACTGCTTCTGTTCTAGCCGTGTGTGGAAACATGTCAACGGACTGGATATAATGCAGGTCATAAACCTCTAGCAATCGGACTAAATCACGCGCCAAGGTAGACACATTACAGGATACATAAACCATCTTTTCAGGAGCGTATTTGACAATGGTATCCAAGAGCTTATCATCTAAACCTGTACGCGGCGGGTCTACTATCAAAGCATCTGCACGATAGCCTTCCTTGTACCAACGAGGAATAATTTCTTCTGCAGTCCCTGCTTCATAGTGAGTATTGGTATAACCCATACGCTTAGCATTTTCTTTGGCATCCTCAATAGCTTCTGGGATAATATCCATCCCTCTCAAACTTTTGACTTTTTTAGCAAAAGCAAAACCAATGGTCCCAACACCACAATAGGCATCAATCAGATGGTCATTCTCAGTCACATCCAAGGCCTTAACCGCTTCACTATAGAGAATTTCAGTCTGTTCAGGATTAAGCTGATAGAAAGCTCGAGGTGAAAGAGAGAATTCATAATCTAGAACACCTTCGCGTATACTATCTTGACCCCAAATAATCTCTGTCTTGTCCCCATAAATCTCAGAAGTTTTGGCAGTATTGGTATTGACTGCGACAGTCACTACTTCAGGATAATCCTTGACTAGGTCTTTCACAAATTGAGTCAAATTCAATTGGCGATTGGTCACAATGATAATCTGAACTTGCCCAGTTTTCCGTGCTCGACGAACCATGATGGTCCGAACTCCAAGAATTTTCCGTTCATCTGTAATCGGAATTTGATGATAGGTCAAGAGTTCAGAAATGCGATTGGCAATAATCTGCGTCTCCTTGTCTTGAACCAGACAGTCTTTTAGCTCAACCAAGTAGTGAGAATTCTGAGCATACAAACCTGCCTTGACTTGGCCTTTGAACTTTCGAGTTTGGAATTGCAGTTTAGCCCGATAATACTTAGGCTCCTGCATGCCAATGGTTGGTCTGATTTCATAGTTTTCATAGCCAGCAGGTGCAAATTTCTTCAGAGCTTGATGGAGGAGATCCGTCTTGAACTCCAGCTGTTTGTCATAGTGCAGGTGCATGATTTGACAGCCTCCACACTCATTATAAATGGTACAGTCTGGAACCACTCGAAACTTAGATTTTTTATTGACCTCAAGCAGTTTAGCCTCAACGTAGTTACGCTTAACCGAAGTCACCTGACAATAGATATCTTCTCCCTTGAGGGCACCTGGAACAAAAACGAGGGTTTTCTGGAAAAAACCAATTCCTTCCCCGTTAATCCCCATGCGCTTGATTTTTAATGGAATTTTTTGTTTGACTTTTAGATTCATAAGTCTATTATACCACGTAGTTTCTCAATGGTTAAGAATATGTTACAATAAAACCATGAATACAAAGATATCTTTTTCCTCATTGGATTTTCCTGAGCAATTACGAACTTATATAGAGGGGGCCAACCTATCTGACAGCTCTTCTCATTCAGGCGCAAGAGTTCTCTATCTTGATTCAGATTACTATTTAAAAATTGATCAAAAGGGAAGATTAGAGCGAGAAGCTAGCATTGCAAGTTGGTTTGAACAAGAAGGAATAGGAACTCCAGTCATCCACTATCTATCTACAGATAAAGACTACCTCCTGACTAAAGAGGCTATTGGTCATGATGCTCTCGCTTTTTTAGACCAGCCAGAAAAAATCTGCCGAACCATGGCAGAGGCTCTTAAAAAGCTTCACAACTTAAACCCACAAAATTTTCCATCAGAAAATCATTTAAAAGCCTATAAAGAAAGAGCCTTTAAAAACTATGAAAAAGGTGAGTTCTATGCCAAGGCGCTCCTCCCCCAATTCCAGATTAACAGTCGCGAAGAGGCCTTCCAACTCATCCAAGAACAAGGGCACCTTTTAGAAACAGATGCCTTTATTCACGGTGATGCCTGTCTACCAAACTTTATTCTAAAAGATGCTGACCACTTCTCTTGTTTTATTGATCTTGGTTTGGCTGATTTTAGTGACCGGCATATCGATCTCTTTTGGGCAGTTTGGTCCCTCAATTACAACTTAAAAGATCCCAAATATGCTGAACTATTTCTCAACTATTACGGGAGAGAGCTGGTTGATAGCAACAAACTTCGACTCGTTGCTGCCTTCGAAGCATTTGGATAAGAGGTAAACCATGAAAATCACAAAACTTGAAAAGAAAAAAAGACTCTTTCTACTTGAGCTTGATAGCGACCAAACCTGCTACATTACAGAGGATACCATTGTGCGCTTTATGTTGACAAAAGGGAAAGAGATCTCAGCTGAAGAACTAACTGAGATTAAATCCTTTGCGCAATTTTCCTACAGTAAAAATCTAGCTCTTTACCACTTATCCTTCAAGGCCCGCACTGAAAAAGAAGTTCGAGATTATCTAACCAAGCATGAAATTGATGGGAAAATCATCCCCAAAGTTATCCAGTCTTTAAAAGATGATAATTGGATCAATGACCGGCAATATGCTTATGCCATCATCAATTCCAATCAGCTTTCAGGAGATAAGGGAAGCTATATGCTGATGCAGAAGATTTCTCAAAAAGGCGTTACCAAATCCATTATCCAAGAAGTCTTACAAGAATTTGATATGACGGAAGTCGCAGAACGGACAGCTGAAAAACTACTGAAAAAATACCAGGGGAAATTACCTGCCCGCGCCCTACAGGATAAGATTATCCAAAGCCTAACCAATAAAGGATTTTCCTACACAGAAGCCAAAACAGCCTTTGACCAATTGGATAGCCAGGTCGAAGAAGAAACCGTTCAGGAACTTATTTTTAAAGAGTTAGATAAGCAATACCCAAAATACTCACGAAAGTATGAAGGATACGAACTGAAACAACGTTTGACCCAAGTTTTAGCTAGAAAAGGTTATGATTTTTCGGATATAGCCAGCGCTCTCAGAGAATATCTTTAATTTTTTCATGAAAAAACTAAGAACTTTAAACAAAAATGTGATACAATAGTAAACGATAAACTTATAAATTGTAGAAAGTTGGTTAGTTATGAAACTTCCAAAAGAAGGCGACTTTATTACAATTCAAAGTTATAAGCATGATGGGAGTCTCCACCGTACTTGGCGAGACACCATGGTACTAAAAACAACAGAGAACGCTATTATCGGCGTCAACGACCACACACTTGTTACCGAAAGTGACGGTCGTCGTTGGGTGACTCGAGAACCGGCTATTGTTTACTTTCACAAGAAATATTGGTTTAATATTATCGCTATGATTCGTGAAAATGGTATCTCCTACTACTGCAATATGGCAAGTCCTTACTATCTGGATGAAGAAGCTTTAAAATACATTGACTATGATTTGGATGTTAAAGTTTTTACAGATGGTGAAAAACGCCTCTTGGACGTTGAGGAGTATGAACGACACAAGCGAAAAATGAAGTATTCTTCTGATCTAGACTATATTCTGAAAGAGCATGTTAAGATTCTTGTTGATTGGATTAACAATGAGCGAGGTCCTTTCTCAGAAGCCTATGTCAACATTTGGTACAAACGCTACGTAGAACTAAAGAATCGGTAAAGTTGTCAGAGGTCAGGATTAAAATCCTGACCTCGTTTTTTGATTTTCAACAAGCCTTTGAGTAGCGACTAATTGAACTGTTTATCAGCCTTCTAAATCCCAAAAAGCTCCTTTAAGCAAAACTTCATTTTTCATCCACAAGTTTTAAGTCTCAACTGATTTATTGAAGTCTCTCGAGTCATGGACTAGGAATTCATAGATCGGTCCATCGACTTCTCTCCATCACCTTTTCCTAGCAAAAAACCTGCCACATTGGGCAGGTTTTCGTCTAAATATCTAACTTCGTAACAGTGAACTTGATATGCGAATAGTCTTTTTCGATATCCTTATCTACCATAAAGGCAGTTGCATCCTTCTTGACCTGTACCAAGTCAATATTCTGTGCTTGAGCGGCATAGACACAGCCACAGTAGCATTGACGATAAATGTCGTACTCTTCACACATTTCTACAGAGCGTTTATAGCCTTGATTTTTCTTAAAGTCGCTCGGAAGATAATGAGTTGTGTAGATTTTCTGCACGTCGATCCCGATACTATTGATGGTTTGTGAATTTTTATGGGGACTGATGGTTAGGGCTGAGCCGAAGTAATCAAAGCCCAAATCCATAGCTACTTGAGCTGTCTTATCCAGACGATAGTCAAAACAAACCTTGCAACGATCGCCACCTTCAGGTTCTTCTTCCAAACCTCTGACCAGCTGACGGTATTCGTTGGGTTCATAGGGTGCTTCTAGATATTGAACCTTGTTGCCAGTTCGTTCATTGAAATCACTGACAAACTTTTTTGTCACATAGGCACGCTTGTGATACTCAGCTTTAGGATGGATATTTGAATTAGCAAAATAAATAGTTACATCTGCATATTTGGTCAAATACTCTAAAGTATAGGTGCTACAGGGAGCACAACAGACGTGCATGAGAATAGTTGGTCTTTCTTCATTTTTTTCCCAAACTTGAACCATCTTTTGCATGACTCGGTCATAGTTGATCTTTTGATTGGGATTCATCTTACTTAGAATTTCTTCTACATCGATCATACTCTTCTCCTTTTCCTCTTGCTATTGTACCACAGGATGACCCTTTGGGCAAATAGGTTTTCGTGCTTTACTCAGTTTTTAAGTTCTTATCTAATAGCTTGCCCATCCTTGTCAAACTGATTATTAATATAGGATAAATGAAAAGCAAGATAAGACCTAGAACTAAAAAGACCGCTACAAGACCACAACGATCAATCATCCAGCCTGTCAGTGGAAATATGACAATCATGGAAAGACTAAAGAGCATGGAATTGATACTAAGCATAGTTGCTCTAACACTGGACGGTAAATAGCCTTGTAAGTCATTGAAATAGATCGGCTGATAAACTGCATAGAGTGTATCGGTCAAAAGATATACGAGAAGAAGAGCAAAGGGAGTTCCAGAAAACACCAATAGTAAGGCCAAGCCCGTTAGTGCAACAAGAGTCGGAAAAACTCGATTGCTATTCCATTTTTTACCAATTTGACTAGCTACATAAACTGCTATAAGATTTAAGCCACTACCAATCAGCATGACCAGTGAAACCTGCCATCCTGCTAAGTCACTTATTTTCTGCTGATAATAAAAGTAAAACATACACATGAGTGTTCCGACTAGCTGATAAGTCATCATCCAGTAAAAGAGTACTGGTTTTTCATGCCATTCTTTTCGAACTTGCAGGACAATCGTTTTAAAGGTTAAGGCTTCATTTTTTTCTCTCTTAGCCATTGGTTCTTTCATCAAATAAATCAAGATTATAGAAAGAAAAGATAATCCAATAGCAATCAGATAGGTCCAAGCCAATGCTCCGTGAATAAAGAAGCCTGCCACAACTGTACCTAGGGTTCGGGTGACTTCTGCCACACCAGACAAAAAACTAGAAATCTGAAGATAGCGGTCCTTTTGACCTGCTTCAACTGTTGAATCATATAAGAAAGCGGTGCTGGTTCCCGAGTCAAAATTATAAGACCAAGCGTTGACCATCATAGCAAAAGCATAAATCCAAAAATTCCCCTGACCAAACAAAATCAAGATAGAGGACACAATACTGGCCAAGCGAGCCAAATAGAGATTGGTCTTGTAGCTAAATCGATCGGCCAACATACCAGACGGGATTTCACACAAGAGACTTGTACCGTGAAAGATACTTTCTAATAGACCGATTTGAAGTAAGGAAAGACCATTTTGAATGAAAAATAAAATCCAAAAACTGGTGATTCCAAAATAAGAAGTGAATTCCAGACCTGCTAGGAGTGGAATATTGCGTTTGTAAGTTCTTTTAAACATCGTTTTCTCTCTTTCAATATATAATATGAGTTTTTATAAAAGACTTACCTAGATTTGCCTACATTTTCTCCACCTCTTTCATTTAAAGTAATACTCAATGAAAATCAAAGAGCAAACTAGGAAGCTAGCCGCAGGTTGTACTTGAGTACGGCAAGGCGAAGCTGACGTAGTTTGAATTTGATTTTCGAAGAGTATAAAAACGCCAGACGGCGTTTTTATGGCTATTAAGGTTTGATACGGTGCAACATACGTGGGAATGGAATGGCTTCACGGATGTGTTTAGTTCCAGCTGCAAAAGTTACCATACGCTCGATACCAATACCAAATCCACCGTGTGGTACTGTACCGTATTTACGAAGGTCAAGATAGAATTCATACTCTGTACGATCCATACCAAGTTCTTCCATCTTAGCGACAAGGGCATCGTAGTCTTCCTCACGCATTGAACCACCAATGATTTCTCCGTAACCTTCTGGTGCAAGCAAGTCTGCACAAAGCACGCGCTCTGGATTTCCAAGAACTGGTTTCATGTAGAAGGCCTTAATGGCTGCTGGATAGTTCATGACAAAAGTTGGCACACCAAAGTGGTTTGAAATCCAAGTTTCATGTGGTGAACCAAAGTCATCACCATGCTCAAGATGTTCGTAGTCAGCGTCTTCATCATTCTCATGCTCTTGCAAGAGGTCAATGGCTTGATCGTAAGTGATGCGTTTGAATGGCTCTGCAATGTAGCGTTTCAAAAGCTCAGTGTCACGTTCCAATGTTTCCAAGGCTTGAGGAGCACGATCAAGAACACCTTGAAGCAATGCTTTTACATAAGCTTCTTGCAAGTCAAGTGACTCATCGTGTGTCAAGTATGAGTACTCCGCATCCATCATCCAGAATTCAGTCAAGTGACGACGAGTTTTAGATTTTTCAGCACGGAATACTGGACCAAAGTCAAAGACACGACCAAGAGCCATAGCCCCAGCTTCAAGATAAAGCTGACCAGATTGGCTCAAGTAGGCTGGTGTTCCAAAGTAGTCAGTTTCAAAAAGTTCTGTAGAATCTTCTGCTGCATTTCCTGAAAGAATTGGGCTATCAAACTTCATAAAGCCGTTCTTGTCGAAGAACTCATAAGTTGCATAGATGATAGCATTACGGATTTGCATGACAGCAACTTGCTTACGAGAACGAAGCCACAAGTGACGGTTGTCCATCAAGAAGTCTGTTCCATGTTCTTTTGGAGTGATTGGGTAATCTTGAGATTCACCGATCACTTCGATGTCTGTAATATCCAACTCGTAACCAAATTTAGAACGTTCGTCTTCTTTGACAATCCCTGTCACAAAAACAGATGTTTCTTGGCTTAGGCGTTTGATGGTGTCAAATTTTTCAAGACCTACTTCTTCTCCAAATTTTTCGATAAAGTTGGGTTTGAAAGCCACGCCTTGGAAGAAGGCAGTTCCGTCACGCAATTGCAAGAAGGCAATTTTCCCTTTTCCAGATTTGTTGGCAACCCAAGCACCGATAGTGACTTCTTGACCAACGTAATCTTTTACTTCGATAATTGTTACACGTTTTGTCATCATTTATCTTCCTTTTTTCGTTTAACTTGTCTAAAGACATTATTACCCACTATTGTACCACAAATAATGCCTGATAGCTAGCTAGTTTGATAGAAATTCATAAGTTTTTAGCTACAAAAACCTCCGCAAAGAGGACGGAGGTTTAACTTCTTATTTTTCCATAAATAGGTGCAAACGACGAATAGCTTCTTTAAGAGTTTCCAAGTCTGTCGCATAGCTGAGACGGACATTCTCTGGTGCTCCAAATCCTGCTCCTGTAATCAGGGCCAGACCAACTTCCTCAAGAATAGCCGTTGTAAAGGCTGTTACGTCGGTATAACCCTTCATTTCCATGGCTTTTTTAACATTTGGGAAGAGGTAGAAAGCACCTTGCGGTTTGACCACTTCAAAGCCAGGGACTTGACACAAGAGTGGATAGATGGTGTTTAAACGTTCCTCGAAAGCCTGACGCATGGTTTCTACAGAGTCTTGTGGACCAGTTAGCGCTTCAATTGTTGCGTATTGAGATACAGCAGTCAGGTTAGAAGTCGTTTGACCTGTTAGTTTGCTCATAGCAGCGATGATTTCTGGATCACCTACTGCATAACCCACCCGCCAACCTGTCATGGCATAAGCTTTAGATACACCATTGATGACGATGGTTTGCTTGCGAATGGCTTCTGACAGACTAGAGATTGGGACAAATTCATTTCCGTTATAGACCAAACGACCATAAATATCATCTGCTAGGATGAGAATGTCATTTTCAACAGCCCAATTTCCGATAGCCAAGAGTTCCTCACGAGAATAGATCATACCGGTAGGATTAGATGGGGAGTTCAGAACCAAGACCTTGGTCTTATCTGTGCGAGCTGCTTCTAATTGCTCCACGGTTACTTTAAAGTGATTGTCTTCCTTAGCTTGGACAAATACTGGAACACCTTCAGCCATTTTCACTTGATCCCCATAGCTAACCCAGTAAGGTGTTGGAATGATAACCTCATCTCCAGGATTAATCACAGCCATAAAGAAAGTATAAAGGGAGAACTTGGCACCGGTAGCAAATGTGACCTCATTAGCCGCTACAGAATAACCATAATAACGTTCAAAATAGGTATTGACCGCTGCTTTTAATTCAGGCAAACCTGAAGCTACCGTATAGAAAGAAGCACGTCCATCTCGAATAGCCTCAACAGCAGCATCTTGAATATTTTCAGGAGTATGAAAATCGGGCTGACCTAAAGTTAAGAAAAGAACATCTTTTCCTTCAGCCTTTAATTTCTTTGCTCTTGCATCACTAGCCAGAGTGACGCTTTCTTCCATTTCTAAGACACGTTTAGATAATTTCATAGCTTCTCCTTTTCGATTAGGGCACCAGTTTCAAAATCCACTAGATAGTAGTCTCCACCAGACTTGATTTCCCAGACGGGTTTATCAGCATACCGTCCAAAGGTAATCGTGTCAATCTCAGTTGCTCCTTTTTCTCTGACAACTGCTTCTGCTTTTTCTTGTGAAGTGCCACTTTCTAGTTGATACACATAGATTTTTTGACTATTTTTCTCAATTAAAACAGCTACTGGCTTTTGATTCTTGTCTTGGCCAAGGACACTATAATAGCTCTCTAAACCATTGAAGAAATCAACCTGACTGACCGTTTCTAGATTCGCATACTGCTTGGTAAGTTTTTCCCCTTCTACCTTCGCTGTCTGATAAGGCTTCATGCTAAGCCACACCAAATAGAGAAAGGAAGAGGTCACAACTAGAGCCAGCAGGGTCATACCAATACCGTACTGAAATAATAAGAAATTTTTTTCTTTTTTCTGTCTCATTTTCACTCGTCTATTTTACCATCTATCCAAGTGAATTACAAGTGAATAAAGGAGGGGGATTTGTCTCGGAACTTCTCTTATGACAGGAATATATGACGCTTGAATCATTGATTTCACAGACTTTTCCTAATCTCTACTCCTAAAAATAATCTTGACTATCATCGATTTTATTTTCTGGGCAAATTTCTTGCAAATAATTTCCTTTTGTTGTAACATTGCTTGCAACAACAGAGAAAGCTCTGATTAAAATATAAAGGAGACTCCCTATGTCTAAAAAAGTATTATTTATCGTTGGTTCACTTCGTGAAGGTTCCTTCAACCACCAAATGGCGCTAGAAGCCGAAAAAGCTCTTGCAGGTAAAGCTGAGGTTAGCTACCTTGACTACTCAGCAATCCCACTTTTTAACCAAGAACTTGAAGTTCCAACTCTTCCAGCTGTAGCAGCAGCTCGTGAAGCTGTTCTGGCTGCTGATGCTATCTGGATTTTCTCTCCAGTCTACAACTTCTCAATTCCTGGAACAGTTAAAAACTTGCTTGACTGGCTTTCACGCGCTCTTGACTTGTCTGATACACGCGGAGCATCTGCTCTTCAAGATAAGATTGTAACAGTATCATCTGTAGCCAATGCAGGTCATGAACAACTCTTTGCAATCTACAAAGACCTCTTGCCATTCATCCGTACACAAGTTGTAGGTGAATTCACTGCAGCTCGTATCAATGATTCTGCTTGGGTAGATGGCAAATTAGTCCTTGAAGACAGTGTTGCTACTTCACTAAAACAACAAGCTGAAGACTTGGTTCAAGCTATTCAATAATTGAATGAAAAAAAGATAGTAGAAAATGTTAGTTTCTACTATCTTTTTCTTAATCAACTAATTCATCAATCATACTATGTTTTAGTGGTAAACTACACATCACTAAAAGGAAAATAAAGGATGATTGAAGCCAAAAGAGAGCCAAATCAAAAATTCCGTGCACAGCTACTACTGTCAAGAAAGAGAGGTAAAGTCCAAGGATAGGACGCTTACTAGGTACTTGACTCATATCAATCAACATTCGTACCGGAGTGGCAGAAGCAATCCCCAAGAGAACGGTACCAACAACTCCATAACTCAAAATCGTATCTATATAAATACTATGAGCATGTTCATGATAAGGTGCTCCAATACGAGGGAAAGAGTGCATGTAGGTTAGCGGTCCTTCACCCCAGAATGGATTTTGCTTAAACAAGGCCATTCCAGCATTCCAGATAGAAACACGCTCTTCCATAGATGAATCTAAGGTTCCCATTCGAACACCTAAATCACTAGAAAATAGAAAGGCTAAACCAACCCCAAAAACTCCTATACTAAGCCAGAAAGCACGCCAGTTCTTAATGGTTGTGAAGAGATAAATAATCGCTCCAAAGATAATGGCTGGAAAAGCTGTACGATTCTGCGTAAAGTTTAAACCGAATAAATTAGCAAAGATGGCAATCATAGAAAAGATTCGTAACCACCTTAACTTAGTTGTGCTAATCAGATAAAAACCAATCATGATACAGAAACAACAGATAATTCCATAGTAATTGGGATTAAAGAAGGCAACTTCCGCTCGATTTTGATGCCAAACCTGCATTCTTGGTGAGAGGAAAGTATAATCAAATTTCTTTACAATTTGGAAATGTTCCAAGGCTGCAAAGACTGCTGCCAAGACACTCGAGGCTAAAACTCCTTCAATCGTCAACCTGAAAAATTTAGGAGTCAATTGAGATTGGTAATAGTAAAAGAAGATTGCAAACAGAAACATTGCAACTGAGGCAACTACTCCCATCACATTTTGTGCTAGAAGAGAAATTGCAGTGCTATAGGCAATAAAAAAGAGCAAAACAGGGTGTTGAGACAAACGTTTCAAGATCCCCTTCATCTCCCCAGTATATACTAACCAAAGTAAGTAAGAGATAAAAATAATAACAAAAAGATAAAAAGGGAGAAAAATACTCAGAATAACTCCTAAAAGAAGTCCTTCTTGTTTCGATAAACTTTTTAACTTTTCAATGACACCTATTGATTTCACAACAGATCCTTTCCTTCTGAATATCACATTCAGATAAATAAGCTATTAAAACATTTTACCATTTTTCAAGCGATTTGAAAACCTCTTTACCTCTATACTCCTAACTAAAACTGGGTAAAATTTTATAGTTAGCTAAGATTACTTGAAAATCGCTATCCCTTTTTTAAAAATATGGTACAATAAATCTAATTATTCCAGAAAGGGTCTAGCATGAAATCCTACCAAGAAGTCTATAAAATACTAATTACTGAGACTGATTATCTAAGCGGAGAAAAAATAGCTGAGAGATTAAATCTATCTCGAACTTCCGTATGGAAAGCTATCCAACGTCTCCAGCAAGAGGGACTGGAGATTGACAGTGTCAAAAACCGTGGGTATAAACTTCTGGACGGAGACCTTATCTTGCCTCAGGAAATCGAAGCGAATAGTCCCATTACTGTCCAGTTTAAACCCTCAACAAAATCTACCCAAACTGATGCTAAAGAGGCTATGGAAGCTGGTGCCAAAGGGGATAAACTCTACCTTTCCACTAGCCAAACCATGGGACGCGGTCGTTTTCAACGTCCCTATTATTCTCCAGATAAGGGGGGGATTTACATGTCCCTTCACCTACAGCCTAATCTCCCTTATCAGAATCTTCCAGCCTATACACTTCTAACAGCTGGAGCTATCTACAAGGCTATCAAAAACCTTAGTTTAATCGACGTGGATATCAAGTGGGTCAATGACATTTATCTGAACCAGAAAAAAATTGCTGGTATTCTAACAGAAGCCATTACCTCTGTCGAAACTGGACTCGTTACAGATGTTATCATTGGGGTCGGGATCAACTTTTCTATCGCTGAATTTCCCAAGAATCTACAAACTAAAGCTGGAAGCTTATTTTCTCAACATACTCCCATTACTCGCAATGAATTGATTGCTGAAATTTGGAAATGTTTCTACGAAACAGAAGCCGATGAACTCCTCTATCTCTATAAAAATCGCTCAATCGTTTTAGGAAAAGAGATTTCCTTCAAGAAGGATCAAGAAATATTCACAGGAAAAGCCTGTGACATCTCTGACCAAGGACAACTGCAGATAGAATTAGCAAAGGGTGAAAAGATTTGGCTCAATAGTGGCGAAGTTTCACTGACTAAATGGTAGTTTTCCTAGATCAAAAAAATCGACCTTCAATAAGAAAGGTCGATTTTTTTAATCTGTTATTTTTTCAAACGTTCAACGTCACGCGCAATGACCAATTCTTCATCCGTTGGAATTACCAGTACACGTACACTTGCTGCATCTGTCGAAATATCTCCGGTTGCACCAAAGACATTTTTCTCTGGATCTACATCGCAACCGAACCAAGAAATCCCTGAAATAACATCTTCACGTACATTAGTAGAATTTTCACCGATACCTGCTGTGAAAATAATAGCATCTGCTCCATTTAGGACTGCAAGGTATTGACCAATATGTTTTTGGATACGGTCAACATACATTTCATAAGCCAAAGTAGCATCATGATCTCCTGCATCCATAGCAGCAATCACGTCACGCATATCACTAGATTTACCAGAAACCCCCATCAATCCTGACTCACGATTGAGGATACGACTGATGTCCTCAGGTTTGTTAAAGTCCTCTGTATATTGCATTAAATAAGGAATGATGGCTGGGTCAATATCCCCTGTACGAGTCCCCATCATTACACCACCAAGTGGAGTGAATCCCATTGAGGTATCAACAGATTTCCCACCCTTAACAGCTGTAATAGAAGCACCATTACCGATGTGACAGGTGATTAACTTCAACTCTTCAAGTGGACGCCCCAAAACCTTGGCTGCTTCTTGAGCGACATACTGATGGCTAGTTCCATGGGCTCCGTACTTACGAACCTTGTTTTCTGTGTAATATTTTGTTGGTAGAGGATAGCGATAAGCTTTCTCTGGCATTGTTGTATGGAAGGAAGTATCAAAAACAACGACACTCGTAATATCTGGCAACAATTCTTTGAAGGCACGAATACCCGCAGCATTCGCAGGATTGTGCAATGGAGCAAGAAGACCTAACTCTTCAACTTTTTCAATTACATCACCTTCCACGACTGTAGACTCTTTGAAGTACTCTCCACCTGCAACGACACGGTGTCCAACACCAGTAATTTCATCATAAGATTTAATAATATCAAAACGAATCAAGTCATCAAGCAAAATCTTAACTGCCAAAGTATGGTTGTCAATGTCAAGGACTTGTTGTTCTGAGCGACCATCGAACTTAACTGTAGAAATAGAATCTTTCAATCCAATTCGCTCAATCAACCCTTTTGCAAGCACTTTTTCTTCTGGCATTTGGTAAAGTTGCCATTTCAAGCTAGAGCTTCCAGCGTTAATTGCAATGGTTTTTGTCATAATGTTTCCCCTTTTTTAAGCGTTTTCAACTATTATATCAAAATTTATACTAGATTTCATGTTCTTGACACCAATTTTGAAAATTTTCCTTAAATTCCAACAAAATTTCAGGATCCCGAAGACTAGTAAGTGGATAAACGAATGGCTCTGTCCCTTCTCCCACCTTCTTTTGCAAAACAAAAATGGTCTTAGACTGGGCTCCTTGAGCGAATAGATCCTCTGGTAAAGCAATAATTGCCACTAGTTGAGCCTGGTCAGTGAGCCATGATTTCAAAAGTTCACTCTGAGGACTCGTCAAAAGATCTGTTGGAGCAAGGAAAATAGCATAGCCTCCCGTCTTCAGATACTTGAGAGATTGCTCCATTAATAGATGATGAGCGTAAGTATGTTCATCTTTTGCTGCCACTTGGTAACGTGAAGCGATCTGATCGTCTGGGTAGTAGCCAATCGGGAGGTCGCTCACAATAATAGCACTTTCTTTTAATACTTGTGGACGTACTGCATCTCCTTGGACAAAGCCCATTTGAAGATCCATAACTTCAGCCATGCTTGCAGCTAGATCAATCAAGAGGTCATCTAGTTCAATCCCAAGGTAATCTACCTTTTTGTTCATGGACGTTAAGAAGCTAGCACCCAGAATTCCCATCCCAGAACCCAACTCTAATAAACTTAGATTTTCAGCAGGCCACAGTTGCTCCATCAGAAAAATCATCAAGTGACCAATGGCGTCTGGTGTAAACTGGTGATTTGCTTGTAGAGGTTCTGTTTGCGCTGCCTTCATTAACAAGAATTGGTAGGTTCGTAACCACTCTTCTTTTCGAAGAGCCAATCGTTTTAATGCTTGATTATTTTTCTTGACATCTTCCAGATTTGTCTGACCATCCAGATAGATCCCATTTTGCTCAATCAAGGCATCGTAAAAATTTGTCGTCAAATCATTTTGGATGATTTGGACATTTTCTAGTAAATAGGTATATGCTTGTTCAATTTTTTCAAAATCCATACCCTTATCTTACCAAAAATAATGTCCTTTTTCCAGATTTTCATAATTGTGAAAATGAAAAAAAGAAAATCTACCTCCTCAGTAGACTTTCTCTGTTTAACATTTATTTCCAAGCGCCACTGGCATCTACATAATAGCCATCTGGCGTGCGTGTATTGCTAAGCATATTACCAGATGAAGCCAGATAGTACCACTTACCATTATCTTTAATCCAGCCTGTTGCCATTGAACCTGAGTCTTTTAGATAATACCAAG
>NZ_KV804183.1:0-203 GCF_001811305.1 Streptococcus sp. HMSC056C01
AGCCGATGTGCTTGCTGAAGCTGATGTGCTTGCTAAAGCTGATGTGCTTGCTGAAGCTGAGGTGCTTACTGAAGCTGATGTTGATTCAGAAGCCGATGTGCTTGCTGAAGCTGATGTTGATTCAGAAGCCGATGTGCTTGCTGAAGCTGAGGTGCTTGCTGAAGCTGAGGTGCTTGCTGAAGCCGATGTGCTTGCTGAAGCCG
>NZ_KV804184.1:0-639 GCF_001811305.1 Streptococcus sp. HMSC056C01
CAACTGTAGTGGGTTGATGAAAAGTTATAACCTGGAGAGGACCAACTTGGTTCTCTCCTTTTTGATATTCAAAGCAATGAGGATTCTAATTTTAAAGTTTTCAAAGTTCCGGAAGCCAAAAGCATTGCGCTTGATGACCTTAATGAGGTTATTAGTAGCCTCTAGTTTTGCGTTTGAGTAGGGCAGTTCCAGTGAGTTCATGATTTTGTCCTTGTCTTTCCAAAAGGTCTTAAAAACAGTTTGAAAAATAGGATTTACACAAGAAATCGTTTCTTCAATTAGTTCAAAGAAATGGTCTGTTTGTTTCTCTTGGAAATGAAACAGTAATAGTTGATAGAGTTCATAGTGCTATCTAAGTTCTTGAGAGTATGCAAGGAGCTTTTCGAGAATCTCTTTATTGGTCAAGTGTGAGCGAAAAGTCGGGCGATAAAATCGTTTATCGCTGAGTTTACGGCTATCCTGTTGAATGAGTTTCCAGTAACGTTTTAGTGCCTTATATTCGTGCGATTTACGATCAAAACGATTCATGACTTGGATGCGAAGACGATTCATAGCTCGACTGAGATGTTGGATAATGTGAAAGCGGTCGAGAACGATTTTAGCGTTAGGAAAAAGTTTTCTGGCAATATCGTAATAGGG
>NZ_KV804185.1:0-438 GCF_001811305.1 Streptococcus sp. HMSC056C01
TTCGTTGCGGTTGTAACATTTTGTTGATTTATAATATTCACTTGGCATATACTATCTTTTTTCATAATTTTTTCTCCTAGCCGAACACAGTCCTTAGCATGTCAAAGCTGTTGTTTTCAATCAGGATATACATCCCCAATCCTAAATAAACAACAGCAATAAACCATCTGCTATATTTCTCCAAAGTTTCTCCAACAGAAGGGACTTGTGCCAATTTTTGGGCAGAAAAAACCAAGAGATAAATCATGACTAGAAAGGTAAGTAAAACCACTATCAAATTCGCTAAATTTAAGGTAATAAAATATGGGACAAAAACACCAATATTGTCAGCACCACAACTTGCAAAAGTAATCATAGCAACTAGAAGAACCAGGTTTTTATTATCTTTGCGCAAACCATCTTTTGCAATAGCTTCTCCATCAGAATCTCCTAAAAGCA
>NZ_KV804187.1:0-211 GCF_001811305.1 Streptococcus sp. HMSC056C01
AAGTTGACATCTACAAAGTTTAATGTTAAAATACATTCAAAAATATATTTGAATGAGGTGTTTTATGATTCAAAATGTTGTTACTTCAATAATACTGTATTCTGGGACAGCCGTAGACTTACTTATTATCCTAATGTTATTTTTTGCCAAAAGAAAAAGCAGAAAAGACATCATTAACATCTATTTAGGACAATTTCTAGGCTCTGTTAGT
>NZ_KV804188.1:0-243 GCF_001811305.1 Streptococcus sp. HMSC056C01
TTCAAACTGGAACCGTAACCTTCACAGAAGGTGACCCAGTTGCACCAATCGACAAAGCTACCATTACCCTTCTTGATGAAAATGGTCAACCTGCTGAATCAGTAGATGCGAAATCACCAGAAGGCAAGGTTGTTGGTACATTCACAGTTGATAAGGATACAAGTGTTGTAACCTTCACACCGACTGATAAGTCTTACTCAGGTGATGTCGTTCCGGTTAAGGTTCAAGCCAAGGATGCCAACG
>NZ_KV804189.1:0-20099 GCF_001811305.1 Streptococcus sp. HMSC056C01
GTATTTTAACATTAAACTTTGTAGATGTCAACTTCAGCTCCATCAAAATATAGATAAGAAGGTAGTGTACCAAACATTAAAAAGCCCTGCCATCGAAATGATAGCAGGGCTCAACTTCAATATCCAGATGATATATTTATCTAAAAAAGGTAGAGTTTGGACTGAAATATAGTGAAATGTATTGAAATTGAAAAAAGAAAAAACGCTTGAAATCAGCGTTTTTCTTATGTATTGATTCGTATTGAATGCTTACTTCACTTCTGTAAGGAATACTTAAAATCTATTTTAGTTGTGATAAACCCTATTAAATCAATGTTTATAAGCTATTGATTTGGATAAAACTGTCAGAGGTTGCCAAAAAGGTTGCCATGAATTTTATGAGGTTAGCTCCGCAATTTTATTTAGATAAATATCTACCGCTTGTGTTTGATTTTTAGGGGCAAGCTCGGCATATATGTCCATAGTAGTTTTGATAGACTTATGTCCCATGCGAACCTGTAACTCTTTCCAATTCATACCAGCATTTAACATCATTGAAGCGTGTGTATGACGGAATAAGTGAAAACCATAGTCAGGTAGATCAACTTCCTGTAATCGTCTTTTGAGTGTAGCACGTTCATTCCTATCGCACATATAGTTTCCGTAAATTGTTGGGAAAATCAACTTGCTTTTTGAAAGACCGTTCTTCTTGAAATAAAGATTCATTTCATCATGGAAGTTTTGAAGTTGCTCAATAATTTGGTACGGAACAGCTATTTTTCTATTGCCCGAATCAGATTTAGGAGTATTTTTACAAACAACCTTTCCTTTTAATCCTAACTTAGGGTTTGCATTTTTCCATACAAGAGTTTTAGTGACTAATATTTCAGAACTTTCAAAATCAAGGTCATATATAGTCAAAGCTAATAGCTCATTGATTCTCATTCCTGAAGCAAGTAGACTGTCGCAGATAACTTTAAATCGCCGATTAGCTCTAGTATTAGGTAAAGTATCGACGAAATTTAGCCAGATAGTTAAATCTTCATCATGAAGAACCATAATGCGTTTTTGATTGCTTTTTGGTTTTGGTGGAATCTTGATAGATTGAACAGGATTATATTTGAGTTCAAAATGCGTTATTCCAAAATTAAAAATCTCTCTTAACTTGTGGGCGATTGCTCCAAAATCTTTTGCACTTCCTTTTTTAGCTCGTTTATTACCGGCATCGACAGATTCTTTAGATTTTTGGGCAAGCTCGTTAATCCATTTTTGTATATCGGAAGAAGTGATTTTATCTGGTTGATAGTGTCCGAATTTGGGGAGGATATAGGTGTCTAGATAGTTCCTCACTCGGTTTAGAGTGTTATCTGAGCTGACCCAAGTTTCGTAGTTGGAGAACCACATTTCAGCTAGATCTGACAAGGTAGCAATGCTAAAAGTTTCTTTCCTTGTTGAACCACTTTCTTCCCAATCAATTTTAGCTTGAATAATTTTACGATCTAAGGATCGTAGGGTTTTAGCTGTTACAGTTGTTTTTACAGGTTTTCCAGTCTTTATATCTAAGCCTAGATAGACGCTCTTTACTGAATAACTAATCTCGCCATTATCCTTTACTTTCTTGAGGACGTTTTTGCCTTTATGGGTGATTTTTTCTATATTCATAGTTGCTCTCCTCAATCAATCGAAGAATTGAAAAAAGCTAAAATAGATAGTATCTCACTTTCTTTTTTGATACTTCTATTCTAGCACATTTCACTTTTAGTTGTGGCTTAAAAACTCTAAAACAGTATCAATATGATAGTAAACGGTTCTAGTACCCTCAATAGGTGGTTCTAAACGTTTTAGACCTCTATTTTCCCATGACTTTAATGTGTTAGGGGAAATACTGAGCAAATCTAAAATCTCTTTTTGTGTGTAGATGCATGAACTTCTTTTTTCGCTGTTCAAATTCTTTAGCATTTCAATGATAGTGTGAAGCAGGAGTTCTATTTGCTTCATTTCATGGTAATCTTGTGACATACTATTCTCTCTTTCTTTGCAACAATAATCGAAATATGGCATAATGGTAGTAGAGATTAGCCTTGGCTTATCTCGGAATACTTATTTGCTATTACTTTCTGATTTGGATGGTTTGGAAGTAGTAGCATTTTTTCTTCGATCATTGCTTGGGTTCATAGAACTGTGAAATGCATCCTTTTCGAAGTCATAGTTTAATACACTTGGATTAAACTTATCGAATAGGTATGCAAATTTTTCAATTTGTTCCTTGCTGTATCTATCGAACTCTTCAGGTGTAAATGTAATGGTTTTATACTTGAAGCTATCATCATTTTCTTTAGTTTTGAAATGAAAGATAACCTCAGTAAGTCTCCGTTGTAACTGTTTATAGCTATCAACTTCTCGTTGACCCTCTGCTACCATTAAGTCATAAGCTTGTTTTGGAGTGAAAATTGATGTGATGTGGATTTCATTCCAAAGAGCGATTGTATTTGTGTAACGGGCGTGTAGCTGAATAGGGTAAACATCTGTCACCTTAAGAAATTCTTTGTATGGCATGCCCTTGAATTCATCCATAAAAAGTATAGATTCAGCGCAATATAGGTCAAGCCCACCATTGTCAAAGTCAGTCCAGATATACACATTATCCCGACCATGTTTTTTCTTTAAATCAACTTGCGTGTGCGATTTTCCATCTCCAGACTCTCCCACATGCCAGTATACTGCCATTTCTTTTTCGTCTGGAGTATGAGAAAGTCGATACTGAAAGAAGTGTTCACGAATCATTTTAGAGTATTTACGGAACTCAAAGTTACTCCCCATAATTTCTTCAGGAGTAGCTCCGTTCTCTATTTGTTTCTGAATGTAATCAAATTCACTTCGGTGACCTTGATTTCCAGCTCTAAGCTCACCGTGAATCTTCATAGGTACTACAATAGTATGTGCCTTTTCTTCATGCTCTCCGCTTTTTTCAAGGTAAGCAATGACTTGCTCTCTGGTTCCACGGGTAACTTCTATATGTATAGTGGGATAGAGTTTTTGAAGAGCCGAGAATCGGAAAGCTTGTTTATCTTCAAGCACCATGTGACAATGATGAGTTCCGTTGTCACCGATTTCATAGTTAACAGCGCAGACAACGTTTTCATTTCGTGCAATCCACCGTTCCATTAAGAAATAGACAATTTCCTCGGGGCTGAGAGGTTCATCGGTATCTGGAAGGGACTTGCGAAACTCTTGAATTCTTTTTTTAGTTTTTTCATTGTATGTATCGCTATCAAAAAAATCTGATTTCTTATCGAACAACTTATCAACGTTGTTCAGAACACAACAGAAACTACGAGCGCGAAAGTCAGATGAAACTTTATAATTTGTCATGAATCTTCTCCTTTGTCACTTTCTTATTGTGACAATTTTATATCCAATTATACTAGTTATAGTAATGTTTTAGTTAGTTTGTCATGTTGTCATGAAGTTCGGGGTAATACTAGCCCGAACTTAGCCAGCTAAAGCTGGCGAGGCTGTAAGCTTATCCTTCGCCTGAGGGGCTACGGGCAACAGCCTCCTCGCTTTTTGGTAGTCCTCGATCTAGTAAGCCAGTTATTAAATATGTTGCTTTATCTATATCTTTAATAGTATAGGTTCTAGCTTCAATAACGAACGAACCATCAAACTGAATATTAACTTCGCCTTGGGATTTATTGCGATTAACCTCGTCATCAGGGAACAGCATCTGTTTAGCTTGGGGACTTAATCTTCCAATTGAAATTTTAGAGGAAAAATTTTCCCTTCCACCAGGAGGAAACAAGGAGGAATCCCCTCTTTGACAGACACATATAATGTGATAATTGATCTGTCTTGATAATCGTAACAAATTCCCCATTTTCTGTAAAAACTCCTCTTTGTCAGCTTTTTTGGGAATGCTTTCAACTGTACTTTGATATTCTTCAAATATCAAAAAGAAAGGAGGATATTTTTGGTTAGGATTAAGTCTACGATTTTCAAAAATGCTATAAGCTTGCCGAAAACCATCGTAAACGGAATCACCAAGATACACATTATCTAATTGTCTCCACTGCCAATAGTCTATTCCTTGTTTGTAATCAAGTATCATAATAGAAGCATCATCTGAATGAATTTTTAATATACTTAGTATATATTTAATGAAGTAAGATTTCCCGCTATTTGTTGGTGCGGAAATGAGGAGATGTGGAAAGCGAGTGCAGTTCCATTCAATAGGTTCGTTGCTACTTTCTTTTCTCAGTATATTCAATTTAAGTGTCATCAAATTTCTCCTTCGTCATCGTAGAGGGGTTTAGCCTGACTGTGCTTAAGACGATTTAAATCTTCTTTATAGATTAGATTAATCTTGAGTTTTAAATAAGGTTCTTCCTCTACCATGTTAAACATAACATCAAGGTTATCATTGTAACTACGTACCGTTTGACGTAGCTCCATTTTCCAATCATCAAAGTCTTGTTGAACTGGCATTTTTGATAACCAGAGATAGAAATCTTGTCTCTCTCGTTGTATCCCATTTGGGAAATGAATTGTGTTCAGATATATACTGAGCTTTGAAGCTTGATGTATAAGCTCAGCATGAAAATCTGAATAATAGTTTTGTTCTTCTTGAGAGTCAATAAATAACTTTAACAAATGTTGAATTTGCAAGTTTGTGTTTTTGATAGCTTTCGGAAGTAATTCTTCACGAGGCAATGTATAGACAAGAATAATCATATTAACAAATACAAACCCTGAGTATAGTATTAAAAATATGGATATTAAGTAGAGTACTGACTGTAAAATGTAAATCATTAAAGTTTATCTCCTGTTAAACGCTTCGTTATACTCTAACGTAATATTCAAACGTAACTTATCATCTGTCCACGATTCAAAATCGTAGTAAATTATCATCCCATACGGGTAGCTATTTGTTGTATATGAAACCATATCATATAGTTTTTGAGCATGCTGTTGTTGAGCTGTTGTGATAAAAGGGTTTTCTCTTTGTTTTAATAGCAGAGAGTCTTTTTTTACAGCATAACTAGGAACAAGTGCTTGTAAGTCTAGATATCCTCTGCTCTCATAAGATATATATTCAAACTTACTCACTAGATTCAAACGATCTTCTAGACTTAAGTTAACTAGTTGATCGCTCCCCAGTATTCCTAGCAACTTTTCACACTCTTTGACACATCGATCAAAAGTAATCGAAGGATTTTGTCTGATTGCCTCTTCAAAAATTTTTTTCATTTTTTAAACTCTCCTTGTAATTTTTTTTTGTCAGCACGAAGAAAATTAAGCAGTTGGTGCTCTAGCTCTTTTTAGAATCATACTTATTCCTCTATCGTTGCTTTCTCAGCTTTAATAGATAACGCTGCTCTATTATTAGATAGATAAGCTGAAAATGTTACACGTTGTAATCTTAAATTGATTTTTTCATCTAGATACGGAGTGTATTCTGAAACTGTCGAATTGTTAACTTTTATGATTCTAGTAATATATTTTCCAGAATCATTTCGAAAACCAACATCCAGTTTTACGTTTCCAGTTGCCTGTTTTGTTTCAAAGTCTATTTCTTGACTCAAACCTAGCAAATTTACAGTTATAAGAACTTCTTCACATAAAAGCATTTTTTTTAATTCCTTTCGCCACAATCTTTACATATTACTACTGTGTAGGACTTGTTCAGCAATAATAATTACTACAGAGTATTAGGTTATTTTACATTGGAATCACCACCTTTATAATCATTTTATATTTTTATTTAGATTAAAAACTCGCCAATTTCATAAGATTTTTGAGAAATTTATTATAAGGTTTGACTAATTCACAACTATTATCCCAAAAGAAATAATTATAAGCTTCTATATATCTTCTTTGGAAATGGTTATTTGTAAAAATTTGAAGAACAAATGCTTTATTAATTGTATGTAGAGAAAAAATTCTTTGTAGGGTTCGGCTACTGATAGTTGGATAACCATATTCATTTTCAGGTATTCCAAGATCAGTACGATATTTTCTAAATTCCTCAGAATTATCATACTGCATTAATACATCATAGAATGCATAGTTTTTTGGAGGCTTCCTGGTATAAAATTTACTATAGTATTGAAAAGTGAACCAGATACAAGTTATTTTTGCAAGATAATCAAAATCTTCATTTTTTATTTTCGCGGGAATAACTTTAGGGTTACAACCTATTTCTTTAAATCTTTGTAAATCCATTCTTTTAACCTCTTTATTGCAAGTTTTAGATCGCTGTATAGAACTTATTTCAGAAACATTGATAATAACATTCTAGAATTAATTTTATTACAAACAACGATCTTTTTTTGATTATGTTGCTATTATACATGTTAAAAAAATCACAATATTTTGTATTTCCCCCTCATCCCAATAGCTTTTTTGGTATAATTAATTTATAGTAGTGTATTGGGGAGGGGAATTGATATGCAAAATAATATTTCATGTTTTGAAGTTTTAATAGAATTATATGAAGAAAACAAAGCATTACAAAATGAACTAAGAATTATAGTACATGATATTGAAATTTTAAAACAATATATTTACTATTGGAAAAGTTATAAGTTGTTAAGAGATATAAGAGAAGCATTTATACCTAGGAACTTTTCAAGCTCTAATAAAAGAGGTTTTGTAGAAGATTACTGTGGAGAGAGTAAAAAAACGGATTGGAAAGTTTTTTCAGTTAAGGGAACTACAAAATTTGTAATTTCTTTACTTTTTCAAAAAATTAAAGTTGAGTCAGAAACTATAACTGATATGTTAGAGGGGACAGTAGATGATTTTTTTGAAGACAAAGAATCGGAATTAAGTGAACTATATTTGACTCAGCAAGATCAAGGTTTAATTCGTAGTTGTCTAGCTTTTGCTAATAAATACAAAGCAATAAAAGGTAAAAATACTAGATATAGTATATTTGAGCTCTCTAGTGAGCAACTAGACGATATGAAGTCTTTTTTGCTAAAATTTCTTATGTATTCACAGGATGAAATCGATTTTGATATTGATTATTCAACTCTTGAACAATATCTGAATAAGGCTAATTTTTTAAATATATTAGAAGAATTAACTGTTAGTTTAATTGATTCTAAAAATAGTAGTGAAGAACAAACCAATATTTGGCAAATTATGCTTTTCCTTGCTAAACTACGTATAGCAGTTACAGATTCGGGACCTTTACATCCGAGGGAAATCACTAAAGATAAGGGTAGAAATAATTTTTTAGAATTTTCAACAAAAATGACTCTTAATGAATTAAAATTTGAAACTGAAAAACTACAAAAGGAACTAGAATTATTGTTCGCTCCGCTATTAGATAGTCGTTTTATTTGTAGTAGTTTATATGAGTTCTTTTTTGAATGTCGAGGGAATTTAACAAAATAAAAAGCCAAGTTCAAAAATACTTGGCTTAATTTATTTGCTTTAATATATCTCGGAGAGCTTTTATAGTAGGTTCTCTTTTTTCTGTTGGTAGGTTTCTAATATCTTCAATGAGTTGTGAAAATTCTCCGCTTTGATTTTGATTTTCAATATTAAAAAAAGTATTCATATCAACTTCAAGCGCTTGTATGATTTTTTCAATGGTCTCAAGCTTAACGTTTAACTGTTTATTCTCTAATCTATAGATATAGTTGAATCCCAGATCAGCCTTTTCTGCTAGATATTCTTGTGTCATCCCGCTTTTCAGTCTTAGAAGTCTGATTTGTTTTGCAACAAATTCTCTTAAATTTATTTTTTCAGTCATGATAGTACCTCATAACTATCATACAAGTTTATCCCATTGAATAAATCGCTGTCAAAAGACTGAAATTACAATAAAAATAATATTTAAAAGACTGTAAAATATGGTATAATATTATTCATAAAACAGTCTTTTAAGACATAAAGGAGTTTATACGATGGAATCAAAAACACAAGGTCACGGAACCATCAAAAAATTGCGTACTGGTGCAGTTATTTCAACGCTTGCAATCTCGGCTTTAGGGGTATCTACTGGGGTATCGGCTAGTGAGACTGAAGTTGCAGTTAATGAGCCAGCAACTAGGGTAGTTGCTCAGGACGAGGTAATTGCTAAAGTTCCTACGCAATCGGACGTGGATACGGCTAAGGCTGAATCTGATAAGGCTAATCAGGATGTAGCTAAGCAAAAAGAAGTTGTTGCATCTACTGAAGCAAACATTGCTAATGCTGAAAAGACTATTGCTGATACTACTAAGAAAGTAGAAGAGGCTGAGTCTGTTACACCTGAAAAGGTTGCTGAGGCTAAGGCTGACGCTGATAAAAAAGCCAACGAGCTTGCTACGGCTGAAAAGACTGTAGCTGATGCTGATAAGTCTGTTTCGGCTACTGCTGAAAAGGTTGCTGACCAAACTAAGGTAGTATCTAATGCTGAGAAAACTGCTACTGATATGGCTAATAAGGTAGCTGACGCTCAGAAAAAAGTAGATTCTCTTTCATCTACTACTGATGTTGCTCCCCTTGAAAAAGAGGTAGCTACGCTTACTAACCAAGTTAGTGCTGACACTCAGGCAGTAGAGACTGCTCAGGCTAACCTTGACAATGCTAAAAAGGCTCTAGCCGATAAAGACCAAGCTATAAAAGATGCTCAAACTGGGGTATCTCAAGCTGAATCTAATCTCACTCAAGCTACTACAGCCCTTGCTAATGCTAAAGCTGACCAATCTAACAAAGACGGTGCAGTTACAAATGCTAAATCAGCTCTTGATGTAGCTAAACAAGGTGTTACTGAAACAACCACATCTTCTGAAACAATGTACGATGTTCCTAAGGCAACTTACTCTCCAGCCTTGTCTGATGAGTATATTAAGGCAATTAAAGCCCTAGCTAATGGTACAGGCAATGTTCTTGATGTTATGAAGGCAATCAATAAGCCTTATACTGACGAGAAAACAGGTGTGAGTGCCAATACTCTAGGTGGGTATAACTTTACAGGTAAGTATTTCTACAAAGGTAAAGATATTGCTTATGGTAGTGAAGACACAGATAAAACAGAGATTGTTGATTTCCAACACCTATCTAAAGAGCAAGCGACTAAATTAAGTTTGTATGCAGCATCTATCATTAACGATTTGCGTGCTAAGGTTGGTACTGCACCTCTTAAAGTTAGTGAAAGTTCTGTTGAATTGGCAACTCAGTTTAACCATTATGCAAATCCTTTTGAAAAGGTGACAGATGGTAAGACAAGTCCAAACTATACAAAAACTCTAGCTGAGAAGTTAGCTATGGGTAAAGAATCAGCTAACTTTGACTTGGATGCACTAGGTATTCGAGCAGAGAATATCCCAGATTACGCAGGCAAAGGTACTCTTTCAACTATGGCTCAAATCAAGCAAGTTGTTTATGAGGGTATTGTTCAGACAGTTATGTCTGCAACAAGTACAAGTTCTAGCGAAGATCTATATAGTGGTGCTTTGTCACTTCTAGGTTTCCGTGATACCGATAAAACCAATCTTGGTGTAGGTCTAGGTTTTGGTTATAGTCAGCTTGGGGTAAAATATGAGACTAGTTTCACTCTCTCTCCTACTAAAGAGGTAACTACAACTACCCAGAAGGTAGACGCTAAGGCAGTTGAAACTGCTCAAAAAGCCTATGACGACGCAGTTAAAGCATCTGAAGAAGCTAAATCAGCAGTTCAATCAACCCAAACTGACTACACTAACGCTGAGACAGCTCTTGCTAATGCTCGTAAAAACCTTTCAGATGTAGTAGGCAACAAGATTGATGTTCCAGCTCTTGAAAAGGCTCTTGCTGATGCTGAAGATAAACTAGCGCAGGACACTAAATCTTTGCAAACTGCTAAGGAGTCGCTTGCTCTAGCTAAATCAAACGCTACTGACAAAGCTAAGGCTCTTACTGATGCTAAGTCAGCTCTTGAGACTGCTAAGGCTGAACAATCAGATGCAGACAAGGCTCTTACCTCAGCTAAAGGTGAATTGGAAGTCCTTACTAAGGCTCATGATGTAGCAGTCTTGGCTCGTAAGTCAGCTGGTCAAGACCTTGCTCGTAAACGTGAAGCATCTAAAGAGGCTACTGATACTCATACAGTTCTTGAACTCGCTCTTACACACCGTGATGAAGTCCTTAAAGCTTTAGATAAAGAGCTTACGGATGCTAAATCTAAGCTTGGTGTACTTCGTGCTGAGTTGGAAACTGCTAAGGAAGAGTTGACTCGTCTTGAGGGTATCGCAGAAGCTAAGGCTCGTGGGTATGAGAACTTTAAGCAACTTAAAGCCGACCATGACGCATACCTTGCTGAACAACAACGCTTGCAGGCTTTGAAAGACAAAGAAGATGCAATCCGTAACGCAGGTGGTCAACCTGTTGAAGTTACTGATGCTAACGGTAAGGTAGTTGATGTTGTGGATGCGAAGGCTCAAAATAAGGCTGTAGTTGCGACAGTAGGAACTAAAGACGATAAAACATATCAAGCTCCTGCAAAAGCTACAAATGCAAAAGCAGAATCTAAGAAGCAACTTCCAAATACAGGAACAAAGGAGACGATGCTAGGCTTATTAGGTTTTAGCTTATTAGCAAGTTTAGGATTAGGGTATACCAAAAAGAGCTTAAGAAAGTAAAAAATAAAAAATAAAAAATCTTCTTACTTATTGTAGGAAGATTTTTTTGGATTCCTAAAATTTATTGAAAAGACTGCGCTATTCCAACAATTTTTAGGAATGAAAAAAGTCCTAGAAAATTCTTAGGACTTTACATTCTTCGATTGTTGACTTTCTTTTTTATTTCAAAAAAGGTTGCCAAAAAGGTTGCCATAGAACTGATTTCAAATGATTTGTAATGAAATTCAATGTTTTAAAAATCGCATGAAATCAATGTTTTTCAGTATGTACTGAAATGTAATGAAACCTTATTTAACTTCTGTAAGAGTTAAATAATTGACCTATATCCCCTATATTATCAAGGATTGTAGAGCTTTAAAGTTTAAAGGTAGTGATGAAGGTAGTGATAAAATCAGCTTGCTAGTTCTTCTATCTTGTTTAAGAAAATATCTACTGCTTCAAACTTCTTTTTTGGTGCTAACTCAGCGTAAGTATCCATAGTTGTTGTGATAGACTTGTGCCCCATTCTGTGTTGCAGTTCTTTCCAGTTCATACCAGCATTTAACATCATAGATGCGTGTGTATGACGAAACAGATGAAAGCCATAGTTTGGTAGTCCCAACTCAGTCAACCGCTTTTTAAGCGTTGCACGTTCATTTCTGTCACACATGTAGTTGCCATAGATAGTTGGAAAAATAAGTGAAGATTTTGGCAACTCATACTTTTCAAAATAAGCACCCATCTCCTCATAAAATTCCTTGAGTTTTTCCATAACTGAAAGTGGAACGGGAACCCTACGGTTTCCAGAATCGGTTTTTGCGGTTGGTTTACAAATCATCTCACCTTTGATATCTAGTTTCTTATCTGCACTTTTCCACATTAAGGTTTTGCTGACAAGAATTTCATTTGTTTCAAAATCTAGGTCTGTTATTTCCAATGCCAATAACTCATTTATTCGCAATGCAGATGCTAATAGCGTGTTACAAATAACTTTAAAGCGTCTATTTGCTCTTGTATTTGGTAAGGTTTCAAGATAGGACAACCAGTGTTTCAAATCGTCATCATGAAGTACCATAATACGTTCTTTGCTCGCTTTGGGTTTTGGAGGAATTTTAATTGATTTGGCTGGGTTAGTATTCAATCCACAATTTGTAATGCCAAAATCAAAAATATCACGAACTTTGTGAGCTATTGCACCAAAATCTCTTGCACTGCCTTTTGGGGCACGTTTTACACCGGAATCAACAGCTTTCTTTGCTTTTCTAGATAGCTTATTTATCCAAAGTTGAATATCAGCAGGTTTGATTTGATCAGGTTTATAATCCCCAAATTGAGGAAGAATGTATGTATCAAGATAGCCTCTAACTCGATTTATAGTATTTTGAGAGGAAACCCATACTTTGAAATTATCGAACCAAACCTCAGCCAAATTTTCAAAATTATCTATTTGGATACTTTGTTTTATAGTAAAACCAGCACTTTCAAACTGAATTCTTGCTTCAATAATTTTTCTATCTAAGGCTTTTAATGTTTTAGCGGTGATAGTTTTTGTTATGCGTTTTCCAGTCTTTGTATCAGTTCCAATATAAACACCCTTTACGGAGTAACTAACATCACCATTTTGCTTGGTAATTTTAGTTATTTTTTTGTTGTTGTGTTGAATGATTTCTTTACTCATATTAGCCTCTTTCTTCGGACAATTAAAAGGCTAGAATAGAACCCTCACATTCTTTATTTGATAGTTCTATTCTAGCATACTTAAAGTTAAATAGTCAAAAAGTCAATGACGTCTTTCATCTTGTAAAAAACAGTACGTGTTCCTTCAATTGGTGGCTCAAGGCGCTTTAACCCTTTGCTTTCCCATGATTTCAACGTATTAGGAGAAATCTGTAAGATTTTCAATAGTTCTTTCTGTGTGACTATCCCATAAGAATCATTGCTTTGTAATTTTTGTTGAAGAATAGTAATGAGTGTATGTAGTAGGTTTTCAATTTGGTCTAATTTCGTCATGTTCATCAGTTTTATCCTTTCTTTTCTAATTTTGACTGACAGGTGCTTTGGTTGCTATACCTTCGTGAATCCAAATATTTGGCAAAAAAGTAAGTTTTGTCTACAATAAGCCTTAATAAGGTAGGATTTTCTTCTCTCGCATATCTAACCAAATGATTAAACTCGGTGAAATTCTTCTTATCTATCACGTCAATAATAGTTGATAGAAAATCATCGTTGTTATTGTTTATGAGGAATTTGTCTAATTCAAATCCGCATCCTATTTCTATATCATCAATTTTGTATTGAGTCTTTTCAGGATTCTCCGCATGGACAAAGTAGTCATACATCCCTTTTGGAGACATAATAGGTTCTACATGAGCAGGTCCCTTTAATTTATCCTTGATGAGTTCAGATACTTGATTATAGCTTTTAAGCGAATCAAAGAAAAAGGCTCCATGTTTATGAGCTTTCTTAAGTTCCCCTGTTTTTCGATTGATATCTCTATCATGCCAAGGTGATAAGATAAAGGGGATATGAAAACCTTCAAGGATTTCCAAATAGTTTTCTGGGGCGCTCTCTCTGTAGAAAAGAAAAGCCCATTTATTAGAACGTTGTTCTTTTGCCATATTCAATATGTCTCGCTTTCAAATTGTATTTCTATCTATAAGGAGATTTAGAGGGGTGTCTTCGGAATGTGGAACATGATTTATTTGATTTTTGGTGATTATTGATTATTGGACTAACGGGGTCGTAGTAACCCGTTAGTCCATATACCAAGCAGAAGGGCGCTAGGTGGCGCTCACTTCGTGCGCCAAAGCGCCCTTCCAATCAATTGCGTCTTGTTCCGATAAAGTAGAAGGCCATACCCTTTCTTTCAGGCCGTGAAAAATAATAGTCTGGATTGCGACTAGAAATTTCTTCACTGATGATTGTTTCCAAATCTTTTAGAATTCTAATAGCTTGTTGAGATTTGGGAACAGGAATAATCAAGGTTGCACTTCCCTCTCTTATATCTACAACTACTTTCTGAATCGCTTTATTGAACTGCTTGTTGATGGGGTTGTATCTCTTTATGTTTCCTTGCTCTCCTGTGCCTACAGATTCCGAGTGTTCTCTTTGAATCAGAAAAAGACGAAGAGAAAAGGTCTGTATGATGGATTTAAAGAGGTTAACTATTCTGTCTTCACTCTGGCGTATCTTAATTTCATAGCCAAATAATCCAAAGAATAAGAGAAGGGACAAGAAAGAGATAGATGAGCTGATAAAGTGAAGCAAGTGCAGGAAATCAAACAGAGATGTGAAATAAATACTGTTTTCCAAGGGATTCATTCCAAGCCTCAATAAGATTGAAATAAGCATAGATAGGATTCCTATTATAAAAAGGGTGGTTGCTGGATGAATGGTTTTTTGAAAATTCGTTTTTATCATAGTCTATAAAATTCCTTTCGTAGTGTAATAGGTGGGGCAGAGGAGGGGGAGAACTTGATAAGGATGTTCGTTATCAATGATTTGAATTAAGCCAGTTCCTTTGCCGATTGGAATAACAATGCCTTCTGGGTCAAGGTCGGGAAACAAAAATTGTGTGGTCTTTTTATTAATGTTTCCAATTTGTATAAGAACGTTTAATTGTTCTCGAACAGAAACTGGTATGGTAGTATGATCAAAGCGTTGACTGACAAGAAGTAAATGAACTCGTGTGGCTCTCCCTAGTAATGCAATTTGAGACAATAAAGAGAAGAAGGAATCCTTGATATTTTTATTGACTCCCTCAGACAAGGCGAGCACTTCATCAATAACGATTGTCATATGTTTAAATTCATGACGTGGATTTTCAAAGAGAATCCTTTGGCGTTTATGAATAATAGACAGACACTGACTTAAACTTTCATTTATTTCTGACACAAAATCAGATTTAGAACGGTTTTCGTGTGGATGAATGACGGGAATTTGGTATTCTCTTGCCCATCGTGAAGGAGTATCGAATTTTGGGTCAACGATAATCAAATCAGAAATATTTTTTAATACGCTTAACAAATACGTCAAAGCATAACTTTTCCCACTTCCTGAGTTACCAGCAATTGCGATAGATGTTACCTTATCATAGTTAATGACTAGATTCTTCATTACAGGAATATCATTCCCCCTTAAAGATGATGTAAACTGTTCAAGGTCTGAAATCACTAGACGTTGAGAAATTCCCTTCTTCCACGGAAAAAATAAGCCTCGCTGAACATGAATATCCTCTGTCTTTAATGCAATAAAGTAAGCAGAATTTTGCTTTAACAAAGTATATTCTGGATATAAGGAGGCATTTGCGATTAGAAAAACCTTCTGATATAAGTCATCATCAATAATAAAGCCACAAGGAAGGCGTGGAATAAAGATAAATCCATCTTCTTTAACTGCAATATCGAATGAGTTGGTATAAGATGTTTCACCTTGAAGAACAGAGCCTAAACCCATGTTCAGACTCTGCAACAAGTATTGTTCCAACTCTCTTTTTGTGAGAGAATGAACCATTATTTTACCTCTTTTAATTTATCTGCTTTGAAGTAAACATTATAGTTTACTTCACATGCCATTAGATTTTCAAAGGAAACCAAAGACAGATAGTCTGGTAGGTCAGGTGCTTCTGAAAATTTAACTTGGAAAGGCGGGAGCCCTTTTTGTCCGAACCAAGCCTTGTAAGCAACAATTTCACCGGTTGGCTTTCCATCCTCGAATTTTTGTTGTGGCTCAAGCTCATCACTGAGCAAGTGAATAGGTGCTTGAAGATTCACGTATTGTTCTGCTGTTTGATTTGAGTATCCGCCTTTGCGTTTTTGTGGTTTGATTTTCATATGGTTTTACCTTTCTATATGAAGATTAAAAATTGAAAAGGGACAAGCTCGGTTTCCTGTCATGAGCTGGACAGTTTTTTATTTATTCTTCAAGTTTTTCCCTCAGAAGTTTGAGTGATTTTTCTAGCCTTCTTTTGACTGTTTTGTCACTGAGGTGAACTTCTCTAGCTAATTGAGTGAACTTCTTATCTTCAAAGAAGTAACCAAAGATAATGGTTTGTTCGATGTCGTCGAACTCGTCAATTGTCTGATAGATAATCTTCATATCTTCTTCATAAATGAGTGATTCAAGAGGATTGGAGTGTCTGGAATTGTCAGGTAGAAAGTCAAGCATTTCTTTCTTCTTATAGGTGAAATTGATGCTGAGTTTTCCATGATACCTGTCTCTTCTTTCTGCGTTTTCGAGTGGTAATGATAGAAGATGGACAACTCTTTTCCAGTTGCCACACTCAATCGCTTCCTTAATTTCTTTTTCTCTGCGGATAGCGACCTTGTCAGGTTTGGGTTGTTTTGAATTTTTTTTGGCCATAATTCTTTACCTTCCTTTTGGACAAAAATAGTGAAAGGATTCTTGCTCGGTTTAACATCATGAGCTGGATGGTTGTTCTTGTTTATAAGGAGATTTTTTGAGTGTTCTCGGACAAAAAAGTGAAAAAAGTTTAGAAAAAACAAAAATCCCCCACAGCACTTGTGTGGGGGGAGGGTAAAGATTTGTAACTGAAATTTAACTTGACAGAATCTTGATTTTGGAGTATAATTCCCTTTAGGGAATAAACAATTGAAAATAAATTTTTATGAATAAATTGGTGTTTGAGGTGAAACCTCATTTTAAAAAGATTCGTGTACACGAATCTTTTAGGGAACTTTATACGAATATCAATATATTAACAAAGTAGAATAAAAACAAAAAAAGCCATCCTAAGCTCTGTTCATCGAGAGAACTTGGGATGGCTTTAAATGTTGGTAAAATGTAAAGATTCGAAAAATAAGACCTCCTATCGCAACCATGCAAAAAAGTAACGGTAAATCCGTTGCTTTTTTTGGAAATAAGGGACTATTGTCCCAGACTCTTTAGTTTTAGTATTGCTTTTGTTTCAATGTCAATAAGTGTGTTCTTTTTGAATCAGTAACTATTCCAATTTATCTATCTCGAAATATATAAAATCCCTTTGTAATACTATAAAAAATAACTAACAAAGAAATAACTATAAGACTCGGTTGCCAGAAACCTGATATATCTACTACACTTTGGCCTAAAAGTTGGCCAATAAAGCTAACTAAAATTAAAATAATTAAATTGAAAATTACTGATACTAATAAAATTAGCACCGAATGTATTATTGCCTCGCCTATACGTATTTTAAAAAGTTGTAATCTTGACACTCCTAGTGTCTTTAACTGTTTAATGTCTTCAATATCTTTATTTGAAGATAAAATTGTAAGAGAAATAGAACTAGTAATAATCAGAATAATTGGAGCAGACAGATAAGCAATAAAGGAAGCTCTTGCTTCGAGTACACCGTTTGCTGTATTCATGAATGAATACATATTTTGGGTGTAAAGAATAAATCCAGAAATGAGAGTTACTCCCATGCTCATTGAAGTTTGTATACTTTTCAAATAACTAGGATTGGATAGTAGATTCCAAAAGCCTGTATTGATTACATAATTTTCAGTTGGAAATATCCTCATTAAAAATTTTATTAGAAACACTTGAATTGAGGGAGATAGTGATTGAATAATAAGGATGTGAATAATTAATAAAAATAATATTATGCTTGACTGTGTTGAAATTATTTCTTTATTTCTGCTAAAACCTGCTGAAACAATCAAACCTATACATAGTAACCATAGGATTAAACGAACAGAGATGTTAATAAAACCAGTTACTGTAACTTTTCTTTTTTTCTTTTTTGGTTTTAATATTGATGATATTTTAAGTATTCGACTTGAATAAAAGTAAGCCCCTATCCCGACAATTGTTGGGACTATAAAAACACTTAATAAAATTGATTGAATGTTAGCTGTAATAACTAAATCAGGTAACTCATCTCTTCCTAATAAATTTTGTAAAAATTTGTAGTAACTATCTGCCATGATAAATGAAAGTATTGTACCAATACTACTAACAATCACTGCCATTAAATAAAACTGTCCAGATACTAATAAAGATAGCTGAGTTCTGCTTGCGCCTAGGGTAGCCCATAATTGGTAATCCTTTTTAAAGATATCTATTAGCAGTCTTATATTATTTGAAATAAGGAAAAATAGAGTAGTCCCTCCAAAAACTATTAGCATTTGAAAAAGTTGTGAAGCGTTAATATTAGCAGTCTTTATTGCACTAGCAATACCAAATAAAGATGTTCCAACAATCAGGCTAGATACAAATAGTAATGGTATTGTTCCTAACCATTGTCTTTTTGAGTACTGAAATTGGTAAATGATTAATTTTAGCATAATAAATCCTCCTCAAATTAATCTTTACTACTTTCAAGTGCTTGGTAGAGCTCCTCAGCTGAAGGTTTAATAATTTGTCGAGATATTTTTCCGTCTTTTAAAATGAGTGCTCTGTCAGTTTTTGAAGCCAACTCAATATCATGAGTGACCATAAGAACACATTTTCCTTGACTCGCTAAATTACGAAGTGTTTCAAAAATAAGTTTTCTTGAGACGCTGTCCAGAGCTCCTGTTGGCTCATCAGCAAAAATAATTTTACTATCAGCTATTATTGCACGAGTAATAGCCACTTTTTGCTGTTCTCCACCTGATAAGGTAGCAACTAATGATGATAGTTCTGCTTTAAAATTCAAACTATCCAACATTTTTTTTACTTTATTACTATCAACACTCTTTCCTGAGAGTCTCAGAGGAAGTGTAACATTTTCTAGTACAGGTAGAGCGGGTACCAGATTATAGTTTTGAAAAATAATTGCAATATCTTGCCTTCTAAATTTAGCAAGCTTCCCTTCTTTTAAGGTATATGGATTTATACCATTGATAACAACTTCGCCACTTGTTGGTTCAGATAAACTTGATAAGCAACTTAGCAAAGTAGACTTTCCAGAACCACTGACACCAAGTATTGATACAAACTCCCCATAATTGACAGATAAAGAAACATCTTTCAAAATAGAGACAGTTTTGTCTTGCCCTAACAAAAATTCTTTTGAAAGGTTTGAGACTTTAACAGCTACATTATTAACCATAATAAATCCTCCTGATTCCAGTGTCATCTTTGATTTTATTATATAAATTGGAATTCTATTAATATCAAGTAAGTAACTTATGAAACGAATTTTTAATGGATAAAATTTCTTTTTTATCTGGAACTCGAATAAAGGTCTTTAGCGAACTAAGAATTTTTTTCTATTACTATAATAGTATCATAAAAGAGGTTTAATTGAAAGCGTAATCATAACTCTATTAAGAGGTACAGCTATTCTATACAAAATTTAAACATAAAACTTAGATATACTTAATAAATGAGAATTAAAGTTAGCTATAACGAAAATATTAACATATGTAAAAAGTTTTTGATACAACAGAGTTACCAAAAAGTTACAAAAATTTGAAAAATGAGTCTATTTTGCAAGATTCAAAAGTCCTAAAACCTTATTAAATCAAGGATATAAGATTTAAAAGGTGTATTCATAGAACTCAAAATCCAGTGTCCGCAAGGACGTGCCGGTTCGACCCTGGAGACTGGCGAGTCATCGAGTGTTGTAATGTTGGTACTCGGTGCAATTCTTGGAGTATTTGGACTTGTAACAGTACGTAGAAAGAACTAGAATAATAAAAAATCTTCTTATTATAAAATAAGAAGATTTTTGTTAAAATATATACTATAAGATAGAAACAATATGAGGGTTAAAAAATGAGAACTCCTAAGAGATATACTGATTTAATTAAGAATAAAAAAATAACAAATCAAATTATTGCAGAATGTATATATTCTGTTAATAAAAGAGCAAAAAACTATCGAGATAAAATAAAAGATTATAAGCAAGGTGGGTTCTATAAATACAAAGAAGATAATATTGAAAATGCAAAGGAACAAAAAGAAAAATACTATAGTATGAAAGAAGATTTATTATTAAACTTCAGCCCCAAACTAATTCATAAAAAGTATGACGGGGAAAAAATACAACGAGTATATAGTTATCAAAAAAATTATACAAAACTATATAATGAAAAAATAAACGATATTATTAAGGAAAATAGTTACTATGACTATGATAGAAATAAGGAAGTTGATTTTTTTGATTATAGCTTGGGTGAGAAAAAATATCTTTATTTCTTGTATTATGAAATTGGTGAATATAGTTTTCATACCCCAATTACAGAAGAAAGAGTAGAAAAAAATACTCAATTAGAAATCAAAGAAATAGATGAGAATTTTCAAACTCATGGAGCTGATATAGTAGATTTACTTTCAACTCAGTTTGTTCAAAAAGTAATAGATTTATTAGATAGTGGAGATTATACAATCATAGAATAATTAAAAAATCTTCTTACATATGTAGGAAGATTTTTTGGATTCCACAAATTTTAGAAAAGATTACTCTATTTCAAAAATTTTTAGGAATGAAAATACAAAAAAAGAGAAACCTCATAATGAAGTTTCTCTTACTTTTAATCGTCCGAATCCGTATTCTTATTTCAAAAAAAGGTAGTGAAAAAGGTAGTGATTCGGTTG
>NZ_KV804189.1:20199-91998 GCF_001811305.1 Streptococcus sp. HMSC056C01
AAGGTAGTGAAAAAGGTAGTGATTCGGTTGATTTTTATTGCAATGTAGTGAAATTTAAAATTTCAAGAATCGCTTAAAATCAAGGGCTCTCACATCTATTGACGTGTAGTGAATCCCTATTTCACCTCTGTAAGGGTTAAATAATTGACCTGTAACCCTTGCCACATCAAGGAGTACAGGCTTTTGAAGTAAAAAGGTAGTGATTGTATTAATCCGTGAGTTCTTGTAGTTTATCCAGAAAAATATCAACTGCTTCGAATTTTTTCTTTGGTGCTAGTTCAGCATATGTATCCATAGTTGTGGTAATAGACTTATGTCCCATCCTATGTTGTAGCTCTTTCCAGTTAGTTCCGGCATTGAGCATCATAGATGCATGTGTATGTCGGAATAGGTGAAACCCATAATCTGGTAGTCCCAATTCGATCAGTCGTTTTTTTAGAGTTGCACGCTCATTTCTATCACACATATAATTTCCATAAATCGTCGGAAATATCAATTTGGATCTTGGTAAATGATGTTCTTCAAAGTAGAGACTCATTTCTTGATGAAATTCTCTTAGTCCTTCTAAAGTTGATATAGGAACAGCAACTCTACGATTACCGGCATCAGTTTTAGGAGAATTCTTACAAATGATCCCTCCTTTTTGGTTCAATTTTTTATTAGCACTTTTCCACATTAAAGTTTTATTGACAATGATTTCATTAGTTTCAAAATCAAGATCAGTAATTTCTAAAGCTAATAGTTCATTGATTCGTAGTGCTGAAGCCAGTAATGTATTACAAATGATTTTAAACCGCCGATTTGCTCTCGTGTTTGGTAGTGTGTCAAGGTAAGTTAACCAAAGTTTTAAATCCTCATCATGAAGGACCATGATACGTTCTTTAATAGCTTTGGGTTTTGGTGGTATCTTGATTGTCTTTGCAGGATTGTTTTTTAAACCGCAATTTGTTATTCCAAAATCAAAAATATCACTCATTTTATGTGCCATTGCACCAAAATCTTTTGCACTGCCTTTCGGGGCACGTTTTTTCCCAGATTCAATTGCTTGTTTGGCTTTTTTGGCTAATTGATTTAGCCATAATTGGATATCTGATGCTTCGATCTGCTCTGGTCTATAATCGCCAAATTGTGGAATGATGTAAGTATCTAAGTACCCTCGAACGCGATTTATTGTATTTTGCGAAGATACCCAAGTTTTAAAATGGCTGAACCAAATTTCAGCTAAACTTTCAAAATTACCGATTTGGATAGTTTCTTTAGTAGTTGACCCAGATTTTTCAAATTGAATTTTGGATTCAATAATTTTTCTATCTAGAGCTTTTAATGTTTTAGCAGTGATTGTTCTTGTAATTCGCTTACCAGTCTTAATGTCTGTTCCGATATAAACACCTTTGATTGAATAGCTTATTTCACCGTTCTGCTTGGTAATTTTTATAACTTTTTTATTGTTGTATTGAATGGTTTCTTTATTCATATCGCCTCTTGATTCGGATATTTAAAAGGCTAAAATAAGACCCTCACCTTCTTTTAAGATGATATTATTTTAGCATATTCATGAGTTGTTTGTTGCAATTCTGCTTTACTATTAAGTTGATAGAAATTTAATGATGTCATGCCGTTTATAGTAGACTGTTCTCGTTCCTTCAATAGGTGGCTCCAGACGAGCTAGTCCTTTTCTTTCCCAACTTTTCAGTGTGTTAGGTGATATATTCAATTCTTTTAGAACTTCTTTTTGAGTTATAATTTCCAAGTGATTGGAGTTGCTTTTTTTGTCAAGAAGGTTCACCAATACTTGAAGAAGATTTTCAATTTTATCTAGTTTTACTTGTTGTGGTGTATCCATATAATTATCCTTTCTAATGTCCTATTACATAGGTAAATTGTTTGGCAGTTTCCGCATCAAATGTCCGGTAACTAATGATCCCCAATCCTTTAACATTACACTCTGAGACGAGAATTGAACCATCTGATTTGACCTGTTCCACAAATGAAATGTGCCCGTATATTGGATCAGCTCCAGCTTGGCCAGGGCTAAATGATAGTGCAGAGTGTTCTGTTGGTGTATGGGTTGTTGTGAATCCTGGCTTATTCATCCATTGTCCACCATTTCCCATAAATGGATCAAAGTTGACTCCGACTTGTTTTCCACGGTTGAAGACATACCAGGTACATTGTCCCCAAGGATAGGTACTAGTGATATATCCTGTGGTGTCAATAGCTGTTGTCAGACTATAACCCACCGGTATATCATTTGAAGTGACTCCTCCACCATCTCTAGTTTTTCCTGTAGTTTGTTCAGGAGCTTTTGGTGTTCCTCCATGTTCATCAATGAAGGCATCCAGTTTTTGCATGGTTTCTGCACGTCTTTTTCCCGATCCTGTAGTATCTGTAAAATAGACTCCACCATCATTTGCTGGATTGAGTGTTCCATTCGCAAACTTTTTAGCCTTGTCATCTTGAATTTTGAAGGTTTGGTTTTTATTTCCAATGATGGTTTGTTGGGTTAATCCGACAACAGCAATCTCATCATTAAAATTATTGGCATATTCTGGATTGGAGTCATAGGCCCCAAAACCAAACATATTGGCTCCAGGATTAGTGGCTACTCCAGCAGTTCCAAGGGAACTTTCATTCAGTGCGATCGCAACAATTCCACGGACATCAAGATTAGATTTAGCTTCCCATTCGAGAAGCTTTTTTCCATTAATTCGGTTCTTATCATAGGAGATTCCTAACGTATCTAAAAAGCCGTCTAATTGCTCTGCTGTGATACCGAAGCGATGAACAAGTAGGTTATGAGTATAAGGGTCTCCATCTGACCAGTGATCCGCATAAGTCACTCCATTTTGAGATTGGGGCGAGCCATTCGTTCCACCACCTCCGACAGCCCCCATAAGGATAATGATAATGAGGACTGGTAGAAAGAGAGGAATGAGACCAGCTAATAGAAACCATTTTAGTTTTTTCATCGAATCTCCTTTCTAGTTAATGTCTTATATAAGCAGTGAACAGGACAGTCCCAAAACGCCATTTAGCATCTAGAACGACTGAATAGGACTTAGCCTGTAAGATAATTTTGTCTTGCTCTTGTTCTGTGACTGGAAATAAAAGAAGGAAATCGACTGAGCGTTTTCCTTCTTGGTAGGCCTGATAAAGAGTTTCTTCAAGAACCCTTGGAAAAGAAGTTCTTGAGCGTATTTTCGTATTCATATCATTCTCCTCTAAGTTGTTTTAAGCGTTCTGTTAATCTGTCTCTTCGTTCAATATTGGCTCTTAATTTATCATCTCGTGTCATAGTCTTTCTATAAGTACGAGTGAAAGCATTCGATCCTTGAGCTTTGTACATAGCTTGAGGATCTTTATATTCCTCTAATTTGCGCTCAATACTATTAATGCGGAGTTGTTTAAATGGAGAAATCCATTCTTCTTTAAGAGTTTGAAATTCCTTGTTTGAACTTGATGTTGGCTCCGCTGTGATTGGGGATTCCATTGAAGGAGTTGGTGTTTTTTCTTCAGCTGGTTTAACACTTTCAAGCGTTGTCTTTGTTTTTGGAATCCTTGGTTCTGGAGCATCCGGACTTGTTGGCGTCTCAAGTGTTTCTGTTGGGAGCACTTCATCGGGTTGGTGCTCTGATTCCTTATTGGTAAAGAAAGAACCAACATTTTGGAAGTGACTCTTGGCATTCATCATCATCCCAGCTCCAAAACCAGCACCTGCTAGGGCAAAGTTCCCAAGGTGTTGTGCAGATGAAAGACTTCTCGATGGTACTTGTGAAGCCACCTCTCTGGTCTTTGCGACTCCTTTTTCAACTTTGTTTCCAATGTCACTTGCCACCATTCGTGCTTTAGAGCCAAGAATGAATTGGATCAGTTCAGCTTTGTATTTCCATAGAAGGAAGTATACAAGTCCTTTTGATACAACTGAAATGAGTAGTTTAAAGACAAGGCCAAAGATGATCAAGGATGGAAGAGTTTTAAGGATACCATCAAATCCAGTAATGACGATATTTTCAATCATTTTTTCAATGTAGAAGACTAACAGAGTTAATAGGCTCGTGATAGCTGGGAAAAGCAATCCACCAAACATGACTTTTAAAACTCCAAAAATCAAATCTTGCATTCTTGGTACAAAGGACATCAATAGCACAATTGGAAAGAGCAGAATCATCATCAATACAAGTGTTTGAGCAATGACGTTTAGCATCTGAATCAAAATAACTGGTATCGCTAATACAAAAGCTTCACAGATTTTGAAGATAACATAAAACATACGAGTGAAAATGAAATCTGGCATAGCTGAAACCCACCGGTTCTTTTCACCATCATCATTGGCTCCATTTCCTAGTTCATCCAGATATTTATTGCGATCTTTCGATTTAACTGCTTTAAAGTTTCCATTCTTATCGCCTGTTCCTAGTACCTTACTATCATCAAAAGTTTCTTGTTTCCCGTTTTGGCTATTCTTATATTTCCCATTTTCTTGTCCAGTATTGACAAAGACATAGGCTTTATAAGATGTTTCTGCTATATAGCTATCTGCCATAGAATCACCGATTTTGATCGTCTTATTTTTTCCATATTCTACTTTAATATGAGTGATATTTTTAGTGACCTCTTTAGAGACATTATTGATTGTATCAAGCAGATAAAGACCACCAGAGGTCCCTGCAACTGTTCCAAAGTAACCAAAACCAAGGATGAGAACTAGAAAAACATGAAGGAGTGTTCTTGAAAAGGATCCTTTCGAAAAGAAATATTGATAAAAAAGGTAGAAAGCTAAAATCAGAAGCAACATTGAAACGAGTGATTGCTTGGAAACACCACTCCCATTTGAACCGATAAATCCTTTCCAGATACTCATTGCTCCATTAAACACATAGTTTTTATAGCTAGAGTATAGATCAATTTTTTCAAGAATTCGAATCAGCAAAGAAAAGAAGCCCACCACTGCGTTTAGAATGAAAAAGAAGAAGTTGACGAAAAGCTCATTAATCAGAACCCAAGCCCCATTAAAGGAAGCAAACCCAGTTGGCTCCATGTAAGACTTGAGAGAGAAGATATCGACTCCCCTTAGTTTGTCAAAAGCTTCTTGCATGGATTCACCTCCTAACTAGCGTATTTATTTTCAAGGCTTGATGATACCGTAGCTTTCATTGGTTTTAGAAGCATATCAATATCTTCAAAGATGTTGTGTACGGAAATCATATTGAGATTGCCATACACGTCATAGTACAGGCATTGACCAGAGATCATATTGTCAATCCATTCGAGATTACTTTCAGTGACTTCTAGATTGACGTGTTTTAAGATATCTTCTCGTTCAGACTTTTCATAGAAAGCAAAGATAGTCCCAAATCCGGTTGTATCATCGTCGTTTTCTGCATCATGTACAGATTGAGTAATCAGTGCCAGAGTATTATTTTTGGAGCGTCCAATCCGACGCATATTTTTGATAACGGCTTTTCCTTCTGCGGACTTCATAAGAATCCATGCTTCATCAAAGAACTCAATGGTATCTTCATTTTCATTTCGTTCTCCAAAGTGGGTACAGAAGGCACCCAGCGCAAACATGAGAGCAATAGAGTTGCGTTCATGATCTGAAATTTTTGTGGAATCGTCCTTTGGTAGTTTGAGGTTATTGACCTCTAGGATGGTCACTCGTGATTCATAGTTAAGGCCTTGAGTGGTCCCGTCTGAAAAGGCTAGTTCCAAGATAGAGTTCGTCACAATTGATGTCAGATAACGACCAACTGAAGCAATTTCAGAGGAAGTGGAGTCTCTCAACACTTTTAGGACGTGTTTAAAGCCGACTTTCTCACCAGCGACTCGTTTTTCTACAATCGCATTAATAGCTTCTGTGATAGCTGTTTTTTGATCCATCGTGACATCATCTACAGCTTGTAGTAGAAATTCAAGCATGTTTTTTGCGACCTCTACAGCTTGTTCTTTATCTAAAACGACAATAGGATCTAAAACTCCGTGGTTTGATGGAAGCGAGCTATCCAGTGTCACAAAGTTAAAGTTCTCAATCTGTTTCTTGCGTTCAGGATAGAGACGTGCAAATTCAGGTGAGTTGATCACTTCTTGATAGTGATTTCTGAGTTCACGTTTGGGGTCGATATAAAGGGTTTTAACATTTTGTAAAGCCACACTTAAAAAGATGATCTGAGCAAGGAAAGATTTTCCTTGACCTGTTGCACCCGTAATGATGATATGCGGGTTCTTGGTAATCTTTCCAGCTATATCTTCCTTATTTCCGACTGTCGCATTGTAGAGGACAATGTTCTTTGAGGAATCAATGGCTTTAGCTATATTGTCCCAACGACCTGTCCAGTTATCTACTCGGCCAATATACCAACCGATACGGTTTCCAGAAGAAGTATTGGTGAAAGGCATGAGTTCTGAAAAACCACGAGCTGTGACCATATGTGTCCAGGTGCGAGTTTTCTTTTGGAGGTTTTCTCCATAGAGCAGGGCTTGAAAGAGATAAGGTCCGTCTTGAGAGGCCTCACTGATTTCAACGCCCATATCATCAAAGTAGTTCAAAACCACTTGCCGTCTTTGTCGGAGTTGGTTTACGCTAGAAGCAGAGACAATCAGATAGGCTCCATATTCGATGATATCTTCCTTGTTTCCGACTTTCTTCATTAAGTCCTTTAGGGAGATAGAGCCCATGATGATCTCGTCTTGTTGGACAGTATCAGTATTTTCTGCCTCTTCCATGATGTTTCTGTAACGTGTATTCGAGCGTCCCATTCGCCCCTTGATTTTACCAGTATCAATAAATTCTGCCTTGATTCGTAGCTCTACGGGAAAGTTCAAACGTTGGATAAATTCGCCAAGATGAAAACCATTGAATTGAACAGGAAATTTACCAACCGGAAGAATCGTCACAAAAGAAGATCCATAAGGGCTTTCTAGCTTAAGAAAGCCACCTTTTAGGACTTTGATCAAGGTATCTGTGATATTGAATTGAGCACGATTAGCGAGCACCTCCTTCTTGTAGTGAGGGATATAGCGAAGGTACTGCATCCGCTGGTAATAAAAGAGTTCTTCATTAGATAACCGTTTTGCCCGAAGGACAGAGAAGGCTTGAAAAATAGTGAATTCATCACTTTTATAGTCTTCATACCAAGTGGGACTTAATTCATATTCATAGCCAAGACCCTTGGCAATTTTTTCTGAGAACTCATTGAAGCTCTCATAGGCCAAGTCTTTGACGGTCGCTCCATGATTTTGTTTGCGCAAGGTCACTCCAACGACCCAGTCAAACTGATAAGGAATTTCCATTTCATCCGTTAGACGATCCACCGTGTAAAGAAGAAGTTCTTCTCCTAGTTCTCGGCTGTCATCTGCTAGAGCATCTGAAAAGTCCCGCATTTTCTCCTCTAAAAGATAGTCTTTAGGGATCAGAGATATTTCAAAGAACTTGTTTTTCTGGAGCTTCTTCATCATTTGAGCAACAGTGATTTTGTGTTTGCCCTTTTTTTCATCATCCGTAATCGTGATAGGAGTGTTTGGAATACGATAATAAGCAACGACGGTTTGATCTTTTTTGAGAACTAGGTTTTCATGTGTTTCCCTAATAGGATAGGTTAAAGTAATACTCATAGGTCCTCCTTTTCTATAGATTTGTTTTTTCAAAGACAATTTCTTCTACAGGCTCTATCCGATCTTCATGGTAGATAGCTTTTTTATTGATCTTAAAGTCCCAAAAGTAAATCAGGTAATCTCCAATAAAGACGTGCATCTTCTTACCGTGAGGCTCATATTCCGTATAGAATTTAGCTAATTTATAAGGAAGATACCAATAGAGAAGTAATGAAATTGAATGAGTGATTTTTGCGAGTGGCACAAAGATAAATCCTCCAAAGAGTAACATGGCCACAAAGACGATGATAAAAACAATGAAAAAGGACAACTGCATAGGTGTCGCAAAGTACCATAGTCGAGTGCCCTTTTTTGTCTTAATTTCTTGGATCCAATAAGGAGCATTTAGGCCCTTACTGTAATCATAAAGTCTTTCTTCATTCATACTTAGAGTCCTGATTCAATACCAAAGAGTCGAAGGAACCAGCCGACTGCTTTTAGGATATCTTGTCCTTTCGCAATTGAAACAATAACGGCATAGAAACCAACGACAGAGAAGAGTTGAAGCCAAGAACTGTTCCGCCAAGCCTTGATCGCTAAGAGCACGGCAATAGCTGTTAGGATCCAAATTCCATCACCCTGAAGGAAGGTTCGTAGATTGTTTGTATTCATAGAGTTCTCCTATTCTTTATCATTTGCATAATTCAGTGGAATGGTGTGTTCTAGTTTTGTGACATAGTAGGTCTTTTCTTTTTCTGAGAGAGTAAAGGTGAAGTTTTCTGAGTGAGTGGTACCTCCAACTTCAAAGGTAGCTTGGACATAAGCGATTAAATCATCACCGTCCTGTTTGAGATAAGTGTAGTCGATCGTTTTGAAAGTGCTATTTGCGATGATATCCACATTTTTAGCGATCAGATTAAGATTATCTTGGTTTGTGGTGTAGTTTGTAAAGAAGATCTTGAGGAATTTTTCTACCTTCTTACGCTGAGTATCTGAAAAGTGGTCGTTAGCGGTTAGTTGGAGCTTATCATCTTCGCTAAAGTGTCCAGCTTGTGAGGATTCAATGGCAGAAAACCAAGGAAGGCCAGAAACGTAATATTTTCCATCTTTTTCATCAAAAGGAATATTGAAACCTGTCACAATTTCTTTTTCTTCTGTGTTGTTATCCCGACGGATAGTTTCCTTGTATTTAACCTTATAGGTCGCAACTTTTCCTTCTACAGTCACTAACTGAGAATAGAGAAGTGAGCTGGGGTTTCGAACTTGCCCTTGAGATTTTACATCAGGGATGAAGTTGTAGAATTTATTTAAGTAGTCCACTTGCTCTTTTTGTTTTTCACCTTCATTAGGAAGTGTGAAATAAGCATATACGTAATCATTCAAGTAATACTGGAGTTTATAGTCATATTTTCTACTAGACTCCATTGGCTGTGCTTTTTGATTTTTTGTTGCCTCCACTTGAGCTTGTAGTGTTCCTACCTTATTTGAGAGTGTGATAGCACGGACAGATCCTAAGAGACCAACAAAAAGGAGGAAAGAAATTCCTCCTATGACTACAATATTGACGGTCTTTTTATTGGTGACTTTTAGTTTTGGTGGACCTCCTTTTTTCTCCACCTTTTTAAAGTGTGAGAGATATTCTTTTGCTTGAAGCAAATAGCGTTTAGCTTTATCCATATATCCTCCTTTAGAGACCAGCAAGCTCAATGAGCTTTGAGCCTTTCGCATAGAGGCACTTATTGGCTTTTTCGATCTCGCCATTAATGTAATAGTAGCCTCGTAGCTCAGTTTGAAGTTGTTCAATCAGGTCAGGTTTTAGGTCTTTGGCTTCTTCTTTTTTAAGGAGACTATTTAATTCTCCAGCCTTGGTCCAAGCCTCTCTATGATCTTTCTTTTTAAGTAATTCTCCCAGTTCATTCATGACTTGAGAGACTTTCTTTTCAAAAATAGTTTTAGTAGCCATTTCAATTTCCTTTCTAAATGTTTCTTGATTGTCTTTGATGGTCTTTTGGATATAAGTAATGAGTGAGGGACGCATTTTTTTATTTACGCTCAACACTTGACCATCTAGCGTGAAACAGGCATGTTCATAGTCATAGAAACCTTTCGCATCTGGTGGTTTTTCGGTAGATCTTCCAGCGCATTCATAGTAGAAGTCTTTTCCTTTTCGTAAGAGAACGTACATATGCCAGAATTCTTGTTCTGGAAGAAGCAGAAAATCTGCTTGATAAATCTTCTTCAGCATCTCAAGAAGCCTCAAGCAGATCATCGTATCCTAGAGCTTGGTAGATAAAATCTGAATCAAACCAGAGCCAGTCATTGATTTGTCCTTCAGTTGGTGTATCACCAGAGAAGATATCCTCACAAATGACGGTTAGGGTATCCACTCCACCACGTTCACGGACAGTGTTCAAGGTGGTTAGTCCACCAGACCAGGCTTTAAAGTTTTCTAGTGAATTGATTTGAACTTTGTATTCCATATAGCTTTTCCTTTCTAGTGTTCATAGTGTTTATTGGCTTTGAGAAGTCGTAACATGGCTTTTCCTCGATCAGTGATCTCTCCGCTATTCTGAATCATTTTCATGTATTCTGTTTGGAGGATCTTGTCTGCTTCAGTGACTAGTGCAAGAGAGTTAGCAACTTGATAGGTTAGCCAGCGAATCGTTCGCTCAATACTGTAAGGCTGTGGGTTGGTGGAGAGCTTTAAGGGTTCGACACCTCCAAAGAGCCGTTGCCATTTTTCATCGGGTTTATAGGCTCCAAATCGAGTGAGACCATCATAGACTTGGATTTCTTTATTGATGATGCCTCGTGCGATTTCTCCGAGGTCTACACCGTTAATGTATTCCTCCACAATGCCCTGAGCTTTCTGATCTGAGAAGCGGAGTTCATAGCGATTCCATATACCAAAAATCTCCAAGGATTCGTCCAAGGAGATGTTTTCCATTCGAGCAATTTCATAGCGCTTTTCATAAAAGTTGAAGTAGAGTTGACTTTGACGGCTCCCAAAATAAATGGACAAGCCGTGATTCGCTTCCATGTCTTCATTATTTGTGAAAGATCCACCACCCGTGATATTCCATTTCTTGATCGTGTCTAGGACAATCTCTTTGGAATAGAGTTTATCAATCAATTTGGGAATTTGAATTTGTTCGTCCTCGTGCCCGTAACCCTTATAGAGTTCATCTAGAGCAATATCGAGTCGCTTCACCCGAACATCTTCATAGGAATAAAGAATGTTTTGAAGAAAGATCTGCCAAGTGATTCCCTTGTCTTCTAGAAGCAATTCCAACTCACGGCATCCTTGACCGGATAGTTGAAGACAAGTTTGGTAATCATTGGTCACAGACTTATCAAAGAAATCAAAAATCCAGATGTTCCCTCGTTGCCATAAGTGGGTATAGTTCATGAGACGAGTTTCTTGGTCTGTAAATTCGCTTAAGTGACAGTGAAGGAAGTTTTCGCAGAAAGCATCTAAATCCTTTAATCTCGGAAAGGTCAATCGGAGATAGTCGATCTGAGCTCGAAGACTGTTTTTATCACAATCTTTATAGTAACCAAGTCTTTCTTTTAGTTCTCTGAACTTATCAATCGTCAATCCTCTTTCGCCTGTTTCATAAGAGCGATAGGTTCGTGTAGGAAGATCAACAGCTTGTGCAAATGCTTTTTGACTAAGTCCTGTTTGTTTTCTGAAATTCTTAATATGAAAAGGACTAATTTTGTCCATTCATCGCAACACCTCTTTCTAACGAAGTGACACACTTTTTTGATGAAAGTGACACACTTCATAAAAATTGAAAACCCAACTCCCATAAGGAATGAGGAGGGGTGGACTTGGCGTTTTTGCCAAATGTAACCCCCCTATTAGAAAACGGGGGTTGAAGTTTCATCATGGTCTAGAGACTTCGGGCTACGGTCTGCGCCTGACCTGCGGTCAGGCTTGCCCTTGCCCTTGTCCTAGCCCATGATGAACAATCGTCGCTTCAACTGCTTTTGGATAAGACCTGCGTCCTCCCTCTTCAAATTGAGCGAGGATTTCAAGAAGAAGTTTTTCTTGAAAAGGATCCACTAGAATAGCGGATACAGTCCGTTCAAAGATGATCCCTTGTTCTGTTAAGAGATAGATAATCTTGCGTAAGGTTGGCATTTTAAGATTTTGTTCGTCCGCAAATTCCTTGAGTGGTCGTTTGTTTGATTCGTTTTCTATGGTCTCCTCTTCCTCTATAGGATCAATTGTTTCAAGCGGTGGTTTATATTCTTCAAAAGCTGAGAATTCTTCTCCTTCAAACTCCATAATCGGAATGTTAGAGTAGGCATCGTAGAAGGAAAAGCCTTGATCAAGCGGTACATAAGGAGAGAAAAACTCACCAGCCAACTCACCATTATTTGCGATATAGCCCCGTCCTTTGACCTTGATTCCATTGATTTCATCTAGCTTTTTGAACTCTTTAGTTTTATTAGCATCTCCAAACATCATGTCATATCCTGTTGATTCTAAATGACCGACGGAGAGACGCTTCATAAAATTATCCCGAAGAGCAGTTTTAATAAATTCACCATCGGGACGTTGCATAGCAAAGATGATAAAGACTCCAGCTTGACGGCCTTCTAGAACTAACTGGGAGAGGTATTCCATTAGTTCTGACTGTTGGCTATAGTCACGATCGATCTTTGCCATAAGCGCTGCCCACTCGTCTACTAGAATGAATTTTGGTTTCATGTCATAATGAGTAAAGTTCTTTCCAGCTTGGAATTTTGGCGAAGTAGACATCCGTTCATAGCGTTTTTCCATGAACTCTACACTCTCTTTAAAACAGTTAATGATATCTTCCTTACTAGTATATACCCGACCATGAAAGACTGGAATTTTCTTTAATCCAGCCAGGTCAGAATTCTTTGGATCACAGATATCGACAAAGCCGACTTTAGCTAGTGCATAGATTATGGTCATCAGAACAACGGTTTTTCCTCCACCAGTTCCACCACCGATGAGAAGATGAGGTTCTTCAATATAATCCCAAGATACATCTTTCATGAGCTGGAGTTTTGATCCCTTGACTTTTACTTCATCGATGGTGATTCGACTATCAATCCGATTAATAGCAATTTCATATTTGATAAAGCGGTTATCAAAGGTTTTATTTCGAAAATCTCCATTAAACATGACTTCAAGCGTAGCTCCAAGATTGAGGAAGCGATCTTGAAATTTATTACCTTCTAGAATGAAACTCACTTCAATCTTGTAGCGAGACTGTTTGATATACACTTGAGGTAAGGTGATTTTTTCAATGATCTTGTTTTCACGTCTGACCTTTTTAACTAGATAGAGGTTATTCTCTAGCAAAAAGCGAGAAAGAATTCGAAGGCTATTGAGCTTTTGAAAAAAGAGCATCTTCCTGTAGCAAACCCGATTAATAAACCAAGAGAGAAGCAAAGAAAAGAGAAGCCCAGCTCCTAGAAAATATCCTTGGGGTAAGGGATGAGATTTTAATTCTTCTAAATGTAAGTAGCTGTAGTAACTAATAGCCAACAAAAAAGGAAACCACCAGATAAACCATGTGATTCCCTTTAGTTTACGATGAAAAACTCGAACTCTTTTTCCCCGATAGGTAAAGAGTTTCATCCTGCATCACCTCCTAGTTTTCCTTCTTATTTTCTACCGGTTTGTTTTCTTTAATCGGTGCGCCTCCAGTTTTTTTCTTGATTTTAGAAGCAAAGAGCTTATAGATATCATTACGATTGACGTGGGTATGAGTGATAACAATATCTTCCAATTCAACCTCTTCTCGGTATTTAATACCTAGGTCTTCAATTTCAGACTCAGACATATCTGCGATAGTGAAAAAGAGGGTTTCATGCTGGACAGAAGAATGAATTCCTACAACAATTCCACGAATCTCACCTGTATTAACTTGTACAAATGATCCATCAGGATTTCGTTGTGAACGATCCACTTCAAAGATGATATCAGGACCTTCAATACCTCGGAAAGACAGTTTTCCAAGGACAGCTGGGACATCTAGTCCATCTGTAATGACACGATAAGTCTTATCAGCAATTTGTAGTTTTTCTCCGTAGTTTAATCCAATTTTAGCCATGTGATTTTCTCCTTTTATTTCTTATTTTTTAATTACCAATTTTTCCGCAAAGACATTGAGATAAGGTGCAACAGTATTGCCATTTAAAGCAGTGTCTGGGAAAAAGATTGGGTTGACAGTTTCTACTAGAGCATCTTCTGGAAAGACCGTTGTAGAAGCTGGTGTGATAACATGAAAGGCACCGTGCTCTGCGCTATTTAGAATGTGACGTTGGTATTTGCCTTCTTTTCCAAAAATAAATTTAGGAGCATTTCCTAAACGTTCATAGTAAGCAGGGCCAATAAATTCTGGTTTCATTTTAAGTGTTTCTGAGATCATAAGATTTTCCTTTCTGAGTGTAAAATAAAAAGAGTTAAGCTAGTTGCTTCACTCTTGAGTAATAGTGTGTAAAAAGTTTGCGTTTAAACATACGACTATAGAATTGAATATCCCCATGAGCGTAGCCATTTCTACGAGCAGCATCTGCCAGATGATCTAGATCTATTTGAGCTTGAGCATAAAGTTTAGCCTGTAGTTTATCAGATTCACTAAACATGCCATAGGTAAATTCATAGTTATCATAGAGTCGTTTACATTGTAGTGCGAAAAAAGTTTGTCATATCATTCTCCTTTATTGTAATAAGTAAAAAAAGCTACTAAGTGAAAAAAGGAAAGAACTTAGTAGCTTGAGAGTAGGTCTATCAATAATGATAGACAGCAGTAAAGAAAAGTTATTTGGTTGAAGGATCCCTCCTTCACGGTGGCAACGTTTAGCAAGGTGCTTTGCGTGAATTACCATCGCTTTCCCAGCCAATCTCTTTAGGTAGTCTTGATCATACCCAAGAGATTCTCTTACGCCCTTTGGCGAAGCCAGTTCACTTTACTATTCGGAAAAGTGCGAAAGTCCGAAATGCGTGGAAGCCCACAAGAATTGAATCTTGTTTTCTATCTTCACTTCAACCATAAAACGGACTTGACTTTTCTTATCAAAACATTTACAATAAAGGTACGAAGTTTATGTGTTGTTCTGATGATCAGTCCTCTGGTTGTCAGACGCACTTTTTATTTAATTGTCAATGATCATAATGCCGATAGTTAGGCGTTATTATTTTTAAAACCAATATAACTTCCGGCTATATTTTATATTATATAACCATTAGTTATATTTGTCAAGAGATTATTTGAAATTAATACAAAAAAATTTTAGAGGTTTAAAATGGAATTTTCGGAACGATTAAAAAACCTTAGAAAACAAGCACATCTTACACAAGTCGATGTAGCTGAAAAACTAGGAATTTCGCAACCAGCTTATGCTTCATGGGAACGTGGAGCTAAAAAACCAACACAAGATAATTTAGTCAAGATTGCACAAGTTTTAAATGTATCAATTGATTATTTAGTTGGTAATTCGGATGAACATCTAAAAGAAGACGAGTTAGATAATGTAGAACTTCTTTTCCGTATGAATTCAAATGGTCTAACCGAAGAAGAAAAGGCTATTTTCAAGAAAGAGTTGATCGAGTTTATGGAAAAGAGAAAAAAAGCATTTGAAAAAAATAAGTAAACAAAAAATTAGCTTTTTTGTTCGATAACTTCATTGATTAAAAGGAGTGTTTTATAAATGGATGTAAAAAAAGAATTTTTGAAAATAATGTCAGAACAAAAAGAAATTGCCTTAGCGACATCTGTAAACAATATTCCAAATGTAAGAATAGTAAATTTTGTTTTTGATTCAACCAATAATATACTCTACTTCTCATCTTTCAAAGGTAATGATAAGATTAAGGAAATGGAATCAAACTCTCATATTGCATTTACTACAATTCCACACTCTGGAAATGAACACGTAAAAGCTAAGGGCTTAGTTCAAAAAAGTACCAAAACTATTTTTGAAGTGGCGGACCAGTTTATTGCTAAAGTACCAGGTTACAAAAATACTATTGAATTTGCAGGGGAATCTTTAGTTTTATTTGAAATACGATTTGATACTGCGATCGTTACCAAAGATCTAGAAACAATACAAACTATAGAACTTTAAATTAAAGTTCCAAAAATGGGGATTAAAGTATGGAGAGTTTTGAAATTGAAATACCAAAAATGGAGCATTTTGAAGTTGATGTCAGAAAAAAGGAATTATACAACTATGATTTCCAATCATATTCATTAACTCCACTGCAAAAAGAAGCCTCTTTAGTAGTTGCTAATAAGATTAGAAATAATTTATTTGCTCATATTCCCGAAGCTAAATTATTAAAAAAGCTTGTTGAAAAGAATGATAATGACAATGTAGAATACGTTGCAAAATTATCCGAAGTTGCAAAAGAAAAGTTAAAATCGTGAGAATGGAGTTATGGTATACGAAAAAAGACAGGCGAGACCTATGCAGTATTAAAAGATACTGAATCTGGAAAAATTAAAAGTAGTGTAACCTTAGAGAAAAGGACTGTCAAAGAGTTAGGGAATCTACCTGAGCTTTCTGCAATACAAGGGCAACTAGCATCTATTTCAGAACAAATTGAAAGCTTAAATGAACTAGTTATCCGCGTGGAACAAGGGCAATACAATGATAGATTTTCAGGCTTTTTCAGTGCTCGCCAACTAATTGTAGAGGCCTTAGCAACCAGAAATGAGCAATTAAAAAAAGAATTACTACTTTCAGCGATTAAAGAAAATAATAATACCATTGCAAAACTAATGATGTCAATTTACACAGATGGTTTAGACTTTATCAACATTAAAACCAATTCAAAAGATGCAAAAAGAATAAATATTCTGCTTCAACAATCAATTAGTTACCTGTCATCTGCAATGCAATTAAATGTTGTTGCGTATACAGTATTAGAGGAACATGAGTCTGTTATAGCTGTATTAAGCAATTACAAAGCTTTTACTGAGCAAACTTTACTTGAGCCTAAATATGATGGAAAAAGTTTAGCTTGGAAAATTGATAATTTTACAAAAGGAAATAGCAGCTCTTTTATAAATTTGACACAGAGTATTTCAGAAAATATCAATGCATTGGTTAACCATTCAGAAACATTATTAGTAGAGGAAGATACGAATGAAAGAAGAGAAAATTAAAACATGTAAATACTTTAGATGTAATAAAGAAGTATACTCTCCAAAAGCAAAATTCTGTGGAGAGCACGAAAGATTTTATAGAGAACACAGGAATAAAATTGGAGGGGCGTTGCTGACTTTTGGAGGAATAGCACTTTCAGCTTTGGTAAAAAAAAGAAATAATTAGACTATGTTTATATATTTAACGTAATATAAAAAAAGTGGACACACATCCACTTTTTTTATATAATAAACTCAACTAAATTGGTTTAGTTTTGTATTTTATACTTAAAGGAGGTATCATTCTTTGGATGAATTGTATACAAGAATAAGTAAGTCTACAAAACATGTGTTATACCAGTATATGAAAGATCATGACATTTCATTACTAAATTATAATTTCAACTACTTCTTTCAACACTGTATTCAAGAATATCAGATTCAAGTGGTTAGTCACCACTTCTCTAATCGTAAGATTGAAGGATTGACTGTTATTGATGAATTAGGTATTAGTTTTTCTTATGAAAAGGATAATCCGATTGTAAAGCAGAATTTTACTCTGTGTCACGAACTGGGGCATTTCATACTTAAGCATGAAGGCACTTATTTTGCAGAATCTATTGATAATCAGGAGAACCTACTAGAGCGAGAAGCGAATATTTTCTCTGCTGTAGTATTAATGCCTGACATTGTTTTGTTGTCAAAGATTTATTATAGTTGCGACACCTTTCAAAAGATTCAAAATAGTCTGGATGTTTCAAAACAGGCATTGTTTTATCGCCTTTTAGATCTTCTTAGAGAATATTATCCTGGAAAAGAAAGTACCATTAAGCAGGCTATCGATGCTTATATTGATGGGCAAAATGCCACACTACTCCTTTTGTTTCACGGTGTCAAAGATCAGATTATAAAGGAATTCAACAACTATCAGACTTCTCTAATCAATAAGATTGAGCAATCAGTAATCAAAAAAGGCTTCGTGACTAGTCAAGAATATCCAGAACTTCTAGATCAAGAGAATTGGAAAACAATAAAGACTTACTGTAATAATTTAAGAGTATGGCTCATTTATGACAAAGGAAAATCTATAGCTTATGTTTGGGATAAAAATAAGCTAACGGACAAAGAGGCAAAACAAAAAGCTGAATTGAAATTACTATTAATGTGAGGGAAACGATGTACCAACCAGAAAAACTAAAGGCTCGCAGAAAAGAGCTAAAAATGACTCAAAAAGATATTGCAGATCAATTGGGTATTACCTACCAAGCCTATTCTGCATGGGAACGCGGAATAAAACAACCATCTAGAGAAAAAATAAAGCTTTTGGAGCAGATTCTAAATGTTCCAAAAGGTTATTTTACAGAGGTCGAAATCGTCCGACTATATAATACTTTATCGGATGAAGGTAAGAATAATGCACTTAGTTATGTCAGAGGCCTAGTTCAAAAAGAAAAATGTAAGAACATTGTTTCAATGTCAGAAAAACTATACGAATACCATGTTTACGAACAAATGTCTGCTGGTATCGGTTCATCGGTGTATAACGATCAAAACTATGATACTGTCTATTTTGATGAAGAACTAGCCCACGATTTCGCCTCATGGATTTCTGGTGACTCAATGGAACCCAAATATCAAAATGGTTCTGTGGCTCTCATCCGTGAAACAGGATTTGATTATGATGGTGCAGTATATGCAGTAGTCTGTAATAATCAGACATACATTAAAAGAGTTTACCGGGAAGAACAGGGTTTACGGTTAGTTTCTATCAATCCAAAATATCGAGATATTTTTCTTTCGTATGATGAAGATCCTAGAATTGTAGGAATTATTGTAGGGAATTTCTTACCTGTTGAACAGTGATATTGTTAATGTAAAATAATAATAGTGTATTATTTTTTCTAGACAGGGTATAAGTGGAAGATAAGATGAATAAAATGGAGAAGACTCTAATGGTTCTTCTCCATTTTTTTATCTAATTGGTAATGTTGAAAATCGGAAGTGAAATGATACTTTCAAAGAATTCATTTTGAACACTAGCAAATGAAATAGAGCCCTGATGCAAATCAACAATTTGTTTTGAAATTTTTAGCCCAATTCCAGTCGTTCTAATTTTAGAAATATCAATATTTTTAAAAGATAATTCATTAAGTTCAGCAATTTTTTCTGGTGAAGCTCCCTGTCCATTATCTTTGATTTCGACAATTACATTTGTATCTTTTTTGTATAAGTGGATTCTTATTGTGCAACCCTTTTCGTTATGTAAAACAGAGTTGTAGATGATATTATGGATAACTCTTGTGATTAAAAACTGCTCAATCATGATAGATTGATTAACAAGTGAATAATCGTAATCAAATTCAAATTCAAATTCATTCCAGATTTCTTGATTTAAAATATGGATGAGAATGTCTTTGAAGAAGGGGATAATTTTTGTTTCAGTCTGATTTAATTGAAGATGACCGGATGAAAGGCGAGCTACTATATTTAAGTCATTTAAAACATTTTGGATGTAATAGGATTCCGTCAATATTGGACGAATATGTTTTTTAAACTGTGTATCTAGTTCAGAATCATTTAACAAGGACGCGTTAGAAATGATGACAGAAAGAGGTGTTTTGATATCGTGTGCAATACCTGAAATCCATTGCTCTTTAAAGACTTCATTCTCTTTGAGTAGAGTATCGGTTTGATTAATTGCAGTTGTAAGATATTCTAGTTCTGATATAGAATTTATTGGATTTTTCAAACCATCTGGGAGATTCTGAATAGCAGTTACAAGAGGCACAATTTTACGATTGATATGCGTCACGCCATAGTAGTAAAGAAAAGCGAAATAAAGGCAGTTGAAAAGCAATACTCCAAATGCTATTAGTGGAAACAGGCGGAGACTATCTATATCTAAGTAATTAAAACTATAACGAGCAATTTTATCTTTTGGAAAACCAACAACAATGATGTATCCACCTTTTATCTGACTAAAAACAGGATAATCTGAAAGATAATAGCGAGAAAACTGTAAAATGTCCCCGTAGTCAAATTGCGAAGGAACTTCTGTAGGTTTATACTGTTCGAACACTTGTTTTCCAGTCTGCTTATCCAATACCATGAGCCATAACTTTTGTTCTTTTAGACTAGAAATATCATTTTCAGGTATGTGGACGTTATTATTTGTGATGGTAATGTGTTCAGAAATTATTTTCACAGTCTCAGTAGCAGTTTGCTTTTTACTAATGTAGAAAACAAAACTGGCAATTAGAATAATATTGGTAATAAAGATAATGATGGAAGAAAAGATAAATTTCTTTAGTGAATACCTTAAAATTTTGGTTTGATTCATAATCATGATAACAATTTATATCCTAGCCCTTTAGCTGTCTTTAAATATTGAGGTTTTGAAGGATTTTCTTCTATTTTTTCTCGAATTTTCCGAATATGTACAGTCAAAGAGTTTTCATAACCAAAGCTATCCACTCCCCAAATCGTATCACAGAGAGATTCGGTTGAAACGATGTAATTTTTATTATCGTAAAGTTTTTTCAAAATCTGAATTTCAATTGGCGTAATAGAAATTTCTGCTCCATTTTTTTGTACTGTTGCATTCCGAAAACTCACCAAAGTCTGTCCAATCTGTATTGTTTCCTGTTCTGATTTATAACTTCTACGGAGCAGAGCCATAATACGATAGATAAGATTTTTTGGAATGAAGGGTTTCATGATATAATCATCACCACCAGCATTGAAACCAGCTATCTCATCTTCAGGATTATTTTTGGCAGTCAGAAAGAGGATAGGAGTATCGCCTTTTTTTCGGATATGTTTTGCTAATGTGTAGCCATCCCCATCGGGTAGCATAATGTCCAAAAGGAAAAGGTCGAACTGCTCTATTTCAATCATGTCCAAACTAGATTCTATATCATAGGCTGATGTTAGATTGGAAAATCCGTAGGCAGTGAGAATATCTCTTATGGAAGAGTTTAAAATTTTGTCGTCATCAATGATAAGGATGTGCTTATTCAGGAGTTGTTGTTCGAAACTCATAATCTTACCTCGCTTATTTAAATTATACCATTTAAAAGAGTGAAAAAAAGAAAAATACTTTAATCTTAATGTAAAATTAAGGTTAGCTTAGTTTAAAATTAATCTAGCATGTCTATAATAAAGACATAACCTAGATAGAGATACTTCTCAAATAAATTTTAATCAGTGAGGTATTTCCAAATGGCTAAACAACAAATGAATCTCGTTGAGGAGGAAGTTCATAATGATTAGTAATGTTTTACAGATAAAAAACTTACAAAAGGAATTTAAGGACACTCAGGTAGTTAACCTTAGTTCCTTATCAGTTCAACAAGGTGAGATTTATGGTTTTCTAGGTCCAAATGGAGCTGGGAAAACAACCACCATGAAGATGATTTTGTCTTTGATTTCTCGTACAGCTGGGGATATTGAAGTGTTCGGTCAATCCATAGGTACGGACAAGCAGTATCTTAATCAGATTGGCTCTATGATTGAAGAACCGTCTTATTATCCTAATTTGACAGGCTATGAAAATCTCTTGGTTTTCCAAAAAATCCTTGGATTTGATAAGAAAAATATTCAGGAAACCTTGAAAATTGTTGGGTTAGATCAACCTAAAAACAAGAAAAAATTGGTTAAAGATTATTCTCTGGGTATGAAACAGCGTTTGGCTTTAGCCTTTGCCTTAGTCAAGAAACCGCGTTTGTTGATACTGGATGAACCAACTAACGGGCTAGACCCAGCAGGGATTCATGAAATTCGGGAACTGATTATCAAGTTGGCAAAAGAACAGGGCATTACTGTCTTCATCTCTACCCATATCCTTTCTGAAGTAGAGCATATCGCTGACCGTGTAGGGATTATCAATCATGGTCAACTCGTTTACGAGGGAGAAATTCGTAAAATTCAGTCCAATAAATGGCTGGAAGTGCGTGGGGATTTTAGAGGTCGACATGAAGCCATTAGCCAAGTGTTATTTGGTTATCCGTGCAAGATGTTAGAAATACATGAGGATAAACTCAAGCTGACTAACCTTGCCGACCAGCAGATTTCTAGTTTGTTACGAGATTTAATAGTCGAGGAAGTTCCAATTTATGAAGTGAAGCAAGAACAAGAAACCTTGGAATCTATCTTCCTCAACTTAACCAAGGAGTGAGTCTTATGTTGAATAATTTGTCTATTGAATTGCTCAAGGCAAAACGAACCAAATCCTTCTTCATTATCATACTAGTTATGGGAGTCGGATTTGCTTGGGCAATTGCAGCCGCTACACGCTACCTAAGTAATCCAGACATGCACCAGATTAACCTAATTTTCTATATGATAAAAGAAGTAAATGGCTTGATTCTCCCTATCGTGATTGCTCTCTTTGTATCCCGGATTGTCAAGAACGAGAAGGAGGGCAACACTTTCAAACTGCTTATGGCAAATGGTGAAAATGTACGGCATATCTTTCTGAGTAAGCTTGGCCTGACTATGTTCGTTTTGACCTTTCTCGCTATTTTGGAGGGAGTAGTAGTCCAGTTGATTGCAAACTTTTCTGGTCTAGAAATGCCTGTTAGCCTAATCCTCTGGCAAATCGTCATTTTCTTGCTAGCATCTTTTGTCTTAACCTGTCTGTTTTTGACTTTGCAGTTTTTACTGAAAAAGCAGGCATTGATAATGGCATTAGGGATTTTCGGAGGATTTCTTGGAGTTGGATTTGGTCATGCAACAGCTTTTCTACAGCTGATTTTCCCATTTGGTGGTATAGCATATCTGTCTCTGGTGGATTACCAGAAAGTCGCCAGTCAAGTGAGTTATGTTTTGGCGACAAACCTAGGATTTAAACTCTTTACATATTTGCCAATAGCCCTAATCTATCTCTTCTTATCTCTCTATCTAGTTGAAAAGAAAGGAGGCAAGCTATGATGTCTTATCTATCAGTAGAATGGCGGAAAACCCAAAAATTTTCCATGTTGATGATTGGTATTTTCTTCTTAGCTTTTTGTAGCCTGATTGGTCTTGGTATTTACTTAGGTGCAGCTTATTCTATGGTTGCAGAAAGTGAAAAAGTGCCTGTTTTATGGGGACAATTGACCTTCTATTATAGCCAGCTTTTCTTTCCGATTTTGGTCAGCATTTATGTAGCCATGATGTTAGGAAAAGAGTTTGATAGGAAAAATATTGAATTTCTCAGAGCTAATAATGTCAGTCTTGGGAAATTATTGTTGGCAAAAGAAATAGTAATTATCTTGTTTATTGCTGTTTTACAGTTGTTCTTGTTTGGTATTTTTTATGTCAGTGCTCACCTAATTCATTTAGAAATTTCTAATTTGTTCACCTACCTTAAGTGGGATTTATTGGGGATTTTTGGAACAATTAGTATGATGGCAGTACAGTTTTTTGTGACAGCTAAAACTCGTGTTTTTAGTAAATCTGTGGGAATTGGTTCTATTGGTACTTTCGTAGGATTCATGATGATTTTTGTATCAGATAAATTATCTTTAATCTATCCCTACTCCCAAGCTATGGTGGCAATGCGGTCACGGAATTTGATAGACTTTAATTTAGTGGAAATATTGCTGTTTATCATTGTAAATATTCTTCTGTGGGGGATTTTTCATACATTGAGTAATAAAGAATTGCATAAGTAATGCGAAGACTCTCCGGAGTCTTTTTTATTTGAAAAAAACACCTATTCAGGAAAATAGGTGTGAATGATGTTATTTATATCCATATTGTTTTAGTGCGTTATTATATGCTTCGCTATCTTTAAGATAGTAGTCGTGCTTAACTCCACTAATATCAACAGAAAAGACCCCATCTTTAAATGAATATTCTTCTGTTCGACTTGCAATATTTTGTCCAGTTAATTCGATCGTATTCTTTTTTTTGTTAATGATAAAACTATCGGCTTCTCCATGCTCTATGGAAGCATTATCTCCTTTAATAGTAAACGCCAACTCGTTTCTTTCACTTGAGATCCAATAATACTCACCATCTAAAGATTGGTGGTTGTTTTTTGAGCAAGCAATTAAAGTAATTATTGATAATGAAAGCAGTAATATACCTACTAATTTTCTCATAATCTTTGCCTCCTTTTATAATATTACTATACCAAAATAATGTTACAAAACTGTATTAATGTCTGTTATAATGGAAATTTCAAATAATGTCCATTATAACAGACATTAGTAAATTATAGAAAAAGATCTATATTTGGCTATAGTTTTACTAAATCTCTACGACTATAGATTAAAAATGTATACACTTCTATTTTACAAGTTCAACTTAAGAAAATCCCAATTACAACCATTTAACAAGTAATATAAAAAGAGTTCAATTGTCAATCCCTTTTTTAGATAAAGAAAATAATAATGGTGCTAATTAGGATTAATACCTAAATAAGTTTTAATTTTCTTTTCAAGAAAATCAATATGTTGGTTAATTTCAGTTTGTTGCTTATGAAGTTCATCAAGTTGAAAAAATAGTAGTCTAAGTCGTTGAGGAATTGTGGAGTCTCCTTTATATCTTAGGTCAGTGTATTCTTGCATATTTTTAATAGACATTCCCGTCTTTTTTAATCTAATAATGAATTGAGCCCACGCTATATCAGAGTCATCATAGTATCTACGATTATTTTCTTCTCTGTGTGAGTAAATCAATTTTTCTTGCTCATAGTATCGAAGTGTGGAAATAGGAAGTCCAGTTTTTTTAGCAAATTCTCCAATAGAATAGTAAGCCATAATATTTCCCCCCTTTATTTTTTATTATTTTAGCATAATTTTTAAAAAATTAAAAAATTTTCAGTTTTCTCTTGACATAAAGTGCGCTTTACTATGTAAAATACATAGTATCAAAGGAATTTGATATAAAGCTAGGAGAGGAGGTAATACCATATAGACGAAAAATTGGTTTGAAGGAATAGAGAGCTCCAAAGGGGCTTAGTGATAAGGCTGTCAAGAACCTTGATGGGAGCAGCGACTCTTATAAAAAATGCAAATAGCAATCTGTAAAGGAGAAAAAAGTATGGGACAAACGAAGAATTATACTTGTATTACTGGAGCCAGTGCTGGTATAGGAGCGGAGACAGCAAGACAATTTGCAAAATTAGGAACGAATCTTATTTTAATTGCTCGGCGTCAAGAACGACTAGAAAAATTGAAGCAAGAGATTTTGAACCATTATCCGGATTTAGATGTTGTTATTAAAGTTGTTGATTTATCGAAGTCCAGTAATATTTTTGCTCTTTATGAAAGCTTGAAAAAATATCACATTACTACGCTAATAAATAATGCTGGTTTTGGAAATTATGATAAGGTTGAATCTCAAGATTTAGAAAAGATAATAACATTAATCCATCTAAACATTGAAGCTTTAACAATTCTATCAACTCTATATGTGAGAGATTATAAAGATTGTAAAGGCGCTCAATTGATTAACTTATCATCTAGAGGCGGATACATGATGGTTCCAAATGCAGTTACATACTGTGCAAGTAAATTTTATGTCAGTGCTTTTACAGAAGGCTTGGCATTGGAACTAGAGGCAAATCAACATCAATTAAAAGCTAAGGTTTTAGCTCCAGCTGCCACAAAAACGGAATTCGGTCAAGTTGCTACAGATTCTAAAGAATATGATTATGATGAGCATTTTGCTAAATATCACACAAGTGAAGAGATGGCACAATTTTTGATGGAATTATATCAAAGTGACAAAGTTGTTGGTTTAGTTGATGTTACAAATTTTGATTTTCATCTTAGTGGGCCACTACTTAATCATTAATTATTTTAATAAATAGAGATAATATGTATTGAATAATAATAGTTGCAGCCATTTTATGACAAGAAAAAAGCTTCTGAAATGTTAGATTTCAGAAGCTTTTTGTCTATCTATTATGATTTAAACCTTGGTAAGTTATAATTTTCTGTGATATTTAGGATATTTAAAAATATAGAAGTATTTTTGTAGACTAATTTACAATTTTTCCAGTATTTTACCAAGTAGTTCTTCTAACTTTCTTAATTCTCCATAGACAGTTCCGTCCATATAAAGGTTGTAAATTTCATCATCTTGTTCCACTCGTATTTGTGCAGAATAACCTTTTGATAGTGCTAAGGAACGAATAACTTCTCGTTGAGTTCGTCCATTCCCTTCTCGAAAGGGATGGAAATAATTAAGATTATCAAGAATTTTTGCTAATTGTTTAATAATCTCATCTTTTGAATTAGCAGTTTGATAATAGGTATGAATAAGGCGATTTATATATGCTTGGGCAGTACTGAAAGATTGTATTGACATAAAAGGATTCCCATTTTTTGAGATATTCACCTTGCGAAATTGTCCCGCCCAAGCATAGACATCTTGAAATAAATATTTATGAATGGCTAAAATATCACTAATGGAGTAGACTTCTATGGTTTTCAAGCGCAAGTCTGCAAGCCTTCTAGTAACGAATAAATGCTCATTCCGGTAGGCTTCTTCAATATTTGTAATATTTTGTTTGTTGATTAAGACTGTAGAATTTGGATAGGTATATTGGTGATTGGGATCAATGTACTCATAGCCTTCGTATTGATTTTTAACCAATATTCAATTCCTTTCGTTTGTTGATAACATAAGTTTTTAAATCAATCACATCTTGAACAGTAGGTTCATAATTTTCAATCATTGATGACCCAATAGCATACCAGACGGTATCAAAATCTGAAAAGTTATCAAAGGGAATTCCTAAAATTGTTAATTCTTCTTTATTTACATCAAGAGTCATGGCACACCTCCTTGTATAGAGTTATCCTTATTATACCATAAAATCGGTATTTTCACCTAAAGGATAGAGACTGTTATTAAAGCCAGAAAACTAGTTTTGTTCGCTTTTTATATTTGAGGTCAGACTTTTGTTCCAACCTCTTTATTTTATATTGTTTTTAGAATTAAAATATTGAGCTTAAGATTTATCTTTCTTAAACGCCCCTGCTTGTGCATACAATAACCATGATAAGGCAATCATAATAGCTGCGAAAACAGAAATTCCTGAGAATCCTGTAAATTTCACAAAGAGAACTCCTCCCACTATACCTGCAATTGTTTCACCTAAATACATTACTGCATTTGATAATGAAGAAATCGTACTTCGTGCATTTTCAACAGTACCTTGCAAAGTCGCCATAAACAAAGGAAAAATAAATCCATTATTTATATAGATAATTATTAATAAAATTTCGGCTACCCAAAAATTATTAGCAAAAGGTAGAATAAGGTAGAGGATAATTAATGTAAGTAATTCAGTTTTAAAAGTTCTTTGTAAACCAAATTTTTTAACCAATTGACTTCCAAATAAAGAACCCAATAAGTTACCTGCACCAATAGCTATAATTGCAGTACTAATGTTAGTTAAACTCATATTAAAGTCATTGGTAAACCATGTAGATATGAAGGTAATGGCTGTAAAAGAACCTGTTTGAAAAACAAAATAAGCAATTAGATAACTAACTGATTTTTTATTAGTTAGGATATTTTTATAAGCCTCTGTAAAAGAAATTCTATTTGCTTTTCCAATTTCAAGTTTTGGTAGAAAAATATGGATTAAAATGAGAAGTATTAAGGAAGCAAACGCAATCGTATAAAAGGGAGTTTGCCAAGAAAAGTTTGCCAGATAGCCACCAATAGGTACCCCAGCCATTTGAGAAACGGATAAACCAGCGGTCGCATATCCCATAACCTGCACAATATACTTTTTATCAACAACAATAGGAATTGAAGCCCAAACTTGTGGAGTTATAAATGAAGCACTGATACCTGCAAATAAGCGAAAAAGGAGCATTAAAGGAAAACTTGTTGCAAAACCACATAGAAAAGTTGAAATGGTAAAAGCAATCAGCCCATAAGTCATTACTTTTTTTCTATCACGACCATCTGAAATTGGGCCTGAGATAAGGGCAAATACAGCATAACCTATTGCATATGCGCTGACCATCCAACCAGAAACTGAAGAATTTATATTATATAGGTTTGCTAAAGTTGGAAGCAGTGGAGAAATTAAAAATGTATCGGTCCCTATAATGAACATTGTTAAGAAGAACAAATAAGAGTATTTTTTCATTGTATATTAACATCACTTTCTAAGAATATTTTTGTTATAAGTTATAAATAGATACTTTACGTAATAATTGCTATCCAGTTCTGTTTCATAAAACACCTCCTTTTTAAATTTAATAGTTAAACAATTATTGAACTATTAAACTTTATATTATCACTATAATGCAGAAAAGTCAACGACGGCCGTACAAAAAATTGACAAGTGTTTATTTCAATAGTAAAATTACTTTATGACTATGAAACAATATAACCTTAGCGAAGATGATTTAAGAGTTAAAATTTTTAAAGCATTAGCAGATAATGTTCGTCTAAAAATTATTAGATTACTGTACAGAGCGAATACTGAACTAAGTTGTGGAGAAATTGGCGATTTGCTCATTATTAGTAAATCAGCTGCTTCGTATCATTTTAAAACTTTGCGAGAAGCTGGTCTTACTACAACAAGAAAAGTAGGTCAGAATAAATTTGTAAAGTTAAATCATGAGACATTTGATACTTTCTTACCTGGCTTTCTTAATTCTTTAGACAAATAATCAAATGCATTTCAACTAGACCAGTAGTTTTCTTGTGTTAACGGGGAGGTATATGAAAAGATATTTAAAAAATGTAGTTTGTGATGTTTTATTTAGAAATACTGGTTCAACAACTACTTTATTAGAGGCATTGACTAATGACCATGTTGATGTAGAAATAGTTAAGGAAGAAATCTCTTTCTAGTAATGTTTCGCAACTCTACTATAACGGATTTATTCCTTTTTGTGTTTACACAACTTATTGTACACTACCCTAAAATTTGGTTTGATATTAGAAATAAAACAAATTTATAGATTATAGAGGTGTCAAATTATTTTGTATGTATTACACATGAAAAATTGTTCTATTAATCTTCATATTCATTCTTACACAGTTTAATTATATTTAACTACTAAAGATTTAATTTCCTAATTATGAGATTTTTGTTGCACTATATTTTACAATTTATCAAATGAAAAAGCAGTCCAAGTCTTCTGAAATCTGATCTAAAGCTATTTATAAATTACTTGAAATCAAACCGTGTCAAACCAGGTCTTACGATTTGTAAGTAAAAGAACAAATAAAAAAGAGGAGCTTCACACTAAAGTTCCTCTTCTTTTAAATATCCGAATCATTATTTTTATTTCAAAAAAGGTAGTGAAAAAGGTAGTGATTCGGTTGATTTATATTGCAATGTAGTGAAATTTAGAATTTCAGGAATCGCTTAAAATCAAGGGTTTTCACATCTATTGACGTGTAGTGAATCCCTATTTCACCTCGGTAAACACAACGTGTTTGCGAAGTTTTGGTGAGTATTTCTTCAATTGAAGACGGTCTGGAGTGTTACGTTTGTTTTTAGAAGTAAGGTACAAGCGTTCACCAGATTCTTTGTGTTCAAGTGTAATATTTACGCGCATGGTATCTCCCTTCTATTATTCAGCTGATGCAGCTTTAGCGATCTTACGTCCTTTGTAGTATCCTTTAAGTGATACACGGTGAGAACGTGAGTAATCTCCAGTTGCTTCGTCAAAGTTTACAGATGGAGCTGTTACTTTGTAGTGCGTACGACGTTTGTTTTTCTTCGCTTTTGATGTGCGACGTGCAGGTACTGCCATTTTGATTTCTCCTTTTAAGATATAAATTCAGTTAGGTTTGATTTTCATCAACTTTAATAGTATATCAAAACTTTTTTGTAAAGTAAAGTTACTTGACAAAAAAAGATAAAAAAATTTTCCTATCCAATCTTCTGGATAGGAAAATAAATTAAATATCAATCTCGAAGGGTTCATCAATGGTTTCTGGGATGTATTTCCCGTCTTTTTTACGTTGCTTGACACATTCTGTAAGGAGATATTCAATCTGCCCGTTAACTGATCGGAAGTCATCCTCTGCCCATGATGCGAGTGCAGCATATAACTTTGCCGAAAGTCGAAGGGGGATTTGCTTTTTTTTAGCTTCTGCCATTTCTAATAAAGGCTTCCTGTATTGACAATTGGTTGTGCATCATGATTGCCACAGAGAACTACTAGAAGATTTGAAACCATAGCAGCCTTCCGTTCTTCGTCTAGCTCTACAATCTCTCCTTCGCTCAGGCGTTCAAGGGCCATTTCAACCATTCCTACAGCGCCGTCTACAATCATCTTACGTGCATCAATAATGGCTGATGCTTGTTGACGTTGAAGCATGACAGCTGCAATTTCCGGTGCATAAGCTAAGTAAGTAATACGTGCTTCAAGAATTTCCAAGCCAGCATCCTCTACACGATTTTGAATTTCCTCACGAATGCGACTAGCTACAATTTCACTAGAACCACGGAGGCTTCCTTCGTCGGCTTGTCCATCACCTGTAGTATCTACATTAGGAGACACATCGTAAGGATAGATGCGGACAATATTACGAAGGGCGCTATCACACTGCAATGACAGATATTCTTTATAGTTATCAACGTTGAAGACTGCTTTTGCCGTATCAACTACACGCCAAGTAACGGCAATACCGATTTCAACAGGGTTCCCTAAGCAATCGTTAATTTTTTGGCGAGAATTGCTCAAAGTCATAACTTTGAGAGAAATCTGCTTTTTGCCAATTTCAAGATTTACGTCATTACCATTTGATGATTTAACTCCTGAAAAAGGAGATTTCGTGCTAACATCCCCACTTTGACCAAGTCGAGTGTGGTTTGCAGGATTGACTGCTATACTGAAGGGATTGACAAAGTAAAAACCAGGTTCTTTAATGGTACCCGTATAGTTACCAAAGAGGGTCAAAACCAGAGCTTCCTGAGGTTTGACAACTTTTAAACCAGCATGAGCTAGACCTGCAATTAAGCTTAATAAAAGTCCGATAATAATTCCAAAAATGTTTTCTGAACCAGCACCCATTATAAATATAAGGAAACCAAGTACGAGTGCCAACTCAATGAGTACCAATGCTACTACACCATTTGGTTTTGAATTGATTAGTTTTTCAGTCATCAGAATGACCTCCTGTATTTGATATCTAAATGATATCACTTTAATTTTAAATGTCAACAAAAATATGCAATCTTTTTTAAGAAGATTTCAATGGTTTGAATTGTCTGAAAATTCAAGAATTTTCTTCTGTTCATTGTTTTTAAAATGTGCTATAATGGTAAAAACTGAAATGGGAGGGAACTTAATGACAGAATTAGATAAACGTCACCGCAGTAGCATTTATGACAGTATGGTTAAATCACCAAACCGTGCCATGCTTCGTGCGACTGGTATGACAGATAAGGACTTTGAAACACCAATTGTGGGAGTCATTTCGACTTGGGCAGAAAATACACCATGTAATATCCACTTGCATGACTTCGGTAAGCTTGCAAAAGAAGGTGTCAAATCTGCTGGTGCTTGGCCGGTTCAATTTGGAACCATTACGGTAGCAGACGGGATTGCCATGGGAACGCCTGGTATGCGCTTCTCTTTGACATCTCGTGATATCATCGCGGACTCTATCGAAGCTGCTATGGGTGGTCATAACGTAGATGCCTTTGTAGCTATCGGGGGCTGTGATAAGAACATGCCTGGTTCTATGATTGCCATTGCCAATATGGATATCCCAGCTATTTTCGCTTACGGTGGTACTATCGCCCCTGGAAAACTGGATGGCAAAGACATCGACTTGGTTTCTGTATTTGAAGGAATCGGTAAATGGAACCACGGTGATATGACAGCTGAGGACGTGAAACGTCTCGAATGTAATGCCTGCCCTGGGCCTGGTGGTTGTGGTGGTATGTATACTGCCAATACTATGGCGACTGCTATCGAAGTTTTGGGGATGAGCTTGCCAGGTTCTTCTTCTCACCCAGCAGAATCTGCTGATAAGAAAGAAGACATTGAAGCAGCTGGACGTGCTGTTGTTAAGATGCTGGAGCTCGGTCTCAAACCGTCTGATATCTTGACTCGTGAAGCCTTTGAAGATGCCATTACTGTGACTATGGCTCTAGGTGGTTCTACAAATGCTACTCTTCACTTGCTCGCCATTGCCCACGCAGCTAATGTTGACTTGTCACTTGAGGACTTCAATACTATCCAAGAACGTGTGCCTCACTTGGCTGACTTGAAACCTTCTGGTCAATATGTCTTCCAAGATCTTTACGAGGTTGGTGGTGTACCTGCAGTTATGAAGTACTTGCTGGCAAATGGATTCCTTCACGGAGACCGCATCACATGTACTGGTAAGACTGTCGCTGAAAACTTGGCTGACTTTGCAGATCTTACTCCAGGTCAAAAAGTCATCATGCCACTTGAAAATCCTAAACGTGCGGACGGTCCGCTTATCATCTTGAACGGTAATCTTGCTCCTGACGGTGCAGTTGCCAAGGTGTCAGGTGTTAAGGTTCGTCGTCACGTTGGTCCAGCCAAGGTCTTTGACTCAGAAGAAGACGCTATCCAAGCTGTCTTGTCAGATGAAATCGTTGATGGCGATGTTGTCGTTGTTCGTTTCGTTGGACCTAAGGGTGGTCCTGGTATGCCTGAGATGCTATCACTTTCATCAATGATCGTTGGTAAAGGCCAAGGAGACAAGGTTGCCCTCTTGACAGACGGACGCTTCTCTGGTGGTACTTATGGATTGGTTGTTGGACATATCGCTCCTGAAGCTCAGGATGGCGGATCAATTGCCTACCTTCGTACAGGCGATATCGTCACTGTCGACCAAGATACGAAAGAAATTTCCATGGACGTTTCCGATGAAGAACTTGAAAAACGCAAGGCAGAAACAACCTTGCCACCACTCTATAGCCGTGGTGTTCTTGGTAAGTATGCCCATACCGTATCTTCTGCATCACGTGGTGCCGTTACAGATTTCTGGAATATGGAACAATCTGGTAAAAAATAACTAGAAAATAAGCAGTCGCTAAATGACTGCTTTTTCTAGTTATTTGTATTTTCTCATAGAATGTTATAAAATCTTTGCTCTAACTATGATTACAAAGGAGAAATGATGTTTTCACAAAATACAGGAATTATGCTCTACGTAGATGATGTAGCAGTGGAGAGAGACTTTTGGTTTGCCATTGGATTTGAAGTTTTTAATCAACCAGAAATAATGGAATTTGAAACTTTTGAGATGAAACCTCACGCTGACAGTACGCTGACTTTCACTATCTATGCTAAGGATTTTATTCGTCAAGTATCACCGGAGGTAGTCGATATGAAACCCAGCCTACTCTTTGAGTCAGCAGACCTTCACGGTCTTCATCAACGCCTAGCTGCAGTGACTGATACCACTAGTTCGATCAATACTCAGCCTTTCCCTAACTTTAACTTTGCAAATCCAAGTGGACACTATTTTGCAGTTAGAGGAATCTAATAACAAAAAGGAGCCTGGGACAAAAGTCCTAGCCTCTCAATTGTCTTTGGATTGTCGAGCAAGACGCAGTGGTTGAGTGGGCTCTACTACGCTGATTTCATCAGCTTTTACAGCCCTACTCAACTGTGCGGAGGTGGGACTACGAAATCGAATTCTATCGAATTACCGATTCCTGTCCCACTCTCTCTTGTTTTTTAGCGCGGTGGTAGTCCAAGTGCTATACGTCCATAGCGACTGATGCGTGTAATCTTCCAGGCAGGTGACCAGGTAACTTTAACCCTAACATCCTCAATTCCTTCAATCTGTTTCAGACCTGCCACAATTTCAATAGGTAAACTTTCTGCACAGTCACAGGCTGTATCGGTGAAGGTCATGACAATTGTACAAAGACCAGCCTCGTCCAAATGAATCTCGTAAATCAAGCCAAGATTATAGACATCTAATTCCACATCTGTATCGTAAACTTTTTCTAGCTTGTCAATGATTTGATTTCCTAATGCTAAAGCACGGTCATTAATCTTGATGTCTTCTCTCATTGCATTCCCTCCATTTTCTGACTGCACCTATTTTCTCATAATTCTGACAATTTGGCAAGCTTTTCCCAATCAAGACGTGATCCGCCATAAAAACGAAAGCCTAGAGATTGCCAGAGTTGGGCCAAATCACCCAAAGATCTAACAACCTAGAGTAAGACGATATTGCCATAAGTTAGAGAGAGAAGCTTAGAGAATGAATTATTTTCTAAGAAGTACTTTTTAAAAAGAAAAAGTAGAGAAAGGTCATCTCTACTTTTTAGATATTATTTTGACTTCACAGGCTTATCTGCCAAGGCCTTGATAGCTGATGCTATCGTTTCTGCGTAGAGCTTAGCACCCTCTTCTAATTTGGTATTATCACTTCCAAAGTGAACCTGGTCCGTTCCTTTCCAGATGTCTGGATGATCTTTAGACACCTGATTCCAGTCTGCAACCTCAATGTAAGGATACTTTTGAGCTACTTCACGCACATAGCTAGCATACTGTTCTACATAAGGCTGAGTTGCTTGAGTTGTATCACCCTCATAAGGTGTCACAAGTACAAGCTGATGTCCCTTAGGTAGATTTGTTATCAAAGAATCAATATCAGCCTTATAATCCTCAGGGTTATTCACTCCAGTAGCAATAACAACTATTTTAGGGAGGACTTTATTCTGACTGTGGTTGAGCATAATAGCATTGGCTTGCTTGGTATTTCTGCTTACTTGACCATCTGTCTGAGCGTCTGGTAGAACCTCTTTAAGTCCAGGTGTTGCACGCAAGGTTACAGAATCTCCGATAATGGATACACCTTCAGCAATATTGTAGCGACTGGCTTCTGCTTGATCCGCCATGGTTTTTGTACGGGTAATATTGGTTTGAGCTTGATTGAGGCCATTTACCATCAAATCCGTTTCAAAAGCACCGACTTGGGGAGCTATGAGCATCACAATCAGTGTCAGCAAGCTAAGAAAACCGACGCTACCCGCAAAGATTGGTTGAATATGCGGAATTTCTTTTACCCTTTGCAATAAGCTAGTGTTCTTCCCGGCAATGAAAGGTTCAATCACATAGAAAGAAAGGCTTGCAAAGAGATAAGAAAAGATAGTGGTGAGAATCACTGCCGGTAGATTGCTCATCAACTGAGAGAAAATGATATAAAACGGCCAGTGGAAAAGATAAACGGCATAGCTCGTATCAGCTAAGAAGCTAATTACCTTGGGTTCTTCAATCGTCGGAGTTTTCTCATGTAAAACTCGTGCTGCAACGATCATCAAAAGGGCAGCTAAACTTGCCAACAAGAAGCCAAGCAAGTAGGCAAAGAGATAATTGAATTTCACAAAGAAGGTCAATAAGAGTAAAACTCCGAGACCAGCCCCAAATACTAGCAAGGTCTGTTTCAAGTCTAGGGTTTGATTCAAACGTTTGAGAAGAGGTGTCGTATGACGAACTCCTATCAAGGTCGCAAGCACACTTCCTAAAAAGAATGGATAAACATGAGTCAAACTTGAAAAGTAAAGCGTTGAGTATGAGCTAACGATAAAGCTACCAATAAACATTGAAAGAAAGCTAACGACGAAGGTAGCTGAAGATAGTAGAAAGACCATTCCCCGTAGTTGCCCACCTGTTTTGGCTTGCTTAGACATGAGCCAAACTGCCAAGCCCCACAAGATATAGTAATGAACTTCAACCGCTAAACTCCAGTTGTGAACAAAGAGGTGAGGGATAAATTGAGATTCATAACTTCCTCCTGTCAGCATTTCATAGAAGTTAGTCATAAAACCAAGGACACCAGCAATCTGACCACCGATTCCTGCCACATAATCCTGTCGAACCAAGAAAGTAAAAGGCATAACAACCAGGATCATCAAGACGACTGGGGGAAAAATCCGATAGAAGCGTCTCCTGAAAAATCCTAAGATATCGATTTTCCCTTTTTGTCCAAATTCTTCTAACAGGAGTGACGTAATTAGGAAACCTGAGAAGGTGAAAAAGACATCAACCCCGAAGAAACCTCCTGGAAAAACCGTCTGAAAGAAATGGTACAAAAGCACCAAGAGTAAGCCTGTAATCCTGATCAAGGAAAACCATTTAATACGCATACGAGTTTATTCTCCGTTCATTAGAGTAGTTAAAAAACCATCTAATGTTCATTCCATATTACCTTTATTTTATCAAAAAAAGAAGAAAAATCCTAAGAGAAAACTTAGGATTTCAGCTTTAGATTGATAATCTTAGAAATTACGACCTGATTTATTGTAGCCATATTTTTCAACAAAATGCTCACGGAATTCCAAGAGATTGTCATCCATAATAGCCTGACGGACCTGCTTCATGAGATTGAGCAAGAAGTAGAGGTTATGGTAACTTGTCAAGCGGATACCAAAGGTTTCGTCAGCCTTGAGCAAGTGACGAAGGTAGGCACGGGTGTAGTTCTTACATGTGTAGCAATCGCACTCAGGATCAAGTGGGGTAAAGTCCTCCGCAAACTGGGCATTCTTGACAACCAAACGTCCTTGGCTAGTCATACAAGTTCCGTTACGAGCGATACGAGTCGGCAAGACACAGTCAAACATATCAACCCCACGAATAACCCCATCAATCAAGCTATCTGGTGCTCCCACTCCCATCAAGTAGCGAGGTTTGTTTTCAGGAAGGAGTTGAGTGGTGAAGTCCAAAACTGCGTTCATCTCTTCATGAGTTTCACCTACTGCCAACCCTCCGATAGAGTATCCTGGGAAGTCCATGCTGACAAGGTCATGAGCTGACTGACGACGAAGATCTTCAAATCCTGCACCTTGTACAATCCCAAACAAACCTTGGTCATGTGGACGACGATGAGCTTTTAATCCACGCTCAGCCCAACGGCTGGTACGTTCGATTGACTTCTTCACATAATCATAAGGTTGATAAAATTGAGGACATTCGTCAAAGGACATCATAATGTCTGACCCTAGATTGTTTTGGATAGAGATGGCTTTTTCAGGTGATAGAAACATTTTAGAACCATTGAGGTGGTTCTTAAACGTTACCCCTTCTTCTGTGATGTTACGACTATCCGCTAGAGAGTATACTTGGAAACCGCCACTATCCGTTAAGATAGGTTGGTCCCAGTTCATGAACTTATGAAGCCCACCTGCTCGAGCAATCAACTCATCTCCAGGGCGAAGCCACAAGTGATAGGTGTTGGATAGGATAATTCCTGAACCCATCTCTTTCAATTCTTCTGGCGATTGGGTTTTAACAGTTGCTTGTGTCCCAACCGGCATAAACATAGGGGTTGGGAAGGTTCCGTGGGGTGTGATAATCTCCCCCAGACGAGCTCCTGTGTGTTTTTCTTTTTTAATCAATCGATATTTGATTGGTGAATCTGACATTTTTTACCTCCGAAGCTGGGAAAAACAGTCCCAGTTCTTACTTTGTGCCCAAGGGCATACTGTATGATTCTATCAAAAAAAACAGGAACTGTCACGAACTATGGTATAATGAAAGAATGAAATACCCAAAAATTGATTTAAAAGAAGTTCGTCAACAAGCTAAACAGTTTCAAGCCGAACATCCTCGTCTATTGCTTGTCTTTTTATTACCAAGCATTTTCCTGATTCTATCCAGCTTTATAAGTCCATTATCCCTACTTGATGAGGGGATTCTTGAGCAATCCTTCTTTACTTTTTTGATGAGCTTGATCCAGTCTTCACTCTTTCCTCTAGCAGTCGGATTTACAAGTTCTATTATCCTAGCTGGCGCCCTCTTTACAACCATTAATCTTTACAGAATTTCCGAGATAGAGCTTTCCTTTAAAGATAGTCTGTCCTTACTTGACAATCGCTTCTTCACCCAGACCTTTCTGACTCTCTTGCTCAAGCGTTTCTATCTCTTTTTGTGGAGCATCCCTAATCTTTTTGGTGTCTACTTGCTCTTCTATAGCAGTGCTATGGCTCGTAAATTTGTAGAACTTCATCCCGAATTTCCAGCCGTAGACGTCACCAATTCAGATATCGAACATTTTCTGCTCACTTTTGCACTCTACTTCTTTGGCAGCGTCTTTCTGATGATTTTGGGAACCATTGCCTATCTGCCACAATACTACGCTTATTCCCAAGTAGAGCTTCTCCTATGTGATACCCTTGCAATTGGAATTGCCAAGCCAAGTCGCGTACTCAAAACCAGCCGCTTCCTTATGAAAGGCTATAAGTTCCAACGCTTCGTCCTTGATTTACAGCTACTTCCTTGGTATCTCCTTATCTGGATCAGCTTCGGAATTGCGAGCATCCCTACTTTCCCTTATATCTATAGTAGTCAATTCTTCTTTTATCAAAGATTACTCGAAATCAAGCGGAGAAAAGTTTAATGTGAATGATTAAAACCAGCACCTTCAATAGAAAGTGCTGGTTGTTTTTATCTCAAGAAAAGGATGCTCAAGAGTGCTAAGATTGCTGAACCACCTTGCTTGAGAATGATTTTTTTATCTGCTGTTAAGGCACCATAAGTAGCTGCTCCTATGACAAATAAAACAAAGATTGTTACGATTTCTAAGCTATGTGAGAAATAAATTCCGTAAATAAAAAATACCCCAATCAAGGCATTATAAATTCCTTGGTTTTTAAACAATGAGGTTACAGATGGTCGAGTCAACTCTTCCATTTCCATATTAAAGACTCGACTGGTGGCGTCTGATTGAGTTGCGATACTCTCCAAATAAAAGATATAAAAATGTTCGAGGGCAACAATAGTTGCTAAAATAGTAGTAATGATTGACATCGTTTTCTCCTTAAAATTCTATTTCTTCTAATCCTGATACTAGTTTTGTCAACAAAGCTGTCAGGTCTTGCTGCTCAGTAGAGGATAAGATGTTCTCCATCTGCTCCTTCACTCGCAAGTGATGTTTAGGCGGATTGACCAAGAGTTGATTCTTGGCTTCTTGGGTTAATTCAACTAAGACTTCTCGCTGATTGATTGGATTCCGATTGCGACTGACATAGCCCTCTGACTCCAGTATCTTAAAATGACGGGTCAAGGCCGCCTGGTCAATCTTTAACTTCTCCTGAACGGCAATCTGGTTGCAGGGTGACTGTTGCAGTAAAAACTGCAGGATTTGATAGCGGGTCAAACTAATTCCCAATTGTTTCTTAAAAAGTTGAGTGATCATCTGATCTGTTAAATGGAGCTGGTACAATAAGTCGTTAATTTTTTTCATTTCTACCTCCCTGCGTAAACTTGATTTGTCAACTATTGACTTATCAAGTATATTGCAGAAAGATTAAAAACGCAACTATTTTGCTTACTCACGAAAAATAGCCTCTTGGTTTCAATCCCAAAAGGCTATTACTTCTATATTCTAGATAAAATCCAGCACTAACCTACCAAATCTGCTCGAAGGATTTCTCCCTCTTTATCAATGACCACTTCGATGGCATGGCCTGCAAAAATTTCTTCACGATCATCATAGTAGAGGGTCAATTCTCCATCTTCGTTGATTGATAGTTCACTCAAGGAAAGTGAGTTGGTAAAATACTCTTCTGTTAACACTACATCATTTTCATCTGAATCTATCCAGTCTTGAGCTGTTTCCCACAGTTCTTTGACAATATAGTCTTTAATCCGAGTATCTTGAACTTGGAAAGTTCCCATAAATTTCTTTAGATCATCAAAAGAACTTGGTGGGAGACTTTCATCTGCACTCGCAGCAAAGATAGCATGAATCTTACCACCCTCGTAAGTGATAAATCCTTCAAACCAAGAATAGGCTCTGTTTAAGGTGAATTCGCCAATATCGTCTTGAATGATGACCGGTTTTTGATAGGTTTCAATCAAGGTCTCTAACCTAGAGTCTGTGGATTGGTCATCTAGGTATTCCAGCAAGTGGTAGCAGTTATTAGCTACTTCTGACATATATGGCTCTAACTCCATGAAGGGGCGTTTTTGGCATTTGATATGATGAATTTTGTAGGGTTCAAAACTAAAGCCCCATCTCTTTTCTTCAAATTCCTCAGGAGTCAATACCCATTCCAAACGTCCCTCACGTTCAGAGAAGTCCTGAGTTTCAACATTGACACTAGCTTTAAAATGAACGGACGGCATTTTACAGCCATCTTTTAAAGAAGCAGCCCCATTTACATTTTGGAGGGTAAAAATCAAGAGTTCAACGATTTCTCCAGTAAATTCCTGTTCAAAATCATCTCTTGTTTTCTCAAATGGAGTTTTTAATCGGTTTGTCATCCTTATCACCCTTTCTCTCTATGCTTAAAATCGTTAGCATAACCTTGTATCCGCTTACATTATATCGTGTTTTAGATTTTATTTCACTTATAAAGTGTGTCATAACAAAAAAAGAAGCGGAAACTCAAGTTCCCAACTTCTCATTATTCTTAGTTCATCGATACGTGTACGTGGTCATAGTGGTTTTCTGTAACGCTTCCACGATCTGGCATTGGATTCCAAGTGTAGGCTGGTCCGTATTTGCTATCGAATGGTGCATAGAAACGTTGTTTCCAGATGATGTAGCTGATGCCACGGCTAGCCATATTTTGGATAGCATAATCTGCAATTTGGTCCCCAAGAGCAGAGCTTACTGGAACCATAAAGTCAATGGCAAGACCTTTTCCGTGGTCGCCACTATCTCCTGGACGGTAACCACTAAATGACGTGATTCCGAACAAATTAGCTACTTCCTCTTTAAAGGCAGCCGTTTGTGGCTGAAGACCTGCATTTTCTGATTTTGAAGCTGCAATACTTGCATAATCAGGTGCTGCTGGTGCTGCATAAGTCGCTGATGAACCTTGGCTTGCTTCAGCTTGATAAGTTGATGGTGCTGATTGAGTCTCTGTTACAGTCTCTGTAACTGGTGCTTCTGTTGTAGTCGTTTCTTCCACTACAGGTGTTTCTGCGACCGGCTCTTCTACTGGTGCTGAAACTTCTGTAACGGCTCCTGTTGTTGTTTCTGCTGCAGATTCTTCTGCTGGTGTTGCAACTTCTGTAGTGGCTCCTGTTGTTGTTTCTGCTGCAGATTCTTCTGCTGGTGTTGCAACTTCTGTAACAGCTTCTGTTGTTGCTTCTGCCACTGGCTCAGCTACAGTTGTTTCTGCAACTGGTTGAGTTAAATCTTCAACCTGTACAGTTTGGTCATCTACAGTGACTTGGTTGGTTGTCAAATCTGCTGTTGCAGTTGTACCTTCGCCTCCTTGAACTGTATCAGGGGTTTGAATTTCAACCTCTGTCACTTCTTCTTTTTCATTTACAGTTGTTGTAAGGACTGTCTCAGGGAAGATCAAATCAATATTGCTGATCTTGTTCAAGTTAGCAAGAACGGTCACATCCACTCCCAAAGCTTCGGCAATGGTACTTAAGGTATCACCATACTGAATCGTATAGCTTGTTTTATTCTCACTCTTGGTAACATCGTTTTGAATTTGCTCAACACTACGCGCTGTCCACACTAATTCTTCTGCTTGAGTTGCCAAGGCAGGGGCAAAAGATAATGCTACTGTTGATGCTAAAATAATTCTTTTCTTCATACTATTCAAACTCCTTTTCAAATGTAGTACCTGTCTATCATAACACAAAGAAAATAGAAAAAAAGCCCTTTTGGGGCTATTTAACAGAACTGTACATTCGTTGTAACAAATCACATTACTTGAAATAGTTTGTTAGTTTCCTGTCATCAGGCTGACACATTCTTCTTGAAGAAAATTCTAGAAGGAAAGCGAACTAATATCTTCTAAACGCTCTATCTGTTGATTACAAGTTGCAGGTGAGGCAAGAAAATTGATACTCTGAATCCCACTATTTTGAGCAAATTCGATATCCAAAGTCCGATCACCGATATAATAAGTTTGCTGAGGATCTAGTTCATACTTATCTATAAGATAAATCGCAGCTTCTGGACTAGGCTTCCGAGAAAAGCCACTTTGATTGGTTAAAATTTCTGTGAAATAGTGGGCCAAACCCAAATTCTCCAAAATTGTAAAAGCATTGTCCCCTTTATGGGTATAAACAAACTGCTCAATCCCTTGCTGATCTGCCCAAGCTAAGATTTCACGCGCCCCTGGCATCAGAACAACTTGAGCATTCTTCTCAGCCAAGCTCTGAGCACGAACCTGATTGAGCATATCTGCATCCAAGCCTCTTTCTTCTCCCACCTTTTCCAACAGATCTTGAACGGAAGTTTGTAGAATAAAGGCACGAACCTCAGCCTTATCATAAGGAATGTCAAACTGGTCAAAAGTCTCTTCGATTCCTGCTAAAATAGCCTCATAAGAGTCCAACAAGGTCCCATCTAAATCCCAGATAAATCCAATTTTTTTCATATGTCATCCTTTCAAAGAGATATATTGCTTATAACGATAGTGCAGGAAGAACCAGCGAAAACCATTATCCAAAAGCGTTCCTGCCCAAATACCAGGCAAGCCCCATCCAAGAACAATTCCCATCAGATACCCTGTTCCGATACGGATACACCACATTCCGATACTTGTCGCATAAAAGGGGAGGCGTGCATTTCCCAAACCCTGCCAGACAGCTGTATAAATGACTGTTCCCGTCGTCATAGGAGTTCCTAGTAGAGAGAACAGCGTCACCATAACACTGGCTTCAATAGCCACAGGATTGCTGGTATAGAGGTGACTTAGGGGCGTTCCGAGAGCATAGATACTAAGAGTTAAGGGCAACATAAGAAAGAGGGATAGCCAAAAAGTTTGCTTACTTAAGTTGTCTACCCTTGCCCAATCATCTTCTCCAACTGCTCGAGCTACCTGCATGACTGTTGCTGTAGCAACACCAAAGGCTGGCATATAGTTAAACTGAGTCAAGACTTCACCGATAGCATTTCCTGCGACTGCCTCAGTTCCGAAAGAAACAACCAAGGCAATAATGACCACATCTCCAGCTCGCATCATGAGACGTTCTCCCGCTGCAGGTAAAGCCAAAGTCAGTAAGTCTTTGTCCAGTCCAAAGCTTGGTCTCGTATATGGAAGTTTTAATTGTGACCATAAAATCACAACCCCAACCAAACGAGATAGGATGGTTCCCCAGGCTACACCAGCTATGCCCATATCAAGGATGAAAATAGCTAGACTTGAAAAGAGAATATTCAAGGCATTGGATAAAAGACTCACATAAAGGGGAAGACGCGGATTGTGGGTGGCACGAATCAAGGCACCCAGACTAGTCATCAAGCCCAAGAGAACAATTGTCCCACCGACCAAAGCTAGGTATAGTCCTCCACTCTCAGCTACAGACGCTTCTGTCCCCAAAAGACCAATCATCTCTCGACCGGCAAAGATGGACAAGAACCCTAAAATCAAGCTCAAAAGCAAGGTTATCTTGAGCGCTTCTGTCACATGGTAGGCTAGTCTAGACTGGTCCTTCTGCCCCAAACTTTTTGAAATGACGCTGGAAATAGCTGCTCCCAAAGCAATAAAAATAGCCTGGTAAATGGTGATAATGTTACCCGCTACAGACACACCCGAAATGGCAATTAAGCCTAGATGTGCTACCAGATAACTATCCACCATTCCCATGAGCATCTGTAAAAAATTTTCACCCATGGCTGGCAGAGCTATGTTGAGAATGTCTTTATATTTCTTAAACAATCCTTCCTCCTGATGAAAAGAAACTCAGTTAGTTTCCCAACCGAGTTTACTTCCTCTGTTTTAAAGTCCTAGATAAGATTCTACTGCAGTCTGCATCTCTGATGCTGCAACAGTTGTCTTGTGACGAACTGGAGCTGTTTCAAGGCCATCCACTGCTGGTGGCACTGCTACTCCTGAAATTTCGTGTAATTGAGCCAAGGCTTCAAAATCGCTAAGACCTGATTTTCCTGTCACAGCTTCTACTGCAACGACTGGGAATTTGTATGGACTAGCTGTTGACGCAATCACAGTCTTAGTCGCATCACCTGTCGCTGCTTGGTATTTTTTATAAACTGCTGAAGCAACCGCTGTATGAGGATCCTCAATATAAGAATCTGACTCGTAGACACGCTTGATTTCTGCTGCGGTTTCCGCTTCTGTCGCATACTCTGCCGCAAAAAGATCAAGAATCTCTGCATCAAAATCTGTCAACTCATACTGACCTTGAGTGTTCAAAGCATCCATGAGTTCAGCTGTCTCTTCAGCATCATTTTCTAAAAGGTGGAAAATGAGACGCTCCAAGTTTGAAGATACCAAGATATCCATAGACGGACTAGTGGTTACCTTAAACTCACGCTTCTTGTCATAGACACGAGTTTTGAAGAAGTCTGACAAAACATTGTTGTCATTTGAAGCACAGATCAGTTTCCCAACTGGTAGACCGATTTGCTTAGCGTAAAAGGCAGCCAAGATATTTCCAAAGTTTCCTGTCGGTACAGTAAAGTTAACCTTGTCACCAGCCTTAATCTCACCAGTTTTAACAAGTTGAGCGTAAGCATAAACATAGTAGACAATCTGTGGCACCAAACGGCCAATATTCATAGAGTTTGCTGATGAGAACTGGAGCTTGTTAGCTGCTAATTTTTCACGAAGAGCCACATCGTTGAACATATGCTTGACGTTGGTTTGAGCATCGTCAAAGTTTCCATCAATGGCGATGACATGAGTGTTGTCACCAGTTTGAGTGGTCATTTGCAATTCTTGCACCTTGCTGACACCGTCTTTTGGATAAAAGACGATAATTTCAGTTCCAGGAACATCCGCAAATCCTGCCATGGCAGCTTTTCCAGTGTCTCCAGAAGTTGCAGTCAAGATAACAATCTTGTTTTCCAAGCCGTGTTTCTTAGCTGCCGTTGTCATAAAGTATGGCAAGATAGACAAGGCCATATCCTTGAAGGCAATGGTAGAACCATGGAAGAGTTCCAAGTTGTATTGACCATCAAGTTTAACAAGAGGAGCAATGGCTGGCGTATCAAACTTACTGTCATAGGCATTGGTGATACAGTAGTCCAACTCTTCTGCTGTAAAGTCATCCAAGAAGGCTGACAAGACAAGATTAGCTACTTCCTGGTATGAAGCGTCCTTTAATGTTTCAAAATCCAAATCTACCTTTGGATAACTAACCGGAGTAAACAAACCTCCATCTGTTGCCAAACCTTGCAAAATCGCCTGGCTGGCTGTTACGGTATTTTTCGCATCACGCGTTGATTGATAAACTAATGTCATAAATCTCTATCCTTTATCTATAGTCTCATCCATTATAACATGATTTTTCAGAAAATTCTTCCTTTATAAGAAAATTATAGAGTCAATTTTTCTTTCAGAGGCTCTAAATAGCTCATTTCACTCTGCCCTCTCATCTCAAGTCCTTGCTCTGCTATCGCTAGCAAGTCTTTTGAGAATTGAACAATTCCAGCTGTCTCCTCATCTGAAAGCTGTTTCTTAGAAAACTGGCGTCTCAAAGATTTGTAGTCACGACCAAAGTGCTCAAAGAAAGGAGCTGTCTCTAGGTAAGCTTCAAGCTTGTCTAGATTTACCAACAAACCTAGATGAAAGGCTGCTGAAGCAAAGGTTCGATCTAGTGGCTGTGTACAAACACTACGAAATTCGACCGTTCCTCGTGTTGTCAAGTCTTGGAATTGATAGCTACGGTGCGTCTGGAAATCCTTCTCTTGAGGAACCAGAAGAGTTTCTTTCCCAATTAGAGTATAGGCAGGAATTTCATCTGTAGTTAGGTAATCTCTAGCCCGAATCGGAGAAAAATAGTAGGTTTCCCCATCTCGTTCTGCTGTAAAAATCGCAGAGCGGTCGAGATAATCAAAGAAATCATCCTCATCTTTGAAGAGTTTTGCATTGACGCCGACATTCTCTGGATAAATTCCATGCATGGATTCTTCCCAAAAGATATCTCGTGAAATCTTAGTATCCCAGTCTGCTCCCGAAAACTCAGAATTGGCAAATAAGTAAGCTTTTGCTGCTTCAATCTGAGTGAAAGCATTGATGACACGTAGGTAGTTAGCAGTCGATACATCCAACTGAACTTGACTCCCACAGATAAAAGCACCGTATTGTGGAAAGTCATGCAAATCAGCCCCCTCTTGTCGGCTTCCCATCTGCAGGTAAGCCATCAGCATCTGGTAGCGTGGATAAGCCACCGGTCGATTGTCATTCTGATCCCAGTTTGGATGAATCCCCCAGCCCTGGATAGCATGATCCTTTTCTCCTAGTTTTTCCTGAATGACCTTCATATAAACTTGAAATCGTCCTTGGACCTCTTGGATTTTCTGGGCTCTACCAAAGGCAAACTCCAAGGTCGTGTAGGAAACCTCAAACAAAATCCGGTCTTGGCTCATCGGTTCTACAAGTTGAATCGGATTTCCGTCCTGGTCCTCTTTTTCAACTTCCAGGCTAAGAGCATCCACCAAAAAGCGCATCAAGTCCTTGGTGACTTCAATATCTGTCGGTTTCCCATTTACATGAACGATAGGAAACTCCAACTCAATCCCAATATAGAGATCTGGATTTTCTTTGATATTTTTTAAATAACGGTTTTTCAATAACTGAACAGAAGGGGACATAGATACCTCTCACTCTAAATTCTCTTACTAGAAAGATCAATTGCTTTCTATATTATACCAAAATCCCCTCGAGAAGAAACTCAGAAAATTTGCTGGTAATTTCGGGAAGTCGATACATACCAAACTATTCTCAGGTTTATAGGTATTCCTTCTCTTGTACTCCAATATTTATTGTTCAATTTTCACAGTCTCATCAACCGGTTAAGCGATTACATGGTTTTTTACCTCAAAACCATTGTACTATAGTAAATATCGTGATATACTTTACATATAAGTAAATAAGAGGGCAGTTCAAATTCGACTTCACTTGAAAACCTCTCAAGCCAAGCCCCTTTTCCACTGCACCTCAACGAATCATCAAGGAGGATAGCTATGAAAGCTGTTGTTGTAAATCCAGAAGGCACTGGTGTTGCTATTGAAGAAAAAGTTCTCCGTCCACTCGAAACTGGGGAAGCTCTTGTAGAAGTTGAGTACTGTGGTGTCTGCCACACTGACCTCCACGTTGCCCATGGTGACTTTGGTAAAGTTCCAGGACGCGTTCTCGGTCACGAAGGTATCGGTATCGTAAAAGAAATCGCCCCTGATGTTAAAAGTCTCAAAGTTGGCGACCGTGTCAGCGTAGCTTGGTTTTTTGAAGGCTGTGGTATGTGTGAATACTGTACAACTGGGCGCGAAACTCTTTGCCGTACAGTAAAAAATGCTGGCTACTCAGTAGATGGTGGTATGGCAGAACAATGTATCGTAACTGCAGATTATGCCGTTAAGGTTCCAGAAGGTCTCGATCCAGCCCAAGCTTCTTCAATTACTTGTGCCGGTGTTACTACCTACAAGGCTATCAAAGAAGCAAAAGTTGAACCAGGCCAATGGGTTGTACTCTATGGTGCTGGAGGACTTGGTAACTTAGCTGTTCAATACGCTAAAAAAGTATTTAACGCTCACGTTATCGCAGTAGATATTAACAACGATAAACTTGCCCTAGCTAAAGAAGTTGGTGCTGATATCGTGATTAATGGTCTTGAAGTCGAAGATGTCCCAGGCCTTATCAAAGAAAAAACAAACGGTGGGGCTCACTCAGCTGTCGTAACAGCTGTATCAAAAGTTGCCTTCAACCAAGCAGTTGACTCTGTTCGTGCAGGCGGTCGTGTAGTAGCTGTCGGGCTCCCTTCAGAAATGATGGATCTAAGCATCGTTAAAACAGTTCTTGATGGTATTCAGGTCATCGGTTCCCTTGTTGGAACACGTAAAGATTTGGAAGAAGCTTTCCAATTTGGTGCTGAAGGTCTCGTTGTTCCAGTCGTTCAAAAACGTCCTGTCGAAGATGCCATTGCTGTCTTTGATGAAATGGCTGCTGGAACCATCCAAGGTCGCATGGTTCTAGACTTTACCCACTAAGATAAAGATTAAGTACAAAATCGAGGAAGGGATAGAAAATCCCGCCTCGATTTTTTTGAGCAATGAAATTTTGACATAGCAACAATTGGACTTAAAGTTCTTTTTTTAACGCTCAATAACACCATTAAAGAAAACGTCATTTTTCTATCCACATTCTTTCAGCATCCAATGGTTGAGTGAAGTATAAGGGGCTGGAACTAAGTTACCGAGATTTGGTCAGTCGACTTCTGCACCGCCGCTTTTTATATTAAATTTTTTTATCATTCTATAGACTATTTTATAAAAAGTTGATATATCAACATTTAAAAAGATAGAACATTTAGATTTTTTTCACTCTTTATTATAATTAGTTGCTTTTTTTCTGAAAACGATTTATACTTAAGGAGTCTTAAAGTTTTCTTAAACTACAAGTCAAACATTTTATAAGGAGGAATGACAATAATGAGTATCGGAATCATTATTGCGAGCCACGGTGAATTTGCCGCGGGTATTCATCAGTCAGGATCTATGATCTTTGGTGAACAAGAAAAGGTTCAAGTTGTAACCTTTATGCCAAACGAAGGTCCAGATGATTTATACGCCAAGTTCAACAATGCTGTGGCTGCATTTGACGCAGAAGATGAGGTTCTAGTCTTGGCTGACCTTTGGAGTGGATCTCCATTTAACCAAGCTAGCCGCGTAATGGGAGAAAATCCTGAGCGTAAATTTGCCATCATCACAGGACTTAACTTGCCGATGTTGATTCAAGCCTACACAGAGCGCCTCATGGATGCTAATGCTGGAGTGGATAAAGTCGCTGCGAACATCATTAAAGAAGCCAAAGATGGCATCAAGGCTCTTCCAGAAGAGCTAAACCCAGCTGAGGAAGTTGCAACTGCTGCAGCTGCTCCTGTAGCCCAAGCTGCTATTCCAGAAGGAACTGTTATTGGAGACGGTAAATTGAAAATCAATCTTGCTCGTCTTGATACACGTCTTCTTCACGGACAAGTCGCAACTGCTTGGACACCAGATTCAAAAGCAGACCGTATCATCGTTGCTTCAGATAACGTTGCAAACGACGATCTTCGTAAAGAGTTGATCAAACAAGCTGCTCCTAACGGAGTAAAAGCTAACGTTGTACCAATCAAAAAATTGATTGAGGTTGCAAAAGATCCTCGTTTTGGTGAAACACACGCCCTTATCTTGTTTGAAACACCTCAAGATGCCCTTCGTGCTATCGAAGGCGGTGTGCCAATCAAGACTCTTAACGTTGGTTCAATGGCTCACTCAACTGGTAAAACAATGATCAACAACGTATTGTCAATGGACAAAGACGACGTTGCTACATTTGAAAAAATGCGTGATCTTGGTGTTGAATTTGACGTACGTAAAGTACCAAACGACACGAAAAAAGATTTGTTTGACTTGATTAGCAAAGCTAACGTTCAATAATTAAAACTAAATAGAAAAGGAATAAAACCATGTCAGATATTTCATTCATTTCTGCTATCTTGGTTGTAGTTGTTGCCTTCTTCGCAGGTCTTGAAGGTATCCTCGACCAATTCCAATTCCATCAACCAATCGTAGCATGTACCCTTATCGGTCTTGTAACTGGTAACCTCGAAGCAGGGGTTATGCTTGGTGGATCACTTCAAATGATCGCCCTTGGTTGGGCTAACATCGGAGCTGCCGTAGCTCCTGACGCTGCCCTTGCCTCTGTTGCTGCTGCAATCATCATGATCAAAGGTGGTAACTTTACTACTGAAGGTATCGCAGTCGCAACTGCAACTGCAATCCCTCTTGCAGTAGCTGGACTTTTCTTGACTATGATCGTTCGTACAATCTCAGTTGGTTTGGTTCACACTGCTGACGCTGCTGCTAAAGAAGGAAACATTGCTGCTGTTGAACGCGCTCACTACTTTGCCCTTGCTCTTCAAGGTCTACGTATTGCTATCCCAGCTGCACTCTTGCTTGCAATGCCAACTGAAGCCGTTCAAGGCGTATTGGAACTTATGCCAGAATGGCTTAAAGGTGGTATGGCTGTCGGTGGTGCTATGGTCGTTGCCGTTGGTTACGCTTTGGTTATCAACATGATGGCTACTCGTGAAGTATGGCCATTCTTCGCTATCGGTTTTGCTCTTGCAGCAATCTCTCAATTGACTTTGATTGCCCTTGGTGTCATCGGTGTTGCCCTTGCCTTCATCTACCTCAACCTTTCTAAACAAGGCGGAAACGGTGGCGGAGGAGCTGCAACTTCTAACGATCCAATCGGTGATATCCTAGAAGACTACTAGAAAGGGGAACAATCATGGCTGAAAAAATTCAATTATCAAAATCAGATCGCCAAAAAGTTTGGTGGCGTTCACAATTCCTTCAAGGTTCTTGGAACTACGAACGTATGCAAAACTTGGGTTGGGCTTACTCTTTGATCCCAGCTATCAAGAAACTTTACACTAAAAAAGAAGACCAAGCTGCTGCTCTTGAGCGTCACCTTGAGTTCTTCAATACTCACCCATACGTAGCTGCTCCAATCATGGGGGTTACTCTTGCACTTGAAGAAGAACGCGCAAACGGTACTGACATCGATGACGCTGCTATCCAAGGTGTTAAGATTGGTATGATGGGACCTCTTGCTGGTATCGGTGACCCAGTCTTCTGGTTTACAGTACGTCCTATCCTCGGTGCCCTTGGTGCATCACTTGCTGCGACTGGTAATATCGTCGGACCTCTTCTCTTCTTCTTTGGATGGAATGCAATCCGTATGTCTTTCCTATGGTACACACAAGAGTTTGGTTACAAGGCTGGATCTGAAATCACTAAAGACATGTCAGGTGGTATCTTGAAAGACATCACTAAAGGAGCTTCTATCCTTGGTATGTTCATCCTTGCTGTCCTTGTACAACGTTGGGTATCAATCAACTTCACTGTTAACCTCCCAGGTAAACAATTGTCAGAAGGTGCCTACATCAACTTCCCAGAAGGCGCTGTTACAGGTGGAGAATTGAAGGGTATTCTTGGTCAAGCACTTAGTGGCATGAGCTTGGATAGCGTTCAACCACAAACGCTTCAAGGTCAGTTGAACTCATTGATCCCAGGATTGATGGGACTTCTCCTTACTTTCCTTTGCATGTGGTTGCTTAAGAAAAAAGTATCTCCAATCACAATCATCCTTGCTCTCTTTGCAGTAGGTATCGCAGCTCGTTTCTTCGGTATCATGTAATCTCGGTGAGAATGTACAAACAAAAAAAGAATCAGGTTCATCACCTGATTCTTTTGGCTCTTTGTCAAATAGTGTTGATGAAGAACCTAATGAAAAAAGAATCCAACAAAAATTGGACTACCTGTCTCCGGTTGAATTCCGAAGACGGTAGCCCTAGGGTGTTTTTATTAAATTCTCACTTTTTGGGGTCAGTCCCTAAGCCTGATAATAGTTTCTTGTTCATACTATTCTCCTACTAATATTTTATGAATATATTAATACATATATTGTTATAAGATGTAGATATTGTTGCTAATATCAAATATTTCTATTTGATCTTCTCATAAATATATACATGTTAATATATTAAAATCTTTAAGTATTTATAACTATAGTTCCTTAATTTTCCCAGTAAAAAAACGAAAGGCACCACAAGTTATTTATGTGTTTTCTTTAAACGATTCATGTACTTCTGTCGCAACTTCTCACCCGCCTTTAATTGCGGTTACGATAGATTGAGGACCTAAATATGCATCACCTGTTATTAGTTCATTTCTATTGGACTCTGATGTTGACCGAAAGTCAAATTTTTACCTTTCATCTAGAACACTAAAGTCTACTTTTGTTCAATTGCTGCAACGACAAGGTCACATGGAATAATATGTTCACTACCTGCCAGTTCATGCGTTGATCTTCTTCCACTTTCATCAGGTTCACCAAGTTCCATTGTAATAACTTTTACACCAGTTACTTTCCCACTCTCATCACGCAATACTTCTTTAATATTCTCTAAGAAATGGAATGTAACACCTTCATTGTGTACATCTTTGATTTGTAGTGTAGCTTCTAGTATATTGTTCATATGGTCATCATCCTTTTGTTTTAGGTTTCAGCGCTTTTAATATAATGGATGTTGGCCTTTTTGTATACACTAAAATAGGGTTGGTGGAAAAATTCCATCAACCCTAAAAATTATAGAACCACACAAAACCCTGACCATCTCTGGTCAGGGTTTTGTATTTCAAAAATTATTCTGTAAATTCTATAGTTACTTTTACTTCAGAATCCATTGAAGAAAATATTGTTTTATAATAATTGATTGCAGATTCTTTAATTTCACTCTTAAATTTATCTAAATACTCTGCTTGTTTATCACTAGAAAGTTGGTTTGTGACCAATTTCCCAGTATCAACATCTTCTGTAGTCCCACTTAACAACTCTCCATGATTATCATACAAATTGTAAGGATTATCTTTTGAAAGTTCCACACCAATTACTTCAAATTTTGGAACAATAACCTTATATTCTTTTTCACCTATTTGTTCAACCTTTACACTACTTTTAATCCCAAATTTAGCGTTATAATTTAAAATTACTAATGCTGTTTTTTTAGAGAACGGCACATCATGCCCAAAAACTTGAGTTGTATTTGTTTTAGTAATAATTTCATTAATTCCCGCATTCAAAAATACAACTTCATTCACTTTTTCAATACTTTCGATATTAATTGACGATTTGACTTCTGATTTTTGTTCCTTAGGTAAGAAAAATAGCACTCCAATAGCTATAATAGCTATTAATACCACATTCAATAGTACACTAAACATATTAACTTTCTTCTTTAATATAGACAAGATAAAAAAACCTCACTTTAAATAATCTATCTAAAGTTTACACTTTCTAAAGAAAACAGTCAATATTTTTTCGTACTATCTTCTAAAATTAATTGTACCTATTAAAAATGAAATTAGTTTGTTGCATTTGATTTTATTTTTTGAACACCAAATCCATTTAAAATTGAGTGCTATTTTGAGCACTAAAAAAGGGCTCTTTGTCAAATAGTGTTGATGAAGAAATTTAGGAAGGGATTAAGCAACTAATTGTTGCTTAATTCCTTTTTGTTTTGGGCCAAACATTTTTGTTATTAAAATAATCCTATTTCTAAAATGGTAATAGTTTCTAAAGCCGTAGGCATTTCTTTTAAGCACTTTTATTTTATTGTTTATTCCTTCAATAGGGCCATTTGTTCTAGTTGGATACTCACAAGTATTTTGAATATATGGCAAGTAAGTCATAAGAGTCTTTAACACTCTTTTTAAACCAGGAGATAGGTCTAATTGCGTAGCTGCTTCAATCGTTTCCTTGAATTCTATATAATCTCTATCCTGTATACATTCACGAAGTGAATGTACAACCTCATAATCATTTTTAAGAGATGGATTTTTTTCTAAGATATAATCTACGATTCCTTTACTTGTTATGAAGCTTTCAAAAAGCTTATAACGATTATATTTATAGTTCTGAAGTTCATTAGGGTTCTTTAAAATTAACTTCCAATAATGTTTTAACTTTCGATATAATTTAGGATTTTTATAACGATGCTGATTCATGATACGTACCCGAGTTCAATTTAATTCTCTATTCAAGGCTTGTACAATGTGAAAAGGATCAATGATAATTTTTGCGTTAGGAAACATTTCTTTTATTAATTGAATGTATGGCAACTACATATCGATGGAGATAGTTTTCACCTTTAATCTAGTCTTAGGCTCAAAACGATAAAAATATTGTTTCAAACTGTAAGATTTTCTATCTCGTACAACATCGACCAACTTGTGTGTAGTGCTATCACAAATAATGAAGCTCATATTGCTATCGGAAGATTTAACAGATTTAAATTCATCAAAACACAAATGCTCAGGTAAATCATGTAATGGTTTAATCGTTAATAATCGTGCTGTATCATCTATGATACGTCTAACGGTATGAATTGAAACATTTGTTTCTTTGGCAACATATGTTTCAGATACTGTTTCACTTATTTTGCCTTAATTTCATTTTTTAATCGTTTCGAGATATGACAGTATTTTTCTACAATTCGACTAGTATCTGCAGTAAATGAAGAACCACATTCTCTACAGAGAAACCTCTGCTTTCGTAGCTTTAAGTAGGCCGGAAGGCCTGAAACAGAACAGAGAGTGATACGAGATGTTTTCGTGCCGTTTTTAACGATATTATTATTTCGGCTAACACACCCACAAACGGTACAAAATTCTGGTTTATGCGTATAAGTAGCTGCATAAAATAAAGATTTTCTCTTTTTAAATATCTTCTCTTGAACTTTATTATCCCAAATAATGTTTTTATCTTTGATTTGTAGTGTAGCTTCTAGTATATTGTTCATATGGTCATCATCCTTTTGTTTTAGGTTTCAGCGCTTTTAATATAATGGATGTTGGCCTTTTTGTATACACTAAAATAGGGTTGGTGGAAAATTTCCATCAACCCTAAAAATTATAGAACCGTTCTTTTTATATCTCATTTATTCAGCCAAGGCACCCATTGGATCCCATGGTGCAAGGACGATTGGTTCTGCTTCATAGGCAGCTTGTTCTTCTGCTGTTAGTAATTCTTTACGAACAACGATTTGGTAAGTGTATTCGTCCATCCAGGCATCTGAGGCAACAAAGTAACCATCTGTCCCAACCTTGTCTCCCCAAGAGTTTTCAACTTTCCACTTGATTGATTTACCATTTTCATCCAAATCAACACCTGTCAAGACCATGGCGTGAGTCATCAAGCTTTCGCTGTAGTCCAAACGTCCTGCCTTGTCTTGAGTGAGTTGAATGTCCATGCTTGATTCAAAGTCATAGACATCTGTCGCAAGGATTCCGGCTTTACGGTTGCTGAGCTGGCCAACATCTGAACCAAACCAAACAGTTTCTCCTGTCTGCATTTGGGCAATCGCCAATTCTTTCAAGCGTTCCATCGGTACATTGATGTAACGAACCGCACGGCTACCAACGACATTTCCCAACATCTCAACTGTGTAAGATTTACCGTAAGGTTTGTCAGCAGTTGGAGCATTGATCACAGAAACGTAGTCTTCTAGTGGAAGGTCAACGTATTTCTTGTAAAACTCTTGTGGCGTGATGCCTTTTTCGCTTTGGTAGTTGTTGTCCTTATCACGATAAGCAAAGTCAAATTGACGTGGTGGAAGACCTAGTGACATAGCAAGGAAGTTAAAGATTTCTTGCAAGAGGTCTTCTTTCTTAGCTTGAACAGTCGCTTGGTCTGCACCAGAAGCGAGCAAGTCACGCAAGATTTGAGCATCTTGACGAAGCAATTTGTTAAGAATTGCATTGAGCTCACGGCTGTTGCTAGATGAAACTGACTCAGGATAAACAGACTTGGGAACGACACCGTATTTCTCAAAGAGGGCAACCACCATATCCCACTGTCCACCGTCTTGTTGAGGGGTTTGAAGTAGGAAGCTAACCTTGCGGCTTGTCAATTCTTGGTCTGCAGTCGCAATGACTTGCTCCAAGAACCAGTTTGATTTTTCATACTTGTCCCAGAAGAAGGTGTGGGCTTGTGACAATTCAAAGTTTTCAAGTTTGTATTGAGAGATGAGTTTGTGACGGAAAGTGTTGAGGGCCGCAAACATCCAGCAACGACCAGAAGCCTTCTGGTTAGTGACCTTGTCCTTTGTCAAATCAAGTGAGAAAACAGGTGTGTTATCTACATGGCTTTGACGACGCTCAAGGGCTGAAAAAATTCCATTGTGGCTGGCAGCATTTTCGATAGCTTGGTATTTGACATTTGCTTCATAATTAGCAAATAATTTATCTGTAAATGATTCTTGAATCGCGTTCATAAAATCCTCCTTTTATTCTACAGTCTATTATAACTCTTTTCACAAAGGAAGCAACCAAAAACTGAAAAAGGTAAGGATATTTTCCTCACCTTTTTCAAAGATTACACAGTTTACCCAACACTTTCGAGCAAACCTTCTAATTCCTCTGTGGTTAAGCGACGCCATTCTCCACGTTTCAAATCCTCATCCAAGGTCAAAGTTCCCATGGTCAGACGTTGCAAGTCCATCACTTCCTTGCCACAGTAGGCTACCATTCGTTTAACCTGGTGAAATTTCCCCTCGGCAATGGTTACACGAACCAGACTTTGGTTTTTTTCTCTATCAAGAGACACAAGCTCCAGCTTAGCAGGTTGGCAGGTAAAGTCTTTGAGCGGAATCCCTTGTGCAAATGTCTCAATGTCTTTATCCGTCATGATTCCCTTGACCTGTGCCAGATAAGTCTTATCCACATGGCGTTTTGGTGAAAGAAGAGCATGAGCCAACTGGCCATCATTGGTCAAGAGTAAGAGTCCATGCGTATCAATATCCAAACGACCGACAGGGAAAACTTCCTTTGAACGAGCCAAGTCATCCAACAAGTCCAAAACAGTCTTGTGTTTAGGATCTTCAGTCGCTGAGATAACCCCCTGGGGCTTGTTCATCATATAGTAAACAAACTCCTCGTAGTCTAGCTTTTGCCCGTCAAAACAAATCTCGTCTGTCTCTTCATTGATTTGCAGCTTGGCAGATTTTTCCTTTTTACCATTGACCATCACGCGACCAGCCTTTAGAAAGTTTTTTACTTCTGTCCGACTTCCTACAGCGCAGGCAACTAAAAATTTATCTAATCTCATAGCACTATTATACCATGAATAAGCTTAATCTTATACTCTTCGAAAATCAAATTCAAACCACGTCAGCTTCGCCTTGCCGTACTCAAGTACAGCCTGCGGCTCGCTTCTTAGTTTGCTCTTTGATTTTCATTGAGTATCAGTACAAAAATAAGCCGCCTGATTGGGCGACTTTATTTTATAGGGAGATTATTATGAAAAATTTTTAGGAGTTAAAGTTAAGTTCTTCTTAACTTATGCTTACAGTATAAACTAGATTCCTAAAAGTTTTCTTAAAATTTTCTCATCAAACTTAAATTTCTTTAAATCTTCACTGTTAAAATCAAACGTTCTATCAATACAGAAAAAGATTAGTTAAAAGTTAAAACCATAAAGAGGAGCAACAACACAAATAGTGATAAGCTAACGAGTAAGGTTAAGACTTTAACAAGCGTATTGCTTTGCCAATAGCTGGGCTTTCCGATATTACTAGTAGCATCCATAGAAAAAATTTGAGTTTGCCTTGGTTGAATGGTCACAAGGATGATTAAGACAATAGCTAAAATAATGGTTAAAATTATCAATAATTCTGTCATTTAACTACCTCAAAAGTCCTATCAAAGTAAATAATAAACCAATCAAAATGATGAATCCTATCAAGAAAGAAAATGTCTTACTAATTTTTTCACCACGTGTAGATTTTTCTTTTTTGATGGGTTGTTGTTTCATCTCTTCCATGCGACCTTCAACATCTTGATAAAATAGATCTTTTTTAGTCATGGCTTTCTCCTAAAATGGTTTCCATCCGCTCCTGATACATAATTGGATCTACATAATTGGCATGGTACCCTTGATCTCCAAGAGCTCGACCCATCTCTTTGACATGAGAAAGGGCTAACTCAATGGTATGAATCATGTCATCAACTGCTTCCTTAGCGAAAATATGATTTGGAGCTGTATAGCGGTGATTATGGGCTGTTTCCTCAAAAGCTAGGACCAGTTGGTTGTGTTCAAAAGCCTGTCGAACAGCCTGAAGCAGTTCATTCCCATAGTTGATATCCAGGTAGATATCTGATAACTGATAAAGCTCCTGAATCTTTTGGGGACTGGCATTCTGATAGAGCACAACATTTGGATAGCGGAGCATATCCAACAACTTAGATGACATCTCTGTCACTGCTGCGATTCGGAAAGTAACCCTTGGTAAACTCTCCACCAGTTTTTCGATTTGCTCTAGTTGGTCCGAATTGGTCACTATCAAGGCATCAGGACGAACAAAATTATCGCGCTTAAAGTGATAATGATAGCCTAGATGACTAAACTTATGATGGAATTTTTCATCCGTCAATTGCAAAGCACGTTCATAAGTCGCATAATCTGGAATGATAATGGTCTTAGCTCGAAGTTGGTCATTCTCCAAGATCAGTTGCATATTTCCCGGAATATGATCCTGCAATGGTTCTTGCCAAACTAGGATATCTTGACCTGATTTGTCTGGGAAATGGAAGGAAGTCAAAAACGAGGTAGATAGGGTATTAAAGAGAATGTGATCAAGATTCACTTTCAAACCTTGTAAGAAGTCTATAATAAAGGCCACTCGACCAGAAAAATGGCGCAATCCTTGACCTTCCAAGGTCAGCAGAATATCACCTGTGACATGGTTTTCTAAAATCACTTCCTTTTGATCTACGTCCCGATAAGAAGTCATAATAGCTTGACCAGATCCATCAAAGGTGGTCTTAGCAAAGCAAGCTCCAAAACGATTGTAGTGATCTACTTGAAAGATGCGGCCTGCCGGTGTCTTCCATTCGACTTTTTTCACCAAACGAGCCTGTAAGCCATCTGCAAAATGAATCACTGCTCGTTCTTGATTGAGATCATTGATAGTCCCAAATTGATTATTACCAGCAATCTCCCAAAAGTCTGGGACGGGAACTTGGTTAAAGTACAAGGGTTTACCACTGTCATAACCCAAATAATAGGTGAAGGGTGAGACAACTCCATCTGGTAAAAATCCATCTGGTTCAATAACCACAGTCAAATCAGACAGTCCTGCCGCAGTCAGACTATAATGCAAATCTTGGCTTTCTTGATTGTATACATCAAATAACTGAATCATCCACTACCTCCTTGATTGTTTTTTCCCATTTGTTCAAAATCTCTTGAGTCAAGAATTTCTCAGCAATCTGATAGGATTTTTCTCTCATACTTTCCAAACGATTTTCCAAATACAGTTGGCAGATTTTTTCCGCATAAGCTTTCTTGATTTCATCTTCGACATGGTCAGATGAGCTTGGAATCAAATATCCATTTTCGCCATCTTCGATGAAGGTTTGATTTCCATAAGGAACATCAAAACCAATCAATGGCAAGCCTGAGCCAATTGCTTCCATGAGTGTCAAACCAAATCCTTCACTTGTAGAAGCAGTTAGATAAACTTCATACTGTGAATAGATTTGGGAGAGTTCTGCATGACCCTTGAGTTTAATATACTCTTCTGCATGACCTGCAGCGATAATCTCATGAAGACGTCCTTCCTCACCACCACTACCGTAGATATCAAAGGTTAATTCTGGCAATTCCTTATGAGCCTCAATTACAGCCTTGACAAGCCAATCAATGTGTTTTTCCTTGGCTAGACGCGAAGCTGTAATAAGAGAAAATGGTTTCCGACTCTTTTGTGGTTTTGTTAATTGGTCAACACTTCCAACTGGAATGGTCACAATCTTAGGAGCATGCGAGGTATAGCGAGCAAACTGTTGCTCTAGAACTTCCTTTTGACGATCCGTTGAAACGATAAAGAGATCGACCTTATCTGCATTGGTAAACTGGTAGTCATAATAGTTGTTCCAAAGGATATAATCATCATTGGTCGCATTTTCACTATAGTGCTCAGCGTGAACGACAACAGCAAGGTGAGCTGCACGCGCTTCTTCAAAAACCACCTGACCAATCCCTGTCTCACGATCCAAAATCACTAGATCTGATTTACTTAACTGAAGTGTCTGCATGAAATAACGGATCAAGGCAGGCTTCCCGTATAAGATTCGATCCTTGAAACGGTAGACTTCCTCAGTCCCTTGATTCATGAACATCTCATAAGCTGGAGTCCCATCTTCATTGTAGAAGGTTCTTTGGTAGAGTGTCGCTACATTATCTTTAGGAGCAAAATACTCTGTGCAGTAGCGTATATATGAGAAGTAATCCTTGCGGATCAATTTACCAGCATATACATACTCTACGTGTTGGACGAAATCTTTTTCCTCATCAACCAAATAACAAGTGATAAACTTGTCTTCATCTGAGAAGAAGATTCGTTCAATTCTCCCATTTCTTTCACGACGGCTTTCTACACCTTCAAAATAAGCCAAAACATCATCTACCGTCACACTGGTCGGTGCAATCTTGATATCTGTGAAATGAGTGTAGAGCCAGATAACCTGATCATCATCAAAACCGATATTTGCGGTTAAGTGCTGGATATTATCGGCCAAAATCATGTCTGTAAAGATAAACTTCGACGGCAGATTCAGGCTGCGAAAAATACCCGCACGATAAGCTTGGGCATATTCAACACCACTGCTGGCCCAGCCAATTCCTAAATTTATATTGTAAATTGTCATATATTCTCCTTTTATGGAAAATGGGTTACGATTTCGCCCTTAGGTCCCATCTGAACTAATCCCATCAAGATATTCCGTACCATATCTGAACGAATCTGCTCTTTCATGGCTTCAAATCCCATATAGGCTTCTCGGTAGTATTCTACGATAGGGTTCGTTTGACTGGCTGTTTGCCCGCCAATTGCCATCATCAACTGTTGCAGGTAGTCCACCTGTTCTACCCAGTTATCATCAATGGCTTTAAGCATGGAAACTCTCAAAAATTGGTCATATAAATCATGAGGTTCTAACAAGGTCTTCTTATCATTTAACTCATTGTTAATGATTTGAATCAAGAAATTTCTCAACGCTTGTTCATCTTCAATGACTAAATCAAGAGGCAATTCTCTGATATTAAAACTGATATTCGTGACAATATAGTGAAATAATTCTTCTCTGGTTTTTATGTTTTCAGATAAAATTGTTTCAATATACTCGTCAATCATCTCAGATAATACATCTCGAAGATCCCTATCTCCGTTTATTAAACGATTTCTTTCCTTATAGATGAGATCACGTTGGATATTCATACTCTCAGCATATTCTAGTGTTCTCTGTCTGTTTGCACGACTAGCACTATCACTTGCATTTTGAGCTTTCTCAACTAGTCTGTGATATTTTCTTCCCTCAAGGATTTGTGGTTGAGTAATATCAGCAACACTATACTCTTTGTACATTCTGTGAACCCAGGATGGACCGAACTTCTTGATGACATCATCTTCTAATGATACAAAAAACTTCGACAGTCCTGGATCTCCTTGTCTACCCGAGCGTCCTCTGATTTGCAGATCAATTCGCTGACTTTCCATTCGTTCTGTACCGATGACTACTAGGCCACCAAGTTCAGCAACACCAGGTCCCAATTTAATATCTGTTCCTCGACCTGCCATGGATGTTGCAACCGTCACGGCTCCCATCTGACCTGATTCAGAGACAATTTGTGCCTCGCGTGCAGCATTATTGGCATTCAAGACGTTATGGGCGATTCCTTCCCGCAACAGTAGGGACGAATAGAGATGCGACATCTCAACAGATCCGACAAAGACTAGTAGTGGGTTTCCTTTGAGATGGTATTCCTTGATACACTCAAGTGAAGCATAAACCTTTTCTGGTAGTGTTACATAAAGATTATCTGGATAGTCTTTTCGGATTAAGGGACGATTGGTTGGAATTCGAATAACAGACATATTATAGGTTTCCAAAAATTCCTTCTCTGCGACCTTCCCAGTCCCAGTCATTCCTGATATCTTATTAAACATTTTGAAAAGACTTTGATAGGTGATAGAAGCCATTGCCCGCGTTTCAGGAGAGAGTTTCACATGCTCCTTGGCTTCGATGGCCTGATGAAGTCCTCCCTGCAACTTGGTCATTTCCATCAAGCGACCAGTTCCTTTATCCAGGAGAATCATCTCATCATCCCGAATGATATATTCCTTATCTCTCGTAAATAACTTATGCGCTCTCAAGGAATAGACTAGGTGTCGTACATAAGTGGCGTATTCTTCCTTATACAAGTTATCAATTCCTAGGAAGCTTTCAGCAGTTTTAGCCCCCTTTGTAGTCAACCATATCTCTTCTTTTTCTTCTTTAAAGATATAGTCTTCATTTTCAACCATGGTTGTTACTAAAGTATCGATGATTCCATAGTAGTTGGACTGAACGCGAGGAGATCCCGCAATGATGAGTGGTGTCTGTGCACTATCTAGTAAAATATCATCAATTTCATCAATGATTACATAGTCAAACGGACGTAAAAACTTATCTTTACTACTGGAAGCTAGATTATCATTTAGATAATCAAAACCTAGACCATTATTTGTCAAATAGATAATATCTGAGTTATAGATTTCTTTTTTTTCTTTGGATGTTAATTCCTCTTTAGGATCATCAGTGAAAGGTAAACCTAAACTTAAACCCAAGAAACGATAAACCGGCCCCATTTCCTCTGAGTCACGCTTAGCTAGATACTCATTGGTCGTAATCAACATAGCACCTTTACCAGTAAGGGCATTGAGATAAAGAGGCATAGTCGCAGTCAAAGTCTTTCCTTCACCGGTATTCATCTCGGCAACATTTCCTTGGTGGATGACAATCCCCCCCATAACTTGAACATCATAAGGAAACATTCCTAGGATTCGCTTATCAGCTTCTCGTACAACTGCAAAAGCTTCAACAAGTAAATCATCTAAGGTTTCCCCCTCTGCTAAACGTTGACGAAACTCTACCGTTTTTGCTGCCAAGGCTTCATCGCTAAGAGCTGCCATCTCATCTTTAAGACCATTGATCTTTTTTAAAGTAGCTCTGACTTTTCTAAGTTTTCTATTTTGATACAAACTATTAAACACGATCATACTCCTTAATTAAGAAAGAATAAAAATCGAGTGACTCAAACCCAGCAGCAATGAGAGAAACTCTATATGTATAAGCCTCCTCAGGATAAATGAAAGAAAAAGATAGGGTTTTCTCCACTTTTTCTTCCAGCACTTCTTCGTAACGGTCCAAGAAAACTAGTTTGATGTAAATGCTATTTTCAGGATAACAAGTCATATTCATGGTGAATTGATAGCGATGATTTCTTTTTAAGAGAGGTAGGCTGGGTTGGCTTCTATCACCTTGATAATTCGAGCTTGAAAGCCATGATTTGAGAACTTCTCCTGAAGCTAGTAATGGATTTGAAAGACTGATATGGCCATCTTCCCAAAACTGAACTCGAGTTCCATACAGGTAAGTTGCTCCCATATCCTCCCAGAGTATGTCTTCTCTTTGATTTATAATCATGTCTCACCTCTTCCAAATTCTGCTTGTAATATCATGTTATAAAAATGGATAAACCAGGTAACGTTGGTTCCTGTATCATCATTGTGTCGACCGGCTGTTCCTTTTGATAAGATCTTCGCTCCAGTTTGACAGAGCGTAGTGACTAGCTGATCATAAGCATGACTATCCATATCTTCATCCTTCATGTAAGAAAGACCAAACGTCGTTTGAGAAAAATCTGCTTGTTTGAAGGCAGACCAAAAACGGTTATCCAACTCATCCATGTGGGCTGGGCTGATTCCTCCAGTTTGATGATGAAGCACGTCGAATCCTGTTGGAAAGACACCTGGTGCTTCCAATCTACCACGTCTTGCAATTGTTCCTAAATTTGCTAAGGGTTTACCCACAACGATTCCTTTCGGTTCAAAGAATGAGCCATAGTAAAGAGAAGGGAAAGTTCCCATTGATAAACCTGATAAGATTAGATCTTTTTTATCAAAACCTAAGTATTCCTGATAATGTTCAATCGTTTGTTTGATTTTTTCTTCCAGTTCTTCACTACCCAGGTAAAATGCTCCACCTTCTAATCGAGGATCAGAGAACAGAATGAAGGGACACTTGAAATTTAGCATCATTCTGTATCCTTCAAATCCCTCGGCAGGTCGAAATCCTGAAAAGTAGACAGCCAATGGTGGTTTAAAATCTCCAGGATGGAAGAAGTAGTTAATCTCATCACGCTTATTATCGTGTAAGATATTCCCCCCAAGAACAAATTTCCCAAAGTACTTCCGACTCCAACGTTGATGTAGACTTCCCAACTTTAGAGTTCCTTGACCACGCGCCTCGACAGACAGACATAGGTAGGCATTGTAATCCTGATCCATGATTAGGGCTGTCTTCAGGTCTTCTTCTGTAAAGATCAAGTCTTCCACAATATCTGAAACCGAACCTTCAGGCATTTTTTTAACCCGAAACTGAAATTCTACACCTTCACTTTTTTCATACTCTAGCCACAACTCGATTGGAAGTTTTGTTGCAGAGACAAAGTTGTATTTCCAATGAGCTACTTGAGAAAACTCAGAACCAAAATCCCCCTCTAAGAGCAGATACTCAAAGCCTTGATAAGAAACAGAGCCTTTAAAACTTGGATGAACTTCTATTGTAGCTGGTTTCATCTTATCCCCGTATCCACCACCGAATAAGGAAGTGGATAAATCTTTTAAGAGCTTCTGTGGGTCTGAAAAGTCAATTGCTTGGGCACAGCGTTTTTTGATTAAATCCGAAATAAGAGAATTGCTTGTTTGAAACTCTTGGTTATAGAAAACCGTATAGGGCTCAATTATTTTAATGATTGGTAATAGGTCAACCAAGTAACGGCCATCTTCGATGAGAATGGCATTGAACTTGCGAATCTCATCCATTTTTATCGTTTCTTTAAGAGCCTTAGGAGAATTAGGATAAAAATAATACCAATCCATCTTTTTAGGAATCTCATAACGATGCTTCCAATTTTCTGTCCCTATCTGTAGGATTTTAAGATCCTTTGACATTTGTACTCTCCTCTATCCATTGATCTAGTTTCCCCACAAATTTTTCACCTGTATGTTCCTTGATTTTATCAATCGAGTAGATCAAAGACTGATTCCATTCTTTTAGGGTATCCAGGTAGTAATGGGCCGCTTTCTTAAATTCTGTGATAGTAGAAAGCAAGTAGCCATTTTTCAAATGGTCAACATAGACAGTCTCTACTTGATTCACCTGAGGAATTCCTGCACTAATTCCCGCTATTTGGGTATATAGGTGAGGTTGTGGATTCAAATCAACAATCAAACGAACATATTCTAAGGTCTTAATCATTTCCAATTCATCATTGATGTTTAACAAGCGATAGCGAAGTTTCTGTTGGACATTTTCCTTCAAAGGATTTTCAGCCCCTTCATAGTCGATTGCTTTCTCAAAAATTTCTGCCGAGAATTTTTCATTTATAATTTCCTGAATGGCCTCTGCGACTCTATCCATCTGGTCGTTACTGGCAGCAAAAGCACCGAAAATTACCTCAGTGTCTTTGGTCTCTGCAAGGAAGGATAAGATTTGGAAAAGACCTTCTTTGTCCAATTCTTCTTCAAAATTAAGTTGATAATAAATTATAGATTCTCTCTTTGTCTGACTTTTTCCCAATCTCAAACGAGTATCAAATGGCGATAAATGTTTGAAAAGATTGTATTTATCTGGATACAATTCCTGCAAAAGCTGAAGGCTATCCTCTCTATCAACTAAGACCAAATCGACTTTGGATATAGACCCAAGTAGATCTCTCAAGCTCTCCTTTGGATTACGACCGATGAAAAGGCTCAATATTTTCGGATTTGCTTCAGGTAAGCGATTTAGAACAAAATCGTTATGTCGAGAGTCAGATGGAATAATAAATAAATCATTACTCTCTTTAATCTTTTCGAGTCGTTTTTCAAAGAATTCAGCCACCAACTGCTCCATATCACTATAGTGGAGCGAATCAAAACGAAAGGCAAAAATAGGATTAATCTCTACCCTACCATCCTCTTGTAAATACTCTCTGAACTGCCAAATTCCCTCAGAATTCAGATAATCTTGATAAGATGGATAATTATCCTGATAATAAATGACACTCGAAACTAGGCCACGGTCATCCATAATATAGTGCTCGATCATTTGCCCTTGGGTATCAAAATACTGAATATCACTAATAAAACCTTCCACACCATGCTCAATTTGAGCATAGCGTTTCCCATCTTTGTGGATAACAATAGCGAAAGGACTGTACATAAATTCACAGTCCTTATCCCACTCAATATCTCTGATATTCAGTACTTGTGGAGAAATATCCGTAATATCTTGCATTTCATCAAAAATAGAATATACTTCAGCCTCTAATACACTATGACGATGTAAGAAATAGCGAAGATGTGGTTGATAGGCTAAAACCAAAAGGCTTGACGGCAGTTCTTGTCTATCTAACAGACGAATCTGATTGAAGGTATCGTCAAACTCCAACTTAAAAGAAGACCGATACCAAGGGATGATATCTGCATGCCACTGACGATGACTACCATACCAAGCCGGAATAAAATAATACATAACACTCTCCTAAATCAGTGGTTTATAAGTTTCGTTTAACTTCAGTGCACTAATTTCATCTTTAATGTTAAAGATCATACCACTTAAAATCATAAACAAACCTGGTATCATACTCACTCTCAATAATTGTTCATCAACTAAAACAAATAACATCGGTAGACCTGCGAATAACACATTAAAGATACCACCTACAATAGCAAACTTGAATACTAGATTATTGATAAAATTACTGGTATCCTCACCTGGATAAACGCTATAAATGTACTCACCAGAGCTTTTCATCCGTTCTGCCACTCGTTCCCCACTAATATTGACAAAAGCAAAGACAATACTAAAGACAAACAAAGTCGCTATATAGGTATAAATCCACAAGGGTTTCCCCGTTGCATATTGGAAAATTATATGTTGATAAACCGTGTTCTCTGGATTTACTAATTGTAGCAAAAGAAATAGGTAAGTTGGTAAGTTAATTAAACTCATCACATACATGAAGGGCATCCCACCTGCAGGATTCAACATAATTTCAAAATAAGAATAACGCTTAAAGCGAGAGTGGAGACCAATCTTATTGACTGGAATCCGATAACGAGCACGATAAAAAATTGCAATGAGATAGGCAAAAACGATCCCCATCGCTCCAAGTATTACGACAATCCACATAGGAATCTCGAGTTTTTGTATTGATTCCATGATGTCTTGAGGAAGATAGAGAATCATACTAGTCAATAAGATAGCAAAATAGCCACCAATCCCCATAGTAGAGTTAATATCTGATAACCATATCAAGAAAAAAGTCCCGGCTATCAGCAAGGTTGTGTTTAGTATGAGTACCAAGAGTGTGTTATAGTTGTCCTTGATTGGTAAATTTACTACTAAAGCTAGCGATTGAATCAAGGCAATTGTCAAAGTTAGATACATCTTTCTCCGATCCTGAACTTCAGCAGAGCCAGAAGCAAGATTCAAACGTTTAGATAAGGAGAACATTTGCCATAAAATCATCGATGACATCCAGGGGGATAAACCGACTGAAAAGATTGACAAACTACGTAAATCGCCCCCTGTAATTGCAGTTGAAAAAGCTAAATAAGCAGTAGACCCCCCAAGAAAATCTCTACTATTCAAATCAATAAAAGGAAGAGTTAATCGACTACAAAGAACATAAATAAAAATTAAGAAAAGAGTTATAAAACCTTTTTTTATAACTATAGATGAAAAATAATTTTTCAAAACAATTCCTTCCATTCTATAAATAAACATCAGAAAGTTCAAAAATATATACTTCTTTAGTTTTCTTTATAAATACATAAAACCATGGCACAAAACTACTAGTTTTTAGTATAAAATACTATTTCCCTCCATAAATTCAATGTCATTATTATAACAAAAAAAGCAGAAAAAATCTGCTTATAAGAAAATAAAGATAAATATCGTTGTTTTTTATCAAAGAATTTCTTATTGTCTTAAGATAAATTTCAGAGTCTGATTGATTGTCTCCACACTTTTATTTGAAATCAATCGGATAATTTGAGATCCACTACTTCAATCAGTCAAGATAAACAAACAATCATTTTTCACCCTTGTTAATAGCACTGAATCAATCTCATCATCCTCATTTTCTAATCATAAATTGATAGGAGGCTGGACTAGGAAATACAGAACTACATTCTTTGGATAAATTCTTTGTTTAACTTCAGGGAAAGTTTACAATTCTCTAATTAATAATATCATCTAGTTTTAAAGCCTCTATTTTATGTTCCAATTTTTGTTTTTCTTCCAAGTAGCCATGATGTGATAATTCTTTCAAATTGCGTTTCAAGACATAATCATACATTTTATATGTCTTCGCAATATCAATCTCCTCTAAATCTTTAGTAACCTCAATTCGTTCTTCTAAGGCTGATATATAGTCTAAGTGGGATAAGGTGAAATTATAACTCAACCCCTCGAGATTTTTACGATATGCATATACCACATGGTTACAAATAGCAATCTTTTGAGCTTCTAAATATAGTTTCCAACTTGTGAACTGATCCTCTGCATACTTCCCATATGGAAAACGAATATTATCAAATAAACTACGTTTATACAATTTTCCCCAAGCTACTGAAAAGAGTATAAAAGTAACATCAACCATTTCATCCATTTGATTAATTGCATAGTATTTATCCACATACGTAACTGGAAGTTGTGGAAAACAATCTTTCGAATAGAATAAAAAGTAGGGTTCCTCAAATCGACAGTATGCTCCGATTACCATATCAGACTCTCCTAATAGAATTGTTGCATACAACTTTTCTATAGCATCATCCATCAAAAAATCATCTGAGTCAACAAAAGTAATATATTCACCTTCTGCACGATCCAAACCATAATTTCTAGAATCTGATAAGCCCCCGTTTGTCTTTTCAAAATAACGGCAACGAGGATCACGGTTTACAAATTCATAGCAAATATCCCCTGAAGAATCTGTTGAACCATCATTTATTAACAACACTTCAATGTCTCGATAAGATTGTTTCAAGACACTATCAATACATTGACGTAAATACAATTCTCCATTATATATAGGAATAATAACACTAATTAAAGGTCTCACCATTTTCTCCTAATAAATTTAAAATATAGTTACACATTTCTTGAGGATATTGACTTGGGAAAACTCTATCAACATGATACGGATTTTCAACGTTATTAAATGAAAGAATTGGTTTCCCTTTCAATTTGACTTCTTCAATTACTGATTCATTTTTATCCTCATGATTAATATCGAGATAAAATACACATTCATCAATTAAACGACTACATGAGTAAGACAAAATCGATGGATAAAGTCTTATATTTTCAAACCTCCTTAAAGAATTCAATACATCTCCAACCTCTGAAAAACAAGCAATATTTATTATACAATTTGGCAACTTAGTAGCCAATATTTCTATATTTTCTAATTGCTGACTTGAGGTTTCTATCAAAAGTTGAATTTTAGTTTCCGGAATGAAATGAGATACAATCTCTGACCAATCCATCATTGCATATCTCCACCACACTTCTCGTAACCTAGAAAATGATCTAATATTCCATGGCTTATCTGCTGTCAGATAATGAATGATTGCTGGTAATGGATCTGTCGGTAACTCTAAAATAAAGAATTGTTTTCTCTGTTCTGCAATTCTATCATAACCTATCTGGAAATTATAAGTATCATCTAATACAATATATCTATCTCCAGTCGCCCAATTTAAAACAGTTTGATCTGATTCTTCTAAATTCTCATGCTCTCTATTTGTAATATCAATAAGCTTTTGCTGTATATTTTCTTTTTTCCAAAGCTTATTATTAATTAACATAACACCTGAATTAAAACGGTCTTCCAAACCATAAATTACCTTTGCTGCCGCTAAAAGCTTATCTCCAAGATTAATCGCAAACAAATCATTTAATGGTCTCGTTACAATAATATCACTATCTAGGTACAACACCTTATCTTCCTCCACAAACTGAGGAATAAAATATCTTGCAAAAGACATATGATTCATATGTTCACCAAAAGGTGGCAGTTTCCACGTAGTTGATACTAAACCACTAGTTAATTTCACATCAACTAACTCGCTATTTCTTTGCGCCATTCTCTTACGAACACTTATAAACCACTCTTGAGGAATATCTTGATTTAAAATATATACCTTACAATTTTCATGATGATAGCAAATAGATTTTAAGGTTGCTTCGATATAGCGTATGTAACCGTAATCCCCTGCCAAAACAAAAGTCATTTTTTGCATATCTCTGCCTAATTTACTTTCTTTAGTTTTTACAATTTCTATTACTAATTATAACATTTTTCATATTAATTAACTAGTAATAATCATAACCACCCGTCAAACGGGTGGTTTGCACCAGGGCTATAAGCCCAAATTACCAGAGTCTGGGACAATAGTTTCCTAGCACCCAAAAAAGCAACGGATTTACCGTTGCTTTTTGCATGGTTGCGATAGTCTTGGTAAAATAGAATTGCACAATAAACATTTAGAAAGGCTATCCCATGCATATTCACTATAACACAAATCAAACAACTTTACCACTAGAAATCGGTTCTTTCTTGCCACAAGACCATCTCGTCTTTACTATTGAAAAAGTGGTGAATACCTTCTTGGAGGATCATCATTTCCATGCCTTCTATCATGCCTTTGGTCGCCCATCTTATCACCCTAAAATACTTGTATCTACTCTTCTATTTGCCTATTCACAAGGGATTTTCTCTGGGCGAAAAATTGAAAAAATGATGATTGAAAGTCTCGCTATGCAGTACCTAACAGGACAGTTAGTTGTCAGCTATCGCACCATCAATCGTTTTCGTGTTGCTGAAGGGATGGAAGAACTCATTCGTGATCTTTTCATCAACCTCAATCTTCGTTTAAAAATGGAAGAGTTAGTGACCTTAGATTGTCTGTTTATTGACGGGACTAAGATTGAAGCTAATGCCAACAAGTATAGTTTCGTGTGGAAGAAAGCGACAGAGAAATTCTCCGCCAAACTTCAAGAACAGATGCAGGTCTATTTTCAAGAAGAAATCACTCCTCTTATCCATCAAGCTATTAAGCTGGATGAAGAAGAACCAATTTCTTCAGAGTAGTTGCTTGCATTCGCTCAAGTCCTTGAAGAAGAATTGGAAAAATTGAACCAGGACATTGAGGAGACACCCGTTAAAGGAAAGGATGAACGTAAAACCCAGCGTCGGAAACTCAAGAAAGTCTTGCGTAAAGTCAAGGATGATTTTTCATTACGTGCTGAAAAATATGAGAAGTATCAAGAGACATTTGAAGGGCGTAACAGCTTTTCAAAAACAGATACAGATGCCATTATTATGCGGATGAAAGAAGATCATATGAAGAATGGCCAACTCAAGGCTGGCTATAATCTTCAAATCGCTACTGAAAACCAATTCGTTCTTCACTATGATGTCTTCTCAAATCCGACAGACACCAAGACTCTTCTACCACTCCTTGAAACCTATCCGCATGACTTGAAGACAGTTGTCGCAGATGCTGGATATGGAAGTGAAGAGAACCTCCTTCGTTTAGATAAAAAGGAGGTGAATCATCTGATTAAATATGCCATGTTTGACAAGGAACAGAAGAGAGGGTATACACAGTCGGCTAAAAACTTAGCGAATTGGCACTATAATGACAAGGAAGATAGCTACACGCATCCTGATGGTTGGTGCTATCGTTTTCACCATATCAAACATCAGAAAACACAGACGGACTTTCAACAGGAAATCAAGGTTTACTACGCTGATGAACCTGAATCAGCCCCTCAAAAGGGACTGTATATGAACGAACGCTATCAGCACTTGAAAGTTAAAGAATGTCAGGCGCTTTTATCTCCCGAAGGTAGACAGATTTTCGCTCAACGCAAGATTGATGTGGAACCTGTCTTTGGGCAGATAAAGGCTTGTTTGGGTTACAAGAGATGTAATCTGAGAGGGAAGCGTCAAGTGAAAATTGACATGGGATTAGTACTTATGGCCAATAAGCTCCTAAAATACAATAAGAGAACGACTCAAAATTAAAAAGCTAGAGTTCCGCAATTGGAAATCTCTAGCTTTTTTTTGTGGCTGAGAACTATTTTATACCAGACTCTTTTTCTTATCTTGTCGTTATAGAACTACTCTATATAACATAGATATCTTAGATCTCATCTTCATTTTCATCTTTACGACGTTTTGCAAATAAACTTATACCAGTAATAGCTGCCAAACCACCTAAAAGTACAGATGAATTAGAATCTTCTGAACCTGTATTTGGTAATTGTTTTTCTAAATTACCTGTTGATTCTACCATTCCAGATGCTGATGTACTTGCTGAAGTCGATGTACTTGCTGAAGCCGATGTGCTTGTTGAAGCTGATGTGCTTGCTGAAGCCGAATTACTAATTGAATCAGAAGTAATTACACTGTCAATGTTCAAACTATCCATAGAATGACTTTCAGGCAGACCTTTACTTGTAACTACTAACTCACTTGCTGAAGCCGATGTTGATTCAGAAGCTGATG
>NZ_KV804190.1:0-243 GCF_001811305.1 Streptococcus sp. HMSC056C01
AAGGTGTCGCAGGTTCGAATCCTGTCTTCCCGATTGATGGCGGTGTAGCTCAGCTGGCTAGAGCGTCCGGTTCATACCCGGGAGGTCGGGGGTTCGATCCCCTTCGCCGCTATAATGATCTTGTTGGACCTTTAGCTCAGCTGGTTAGAGCTCTCGGCTCATAACCGAGTGGTCGTAGGTTCAAGTCCTACAAGGTCCATTAAATACTATGGAGGATTACCCAAGTCCGGCTGAAGGGAACGG
>NZ_KV804191.1:0-252 GCF_001811305.1 Streptococcus sp. HMSC056C01
TGGAGGATTACCCAAGTCCGGCTGAAGGGAACGGTCTTGAAAACCGTCAGGCGTGTAAAAGCGTGCGTGGGTTCGAATCCCACATCCTCCTTTATTATTAACGCGGGATGGAGCAGCTCGGTAGCTCGTCGGGCTCATAACCCGAAGGTCGTAGGTTCAAATCCTGCTCCCGCAATAAGGCTCGGTAGCTCAGTTGGTAGAGCAATGGATTGAAGCTCCATGTGTCGGCGGTTCGATTCCGTCTCGCGCCAT
>NZ_KV804192.1:0-56989 GCF_001811305.1 Streptococcus sp. HMSC056C01
TGAGGTCGGTGGTTCGAGTCCACTCGTGCCCATTAATAGGAGAATTACTCAAGAGGCTGAAGAGGACGGTTTGCTAAATCGTTAGGTCGGGTAACTGGCGCAAGGGTTCGAATCCCTTATTCTCCGTAATTAGAGCTTGTTAGCTCTTTTTTTGTGCCCTTAATTATCAAATTTGCCCTCTTTGTCAACTGTGGTTGAGTGATAAATACTTACTATCTGGAGCGAAACAAAATGGTTCGCTCTTTTTGTTTTCAAATTTAGGGAGATTCTAGATTTCTGTATTGTTAAAGTCACTGAGTATAAAAGTATTTTTTAATGATTTCGTGGCTTTTTCTTAGCTTTTATCTTTCATTTATATTTTATTGTTTCAATGCGTCAATAGTCTTTTATTTAATTTCCTGTAAGCTTGTATAATCATTTAACTGTATTATAGGTTAGCTTTAAATAATGGTTTAATCTCTCTTGTTATAGGGTCTTATAGGATTTCTCTACAATATATTTAGCTATATAGTATTTATTGAAGGTGTATCGAATATAAGAATTATTGAACTTATTTACTTAGTATTTGTATATATAAAATTTTTTTATCTTACCGAAATTCTCGAATATTTGATATAATGTAAGCAAAGCTATGGTCACCATTCATTTCAAGAGGAGATTTTTATGGGTCATAAAAGTATAGTAGGAAGTCTGTTTATTCTTATATTTTGTTTTTTTACAGTTGGTTGCAGTAATCAAAATTCTGAGCTTTCTAGTAAAGATATTAGTTTATCGACTTCAACTACTAGTAACGAGAGACAGTCTGAGGAGTCTAAGAAAGATTATAAAGATTTGTACAAGTCAGTTTTTGATGATTACCAAAAAATATTTTCTACTTCTAATGATTCAACTGCAATTTCAAATCTTTATCAAAGTTTAAAAGCTACTGAACGTCCTATCAATAGTTGGTCTATTGAAAATGCCATTAATCGTTCAGATGATATGCGGTATTCCTTTGTTGATTTAAATGATGATGGCGTTGAGGAGTTACTTATAGCGGATCTTAATTTGAGTGGAAAATACTTTTTGACTGGGGTGTATTCTTTACAAGAAAGTAAACCTGTTCTCTTAGCAGAAGGTTTTGTTGCAGGACATGGTGGAGCTAGGAATGCAGCAATTATTTATCAAGGTGGGGAGATTCTTGAATTAAGTTGGTCGTCTGGAACTGGTAAAGGTTATGGAGCTCTTTATAAGCTAAATGAAAATCAAAAGGGGGCTAGTAAGCTTCAGGAAAAAGAATTTCAAATAGAATCTAATTATATTGGATCTAATTTTGGAAAAACTGAATCTGATCAAATTGATTTAAGAGGTTTTGATTGGCAAAAATTTGAAACTTCGACTAGCTCTTCTATCTCTGAGGAGAAACAAAAAGCTCCTTGGAATGCAAGCAAATCTGCAAAATTAGAAGCTTTCATTAAAGGATGGGGCGAAAGACTAGGTCAACCTAATTACAAAAAAGGAATTTCTGGTGGTGATGTTGGTGCGGATAATCTCTATAGCTTTGGAGATGGACCAAGCGAAAAAATGAATGCCGAATACACTGATACAGGTTTAGGTAACGCTAAGTATCGAATTGTGGAACGCTATAGTAACTGGGATAAATACCCGGACGTGCATAGCTACTTTTTTGCGATAACTGATACAGGGGAAGCGATTGTTTTTCATTCTCCAACAACAAATGGTGGTGTCATGTACTTAAAACCGACAGAGAATACAGAGATCCAAGCAGAATTTAAACGCTTAGTTGAGGAAGAGTAGAAAAATGAAGAGTTTGGTCTTGGCCAAGCTCTTTTTATAAAAATCTCTTTCTTCCATTTTTATGCTTTTTGAGTGTTTAATGGTATACTTGTGTTAAGTTAGATAGAAAAGTGTCATTCGATGATGACTTTATCAGTAAGGAGAATATATGCCCAAAATTGTGAAGTTTCATAGTATTTATTATAGATTTGTTCTATTTATAGTTTTTTTATATCTTTTGGGTGCTCATCAAATTCTTGGTCGAGGAATTCAAACAGTTAATATTTTTGATTACGCCTTTAGGTTTCATCAAAGACAGTTAGAGTATTTCCTTCTTTTATTAATTTTAGTTGGTATTGGTATTAACTTTCTTTGCCCTTGGAAATTTTCTATATCTCCAAAAGGGATTTATCTTAGAAGATTAGCTTTATTTGTTCCTTGGAGTGATATTAGTGGAGTTTCGCATGTTTGGATTAACAAGGCGAGTAATTTTAGTAGTGGGATTAATTCTTATAACAATAAATGTTTAGTTTTTTATCGTCATGATTACAAGCCAATTTGTGTCTATAATATTTCTTTATTGGCTTTATTTGCTGTCAAACTCTTTAATCCTCAGATCAAGACGAATATTCTATCTGCCAGTTTTGCTACGGGATTTAATATTCTATCAAATGCTTTAATTTTCTTTTATCTTTATTTTTTTGAATTAAGGAATCTTAGTTTTAGTCTTTTCTTACTCTTTTGTTTACTATATTTTATAAAAATTTTTATCATTCCTTTATGTTTGGTTTATAGTCAAAATTCTAAGTATGGTCCTTATCTGGTGCATAGTAGTTTCTTTAAGAGGAATGATTCAGATGTGATTCATGTTTGATTTTATCAAAAAATGACTTTCTGCTTTTGAGTAGAAAGTTTTTATTATTTCGATATCGAAACAGTTGAAAGATGTAATAAATAATGTTACAATGGTTAAAAAGGTTCGATATAGAACAAAAAGGAGTTAAAATGGATAAGATGTTAGGGGGCTACCAAGCTCTACAGATTCGTTTGTTGAATGGGCGTATCTTTCAAAAACTATTGAACAAGGAACCAGATGCTCAATACAGAAGTGAACAGGGAAAAATTTTAACGATTTTGTGGAAGCAAGAGTTGGGGTGCGCTACAGCGACCGATATCGCTCTTGCGACGGGTCTAGCCAATAATACATTGACCAGTATGGTTAAGAAATTGGAAGAACAAGGATTGGTCACGATTCAACCTTGCACGCAGGATAAAAGGAAAAAATATATCTCTTTGACAGACCTTGGTTGGGCGCAAAAAAAATTGGAGACCGTGTTAGTCGGGAACTTGGAGAGATTTTCTACCAAGGCTTTTCAGATCAAGAAATCCGAGAATTTGAGGCCTATCAAGAGAGAATTATCTCAAATCTAAAAGCTAAAGAGAATGACATCTAGGGAAAGGAAGTAACAGTTATGATCGGAATTACAGGTGTAACAGGGAACTTAGGCTCCTATGTGGCTGATCTTATCGATAAAAAAGGAATCGCTTCCGTCCATCTAGCACGAAGCCCAGAGCGTGCAAAAGTTTACGCGTCTGCGGAAATACGTAGAATGTCGTATACAAATACTCCAAAAGTGGTTGAGGCCTTAAAGGGGATCGATATCTTGTTGATGGTTTCTGCTCGGGAAAATCCTGAGCGTGTCAAGGAGCACAAGGAGTTTTTAGATGCTGCAAAGCTAGCAGGAGTAGAGCATATCGTTTATACCTCCTTTTATGGGGCAGATGAGGAGGCAACTTTCACCTTGTCTCGAGATCATGCCCAGACAGAAGCCTATATCAAGGAATTAGGGTTCACCTACACTTTTTTGAGAGATAATTTTTACTTGGACTTCCTGATTGATATGGCGCTTGAAAATGGAGAGATTCGTGGTCCGGCCGGCAGTGGTCTTGTGTCAGCTGTTGCCCGTAAGGACACATCTAGGGCTGCAGCAGAGATTCTTTTAAATCCTAAGGAGTGGGAAAATCAAACCTTGAACTTGACTGGGCCAGAGGATCTTTCCATGGAAGAAATCGTAGCGCTTCTCTCAAAGGAGACGGGTGACGCCATCACGTATGTGGATGAATCAGTAGAAGAAGCTTATGAGTCACGGAAAAAATGGCCAGCACAAACTTGGGAGTACGATGCCTGGGTCAGTACTTATACAGCTATTAAAGTTGGGGAACAGGCTGGGGTTTCAACAGATATCGAAAAAGTCCTAGGGCATCCAGCAAGTAGCCTATTGGATACTCTTAGAGATAGAAAACTTATTGAGGAAAAAAATGATTGAATACAAACATGTAGCCTTGCGCTACACGGATAAGGACATTTTAAAAGATGTCAATCTCCGCATTGAAAATGGAGAGTTCATGGTGCTAGTGGGTCCTTCAGGATCTGGAAAGACCACCATGATCAAGATGATTAACCGTCTTTTGGAACCGACAGATGGCAATATCTACATGGATGGAAAACGCATCAAGGACTATGATGAACGGGAATTACGTCTCAGTACCGGCTATGTCCTTCAAGCTATTGCCCTATTTCCTAATTTGACAGTTGCGGAAAATATAGCATTGATTCCTGAGATGAAGGGCTGGAGCAAGGAGAAAATTGCCTCTAAAACCGAAGAACTCTTGGACAAGGTTGGCCTACCTGCTGCAGATTATGCCCATCGTTTACCAAGCGAGTTATCTGGTGGCGAGCAACAGCGGATTGGTATTGTGCGGGCCATCATTGGGGAACCAAAAATCTTGCTGATGGATGAGCCCTTTTCAGCCTTGGATGCTATCTCTCGCAAGCAGTTGCAAGAATTGACCAAGGCATTACATAAAGAATTCGGCATGACGACCATCTTCGTAACACATGATACGGATGAGGCCTTGAAATTAGGTGACCGAATTGCAGTTTTGCAGGATGGAGAAATTCGTCAGGTCGCAGAACCTGAAACAATTTTACAAGCGCCTGCGACAGACTTTGTCGCAAACTTGTTTGGAGGTAGCCTTCATGTCTAATTTGATTTCAACATTTCAAGAACGTTTTGGGGAATGGTTAATGGCCCTTGGACAACACTTGCAATTGTCTCTTTTGACCTTATTGGTTGCTATTTTTCTGACGATTCCGCTGGCGGTTTATCTAAATAGCCACAAAAAAGTGGCGAATTGGGTGCTACAGGTTGCGGGTATCTTCCAGACCATACCCTCAATGGCTTTATTGGGTCTCTTTATTCCTTTCATGGGAATTGGAACCTTACCAGCCCTCACAGCCCTTGTTATTTACGCTATTTTCCCGATTTTAGAAAATACGATTACAGCCTTGAACGGCATTGATCCTAGTCTTGAGGAGGCAGGGATTGCTTTTGGAATGACCAAGTGGGAGCGACTCAAGAAGTTTGAAATTCCACTGGCCATGCCTGTTATTGTATCGGGAGTTCGAACAGCAACCGTTATGATCATTGGGACAGCAACTCTAGCCGCTCTTGTTGGAGCTGGAGGATTGGGCTCCTTTATCCTTTTGGGAATTGATCGTCGAAATGCCAGTCTGATTTTAATCGGTGCAATCTCATCAGCCATTTTGGCCATTCTCTTTAATGTTGTTCTCAAATGGTTGGAAAAGGCAAAGTTGCGTACAATTGTTGCAGCCTTTGCTGTTATGGTGCTTGGTTTGGGAGCTAGTTATGCTCCAAGCATGATTCCTCAGAAAGAAAAAGAAAATCTGGTTATAGCTGGGAAGTTGGGACCTGAACCTGAAATTCTCATGAATATGTACAAACTTCTCATTGAGGAAAATACGGATATGACGGTGACGGTCAAGCCTAACTTTGGGAAGACAGATTTCCTTTATCAAGCGCTGAAAAAAGGGGACATTGATATCTATCCAGAATTTACAGGGACTATTACAGGTTCTCTCTTGCAGCCAGCTCCTAAAGTGAGCAATGACTCTGAAGAAGTTTTCGAAGCTGCGCGTGATGGTATTAAGAAACAGGATAATCTAGTCTTGCTGAATCACATGGCTTATCAAAACACCTTTGCGATTGCAGTTCCTAAAAGTATTGCGAAAGAATATAATTTGAAGACTATTTCCGATCTTAAGGGAGTTCAAGATAAACTGAAGGCAGGATTCACTCTGGAGTTTAACGACCGTGAGGATGGAAACAAGGGGTTACAGTCTGTTTATGGATTGAATCTAAATGTGGCAACAATGGAGCCAGCTCTTCGCTATGATGCGATCAAATCTGGTGATATTCAGATTATGGAAGTTTACTCGACAGACCCAGAAATCGAACGTTACCAACTTCAAATTTTAGAAGATGATCAACACCTCTTCCCTCCTTATCAAGGCGCTCCACTCATGAAAGCTGAATTACTCGAAAAACATCCGGAGTTGGAAGCTGTTCTTAATAAACTAGCTGGTAAAATCACTGAGAGCCAGATGAGTCAGATAAACTACCAGGTTGGTATTGATGGCAAAGATGCTTATACTGTTGCACATGATTTCTTGGTGGAACAGGGATTATTGAAGAAATGATCAAGAAAGATGAAATACAAGAAACTCTTTTGCGACTCTGCAAGCACTATGGAGAGCAAAATTGGTGGCAATCGGATAACAAACTGGAAGATTTGGTATCGACTATTCTTATCCAGCGAACAACAGAGAAGAATGCCAAGTTAGCTTTAGCTGGTCTTATGGATATCATGACAGTGGAGGGTATCCTAGAGTTATCGCTAGAAGATTTACAGGAACGTATTCGACCTGCTGGATTTTTTAAGCAAAAATCTCAAACGATTAAGGGACTTCTGATCTGGTTAAGAGAAAATGGTGGTTTTGAGGTTCTTGCTAGGATTGGAACAGAAGATTTACGGAAGAAACTTTTAGAGTTAAAAGGGATTGGACCAGAGACTGCAGATGCACTTTTACTTTATCTTTTTGATCGTCCAGTTTTTATTTCGGATGAATATGCGAGAAGACTTTTTCGACGCTTAGGACTTGGAAACTTTAAAACCTATAGTGAAATGCATGCTGTTTATAGTGACGTCTTGGAAGGACTCACTCTCAAACAATGCCAAGAGATTCATGCTGTTATTGATGAGCATGGGAAAGCTTTTAGCAAAAGTAAAGGCCAGTTAGACGAAAGTTGGTTACGATAAAAAAATTCTAAGACAAGAAGTCTTAGAATTTTTTTAGTGAATTTATTGGCTTAAAAATCATAGTTTGATTAGATTATTAAGTGGAAAGTAGATGTAAGATACTCGTGATGAATTGGAATATTTGAATGATAAAATGTCGACTGGTATTTTTCTTTTGAGTGGTATGAAATCTACAGTTGGTGTTTGCTACTTCATCTCTAAAACATCTAAGTAAAAGCTCACTACTTGATCTTCCTTATAAGATTTCCCTTTTTTGAGCCACCAGGTTAGTGTTTCGATAAAATTAGTTACTACAAAATGTTTGAGATAGGAAGTAGGAATATTAGGATAAGAAACTTGCAAATCCTCTGCTACCATGGGATAAACATGGTGTTCCAATTCTTTCTGTAATTGACGGAGGAAGTAGTCATTTTTTGAGAAAAGGAGGCTGGTGACGTGGTCCTGGTTTTTTTTGAAATGTGAAAAGATATGTATCAAGTAAGCCTTTGTAGTTATATTTTCCTCGCGTTCAAAAAGATGATGAAAGAGATAACGGCAGAGCTCATCTAGGAGTAATTCCTTACTCTCATAGTGACTGTAAAAGGTGGAGCGCCCAACGTCTGCGAGGTCAATAATTTCTTGGACTGTGATGTATTCGTAATCTTCTTGATTCAATAATTGTAAAAAAGCAGTATAGATAGCTTTTCGTGTCTTGGTAATGCGGCGGTCTTGACTAGTCATATGGACACTTTGAACAAATTGTTCAGTAACTTACAAAGAGAACAGTTTGCCCCTATCCTTTCTTTTCGGAGTAAGAGATAATACTAGTAAAGGGAATATTTATACTACTATTATACCAAAGGAGGATGAAAAAATGACAATGAAAGGTGCGGTTTGGCTAGCTTTTTTCTTAAATTTGAGTTATGCCATTATCGAGTTTATCGCTGGTGGAGTGTTTAGTTCCAGTGCTGTTCTTGCTGACTCTGTCCATGATCTTGGAGATGCAATTGCAATTGGGGTATCAGCCGTTTTAGAAACAATTTCCAATCGTGAAGAAGATAGTCATTACACCCTAGGTTACAAACGGTTTAGCCTTCTAGGTGCCTTGGTAACGGCTGTGATTCTCATGACAGGGTCCGTTTTGGTTATTTTGGAAAATATAACAAAACTCTTTCATCCACAGCCGGTCAATGATGAGGGAATCCTTTGGTTAGGAATCATAGCGGTCAGTATCAATGTATTGGCGAGTCTAGTAGTTCGTAAGGGAAAAACAAAAAACGAATCCATTCTTAGCCTGCATTTTCTGGAAGATACTCTGGGTTGGCTGGCTGTTATCCTAATGGCCATTGTTCTGCGATTTACCGACTGGTATATTCTGGATCCGCTCTTATCTCTTATCATTTCCTTCTTCATTCTGTCAAAAGCCATTCCTCGTTTTTGGTCTACGCTCAAGATTTTCCTTGATGCAGTGCCAGAAGGAGTGGATATCAAGCAAGTAAAAAGCGACTTGGAGCAATTGGACCACGTTGCTAGTATTAATCAGCTAAACCTCTGGACCATGGATGGTTTGGAAAAAAATGCCATTGTCCATGTTTGTCTCAAAAAGGTGGAGCATATGGAAGTCTGTAAAGAATCAATTCGTGCCATGCTCAAAAATTATGGTTTTCAAAACATCACCATTGAAGTTGATGCTGACCTAGTAACTCACCAAGCCCATAAGCGGAAAATTGAGGAGTTGGAAGTAAGTCAAAGTCATGGACATGAACATCATCATTAATGAGATGTAGTATAAGTGAGCGAAAGCTAAATAAAAAGTGTATACTTAAAGTAGTTAGATACAGAGAGGAAATTTTATGAAATCAGCAGTTTATACTAAAGCTGGGCAAGTTGGTCTAGCAGAAATTGACCGTCCGAAAATTGAGGCGGCAGATGATGCCATTATTCGTATTGTTCGCACTTGTGTTTGTGGTTCAGACCTATGGAGTTACCGAAATCCAGATATTAAAGCGGGTCACAAAAATAGTGGACACGAAGCAATTGGAATCGTTGAAGAAGTTGGTGAGGCTGTCACTACTGTAAAACCAGGTGACTTTGTCATCGCGCCCTTCACTCATGGTTGTGGAGAGTGTGATGCCTGTCGTGCTGGTTATGATGGGACTTGTGACCGCCATATTGGCACCAACTGGTCAGGTGGTGTCCAGGCTGAGTATATCCGTTTCCACTTTGCCAATTGGGCACTTGTGAAAATCCCAGGTCAACCTTCAGATTATAGCGAAGGCATGCTCAAGTCACTTTTGACACTTGCTGATGTCATGCCGACGGGTTATCATGCGGCGCGTGTTGCTAATGTGCAAAAAGGCGACAAGGTGGTCGTTATCGGGGATGGGGCTGTAGGTCAATGTGCGGTTATCGCAGCTAAGATACGTGGAGCATCGCAAATTGTCCTTATGAGTCGCCACGAAGATCGTCAAAAGATGGCCTTGGAGTCAGGCGCGACAGCTGTTGTGGCCGAACGTGGTGAAGAAGGCATTGCCAAGGTGCGTGAAATCCTCGGAGGAGGAGCAGATGCAGCACTTGAGTGTGTTGGTACTGAGGCGGCTGTTGAGCAAGCACTGGGTGTCCTTCATAATGGCGGTCGTATGGGAATTGTTGGTGTGCCTCACTATAATAACCGTGCCCTTGGTTCGACCTTTGCTCAGAATATTTCTGTTGCGGGTGGAGCAGCTTCTGCAACAACATACGATAAGCAATTCTTGCTCAAAGCTGTTCTGGATGGTGATATCAATCCAGGTCGTGTCTTTACTTCAAGCTATAAACTGAAAGATATCGACCAAGCTTATAAGGCTATGGATGAACGCAAGACTATCAAGTCTATAATTGTGATGGATTAATACTCTTCGAAAATCTCTTCAAACCACGTCAGCTTCACCTTGCCGTAGATATAGGTAACTGACATCGTCAGTCTTATCTACAACCTCAAAGCAGTGCTTTGAGCAATCTGCGGCTAGCTTCCTAGTTTACTCTTTGATTTTCATTGAGTATAAAAAGAAAAACCTAATAGGATTTGAGAATCTCTATTAGGTTTTTTTATGTTCAAGTGTTGTACTTAATGCAAGGTGCTTTCTCTTAACGTCAGTTTGGTTCCTAGCATGGTGAGGCTTGGGATTTTACGTCCGTGAAGGACTTCTCTGTTCAAAATATCCATTCCTGTGCGTCCCATTTCTTCGGTGTAGACTGTGATACTGGAAAGTGGTGGGAACACTTGCTTGGTTAGAATGGTATCATTAAAGGAAATAATGCTGACGCGCTCGGGAATGCTGATGCTGGCTTCTTGAAGGGCACGAAGGGCACCAATGGCTAAACTGTCACTGGATGCAAAAAAGGCCTGTGGAAGTTTATCCCCTAATTTTTCGATAGCTTCCTTCATCAAATCATATCCAGATTGGGCAGTAAATGAGCCTTGGAAAATGAATTTTTCGTTATAAATTCCCTTTTCTTGCATATAGGATTTAAAGTAATCTAAACGTTTATCTGCGATGACTTCTTCTTGGTCAGTAGTAGTTTCAAGACCGGATAGGATACCAACCTTTTTAAGCCCATGATCTGTAAAGTAATCAACAACCTGTCTAACCGCATTATAGAAATCCGTAATGACACAGGTATGACCAAGGGCAATCGTATCACTGTCAAGGAAAACTAGAGGTTTGTGATATTCTTCAAACGAGGCAATCTGAGCTTGGCTAAATTTTCCAATACAAAGAATTCCAATGACTTCTTCGCTAAGCGTAAAAGGCTGGTCATTAAAATAGCGCAAGATGTCGTAATCTAATTCTTGAGCTCTATTTTCAATTCCTAGGCGAATCTGGTAGTAGTAGAGATCTTCTAACTCTCCCTGTTCACTGACCCACTGGATGATAGCGATTTTCTGTTTGAGTTTATGTGATTCACCTGTTTTGAGATGTTTGGTGTAGCCTAGTTCTTCGGCAACGGTTAAAATACGATGTCTGGTTTCTTCTGTCACAGATAGACTCTGATCTCGATTGAGGACACGGGATACAGTTGCGATCGAGACAGAGGCTAGCTGAGCAATATCTTTGAGTGTAGCCATAATTCCCCTCCTTTTTAGGTTATTATAGCATATTTTTCTTCCTTTTTACTCATAGTTTAGTAAAATATCGGTAAAAATGTTGACCTAAGCAAAACCCTTGGGTACAATAGAAGAAAACGATTACAGGATAAACTTTTTTACCTAATATTTCGTAAAAGGAGAATTCATATGACACAACATCTTACTGCTGAAGCACTTCGCAAGGATTTTCTTGCTGTTTTTGGTCAAGAAGCAGATCAAACCTTCTTCTCACCAGGGCGCATCAACTTGATTGGGGAACATACTGACTATAATGGTGGCCATGTTTTCCCGGCAGCTATTTCACTAGGAACTTATGGAGCTGCACGCAAGCGCGATGACCAAGTTTTGAGTTTCTACTCCGCAAACTTTGAGGGCAAAGGCATCATTGAAGTGCCTCTAGCTGACCTTAAGTTTGAGAAAGAGCACAACTGGACTAACTATCCAAAAGGTGTCCTTCATTTCTTGCAAGAAGCTGGTCATGTGATTGATAAAGGTTTTGATTTCTATGTGTTTGGAAATATCCCAAATGGTGCTGGTTTGTCATCTTCTGCATCTTTGGAGCTTTTGACTGGTGTCGTGGCAGAATACCTTTTTGACCTAAAATTGGACCGTTTAGATTTAGTAAAAATCGGAAAATTGACAGAGAATAACTTTATCGGTGTTAACTCTGGTATCATGGACCAATTTGCTATCGGTATGGGGGCAGACCAACGTGCTATATACCTAGATACTAATACTCTAGAATACGACTTGGTTCCCCTTGATTTGAAGGACAATGTCGTTGTTATCATGAACACTAACAAACGCCGTGAACTTGCGGATTCTAAATACAATGAACGCCGCGCTGAGTGTGAAAAAGCAGTAGAAGAACTCCAAGTGGCCTTGGACATTCAAACCTTGGGTGAATTGGATGAGTGGGCTTTTGACGAGTATAGCTATCTCATCAAAGACGAAAATCGCTTGAAACGTGCGCGTCATGCCGTTCTTGAAAATCAACGTACACTTAAAGCACAAGCAGCTCTTCAAGCAGGAGATTTAGACAAGTTTGGTCGTTTGATGAATGCATCTCATGTTTCGCTTGAGCACGATTACGAAGTGACTGGTTTGGAATTAGATACCCTTGTTCATACGGCTTGGGCTCAAGAAGGTGTTCTCGGTGCTCGTATGACAGGAGCTGGCTTTGGTGGTTGTGCGATCGCCTTGGTTCAAAAGGATGCTGTTGAGTCCTTTAAAGAAGCTGTAGGCAAGCACTATGAAGAAATCGTTGGTTACGCTCCAAGTTTCTATATCGCTGAAGTGGCAGGTGGAACTCGCGTTTTAGATTAGGAGAGAAGGATATGGAAGCTGTAATATTTGATTTAGATGGCTTATTAGCCGATACTGAAATCATTTCTCTAAAAGTTTATCAAGAATTGCTTAGAGATTTTGGAATTCCTTTCACAGAAGAAACTTATTCTAGAGACTACAGTGGACATAGGGAAGAGGAGAATGTTCAACGATTTTTGGACACCTATGATTTACCTTGGAACTTTGGCCAAACCTTGGCTAAAGTTTATGAACTGGAAGCTCAAATCTTAGCCAAAGGTGTAAATTTAAAAAAAGGTGCTAAAAATTTGCTTACTTATTTGCAAAGAGAAGGCGTTCCAATCGCTTTAGCAACTTCAAGTGTTGAATCTCGAGCTAGAATGATATTGGATAGCAATGGTATACTGTCCCTATTTGACCATCTAGTTTTTGCAAAAGATGTAAAGCGAAGCAAACCATACCCTGATATATTTTTAAAGGCCTGTAGTGATTTGAACGTTTTACCAGAGAATTGCTTGGTACTAGAGGATAGTGAAGCAGGGATTGAAGCGGCGTATAGAGCTGGGATTCCAGTTATTTGTATTCCAGATTTAAAAATACCAGCACAGTCTTTCTTAAATAAAACAGAACAAGTTTTTCAAGATTTGGATGCTGTTAGAGACTATTTAGAAAGTAAGAAGGAGGTTTTCTAGTGACCTTAGTAGAAACATTTGTTACCAAAGTCATTGCAGAAAGTACCTTTGAAGAGTTGGATCGGATCTATCTAACCAATCATGTTTTAGCACTGGTGGGGAATGGGGTTCTTGAAGTCAATACTGACCAAAATGATTTGATTGAACTAAAAGATCAGCTTGTCGAGGAAGCCGTTCGCTTGGAAACGATTGAAGATAGTCTGGCTGCGCGTGAGATTCTCGGTGCAGACCTCATGGACTTGGTAACGCCTTGTCCAAGTCAGGTTAATCGTGACTTTTGGGCTACTTATGCCCAGTCACCAGAGCAGGCGATTGCGGACTTCTACCAACTCAGTCAGAAGAATGACTACATCAAACTAAAGGCTATCGCAAAGAATATTGCTTATCGTGTTCCTTCTGACTACGGTGAACTGGAGATTACCATCAATCTCTCTAAGCCTGAAAAGGATCCAAAGGAGATCGCGGCAGCTAAGTTGGTCAAGTCGAGCAACTATCCTCAATGTCAGCTCTGTATGGAAAATGAGGGCTACCATGGTCGTGTCAACCATCCAGCTAGGAGCAATCATCGTATTATTCGTTTTGATATTTCTGGGCAGGAGTGGGGCTTCCAATATTCGCCTTATGCGTACTTTAATGAGCACTGTATTTTCCTAGACAGTCAACACCGTCCTATGGCTATTAGTCGACAAAGTTTTGAGCGTTTGTTAGCAATTGTGGAGCAGTTCCCAGGCTATTTTGCAGGCTCGAATGCGGACCTACCAATTGTTGGTGGTTCAATCTTGACCCATGATCATTACCAAGGTGGGCGCCATGTTTTCCCGATGGAAGTGGCTCCTATTCAGAAAAGCTTTACCTTTGAAGGTTTTGAATCTGTCAAAGCAGGGATTGTTCAGTGGCCTATGTCAGTCATTCGATTGACCTCAGATTCAAAATACGATTTGACCAATCTTGCTGAGAAAATCTTACTTTCTTGGCGTCGGTACTCAGATCCAAGTGTGCAGGTCTTGGCGGAAAGCACTGGAACTCCGCACCATACCATCACACCGATAGCCCGTAAACGGGATGGACTGTTTGAGTTGGATTTGGTCTTGCGGGATAATCAAACCTCTCCAGAGCATCCAGATGGTATCTATCATCCTCATAAGGATGTCCAACATATCAAGAAGGAAAATATCGGCTTGATTGAGGTCATGGGCTTAGCAATCTTGCCACCACGCTTGAAGGAAGAAGTAGAGCAGGTAGCAGCCTACCTAGTCGGAGAGGATGTTCTGGTAGCAGATTATCACCAAGAATGGGCAGATGAGTTGAAAGAATCCCATCCTGGATTGACTGATAAAGACCAAGCTCTCGAAATTGTTCAAGAATCTGTGGGTAAAATCTTTGCTCGGGTATTGGAAGATGCAGGGGTTTACAAGCAAACAGAAGAAGGCCAGGCAGCCTTTATGTGCTTTGTGGAGCAGGTTGGTATTTTGCCCGAATAAGTGCTTCTCTCTTGCGTAGAGTCTTGAAAAGTAGTATCATAGTGTCGTTTGAAATATCAGGAGGAACGTATGAAAGATTTTCACTTTGACGCTATATCTGCCTTTGAAAATTACGAAATTGAAAAAATGAGAGACGGTCACGTGGTGGTGACGACAAAAGTAGTGGACTCCTCACTCAACTATTATGGGAATGCCCATGGAGGCTATCTATTTACCCTTTGTGACCAAATCAGTGGTCTTGTGGTGATTTCGCTTGGCTTAGATGGAGTGACGCTCCAGTCTTCTATCAACTATCTGAAAGCTGGAAATCTAGGGGACCTTCTCACTATCAAAGGAGAATGTGTCCATCATGGACGTACCACTTGTGTCGTCGATGTTGATATCACTAACCAAGAAGGCCGAAATGTCTGCAAGGCAACCTTCACCATGTTTGTTACAGGCCAACGATCTGAAGATAGACAGGTGAGGATATAAATTAAAATGAGTAGATAGCTACGCCCTAAAAACCCAGAGTGTGTTTACTATCCACAACTCTATAAATTTTAATACATTTAAAAAGCGAGGTCTGATGACTTCGCTTTTATTTTATAGGGAAGAAAGTAAGTAAGAGCCAATAAAATAACAGAGCAATAGCGCCAATTCCAAGGCCAAAAAGAATGGGAAGCGTGATTCTTTGGTAGGGAGCTTTACCCCTTTCTTCAGCTTCTTCAATCTCGCTTAGGTTACGTCCTTGAACATAGGCAACAATCTGTCGGTAGGTGCGAAGATTATGCTGTTTCTTGAATTTTTCAATGCGTAGGGCGTAGAACATAGCGATAGCAAAAATCAAGCAACTAATAGCGATACCGTACCAATCCAAATAAAGAATTAAGGGTATGCTGATGATAGGAAAACCAAATAGCAGTATGCTAACGATTATTCCATCTTTTTGATAACGTATAAACTCTTGATCGTGAATAATTTGTTTCATAGTTTCCAAATCTCCTTTTACTAGTTTGTCCAATGACACTTCAAAGATCTTGCTCAGCAAGAGTAGGTTTTGAATATCAGGGTAAGTCGCGCCGCGTTCCCAGTTGGAAATGGATTGGCGACTGACAAAAATTATTTCAGCTAAATCATCTTGAGATAATTTTTTCTCTTTACGATAGCGCTGGATTTGTTTTCCGACTTGCATAAAATTTCCTCGCTTTCTGATTTCATTCTACTCAATTATACAAAAAACGGCTATCAAAGTTCTTTGACATACTGATTTCATAGGCTTTAGCAAAGATTTTGGTCAATGGATTTACAGGTCTGTCAATTCATGTTTACCTACTGAAAAAGAGGCTATCAGCCTCCTTTTTCTTATTCACTAAATCTTAAAAAATAGCCATCTGGGTCTAAAACTGCAAATTCATGAGGATAGATATATTGTTCACCAACACGAAATTCTCTTTTGGTCAAAGGACGATGAATAGGATAGTTAGACTCTATTACTTTCTGATAGAGTCGAGGGACATCCTCTATGCCGAAGGAGATGTTGACTCCACGACCAAAGGGGTAGTTTAGTTCAGCTAGTTCCTCCTTACTCCCCTCCTCTAGCATTAGTTGGCAATCTTCAAGAGATAGGAAGAGAAAGTTTTCTTCTGGTCGTTCGTATTCGATGGTAAAACCCAACAAATCACAGTAGAAGGAACGGGACTGTTCTATATTTGAGACCATAAACTCGGGAATAACTGCATTGTAGTCCATAAAGAAAATCCTTATAATTCAATCTCCAAGACAATCGGTGTATGGTCTTGGCGTGCTCCTGAATCGATCATATCTGACTTGGTAACCTTGTCTGCTACACGGTTACTTGTGAGCCAGTAGTCGATTCTCCAGCCTGTGTTGTTGATTTTTGAAGTCTTACTGCGTTGTGCCCACCAAGTATAGCGTTCTGGCACATCGCCATGGATATGGCGGAAGGTATCTGTAAATCCTTTGGCTAAAAGGTTTGTAAATCCTTCACGTTCTTCGTCTGTGAATCCTGGTGAACGACGGTTGCTAGCCGGGTTGGCAAGGTCAATTTCCTTGTGGGCAACGTTGTAGTCTCCAGTTGCTAGGACAGGCTTTTGCTTGTCTAGTTCAGCCAAGTATTCCGCATATTTGACATCCCAGACTTGACGTTCTTCCAAGCGTTTGAGTCCATCACCAGCGTTTGGTGTGTAAACTTGAGTCACGAAAAATGTATCAAATTCCAAAGTAATGATGCGGCCTTCCAAGTCCATAGTAGAAGGTGCGCCAATTTCTGGGAAGCTGATAGTTGGAGTGAGTTCTTTCTTATAGAGGAACATGGTTCCGGCATAGCCTTTACGAGCAGGCTCTTGAGAGGAACGCCAGGTGTTTTCGTAGCCTGGGAAGAGTTCTTCCAGTACCTCAAGGTGTTTTTTTGTAGGGCCTTTGGCTGAAAGCTTGGTTTCTTGGATGGCGATAATGTCAGCATCTTCGGCAACCAAGGTTTGGAGAACGTCTTGTGACAATTTCGCACGCGCAGAGTCACTCGTCAACGCTGCATTGAGTGAATCAATATTCCATGAGATTAGTTTCATAGTGTGTACCTTTTCTAGATGTATTTCTTATATTTTATCAAAAAAAAGTAAAGCCAGCGAGTTTCTAGTTCGTAAACTCACTCTTTAAACTTTATCCTTAGAAAACAAAAATTCTCGCAACTATTTTGAAAAAAATCTAAATAGTTCTTGTATTTGGAGTGGAAAGGTATATAATATTATTTAGAAAAACATCTAAATAGAAAGTGAAGTTACAAATATGTCAAATAAGAGAACAATCCTTCTTTTTGTGGTCTTGTCTTATGGTCTTGCTTGGATAATATGGTTGGCACTATGGATAAGTGGTATTGGACTAAATTCTCCATGGAGTCAGCTTGCTAGTATTGTGGCCATGTGGATGCCTGCGCTTGCAGTCTTTCTCTTAGGGAAAATAACGAAAAAACCTAGTGGAATCAAGTCTAAATTAGTCGTGAATCTCAAGAGGAACTGGCGCTTTTACTTACTAGCTATCTGGTTGCCAGCAGTTATCAGTTTCTTAGGAGCAGGACTTTATTTTCTTGTATTTCCTAACAATTTCAGCCTTGGTTTTGAATTTATTCAAGCCATCTTACAAGAAAAAGGAGTACTTCAATCACCGATCCCCCTATCTTCCTTGGTCTTGATTCAAATGCTAGCTAGTTTAACCTACGCTCCTTTTCTTAATAGCTTATTTGCATTGGGAGAGGAAATTGGTTGGCGTGGTTATCTTTACCCAGCTCTAAGAGAACGCTTTTCACTAGTACAGACTCATGTCTTGCTTGGTCTCATTTGGAGTCTATGGCATTTACCAATCAATTTGCAAGGCTATAATTATGGACTAACTTATTTTTCATATCCCGTTTTGGGAATTGTTGCCATGTTTCTATTTTGTTTTAGCATAGGAATATTGTTGAGTTGGTTGATGGAAAAAACAGGATCTATCTGGGCTTCAGCACTATTTCATGGGGCAATCAATGCAACTGCAGGTTTTGGATTACTCTTTCAACTGCCTGGAGAAAAAGCTTCAAGCCTCTTGATTTTTGGTCCGTCACCAGCAGGATTGATAGCAGTGCTACCCTGCTTATTCCTTGCCTTACTGATATTGCGAATAGAAAGGAAGCACCATGAGTTTTGCAAATAGCTTTAAAGCTTTATCTCATCCAGTCAGGAGGGAGATTTTGAATTTGCTTAAAACAGGCAGATTATCTGCAGGAGAAATTGCCAGTCATTTTGAGTTAACTGGTGCAACAATTTCACACCACCTTACGATTTTGAAAGCAGCGGATTTGATTCGTGAAATGAAAGAGAAAAACTTTATTTATTATGAGTTAAATACATCAGTTTTAGAGGATATGATGGTGTGGTTAGCAGAACTGAAAGGAGATTTTTAGATGAAGATAAAAATCAATAAGAAATTGGTATTATATACTAGCCTTCTTATCTTACTGCCTACCCTTGTAGGTTGTGTTCTCTGGTTTCAACTACCAGAGAAGATGCCGACTCATTTTAATCTACTGGGACAAGCAGATGGCTACGATCATAAAATGTTTGCTATCTTTGGATTACCGGCTCTCATGCTTTTGATGCATTGGTTGATTCTATTCTTGATGATCAAGGATCCTAAGTCCAGCAATATTAGTTCAAAAATACAACTTTTGATTTACTGGATTATTCCTTTTGTATCTTGTCTATCGATGATTTCTATCTACGGAGTATCTTTGGGTTATTCTATGATGAGTGGAATTCTAGCTCAGATTTTTATGGGAGTCATCATGATTGTAATTGGAAATTATCTACCCAAAACACGCCGAAATTATATAATCGGTATTCGACTTCCGTGGACTTTGGAGAATGATGAGAACTGGAGCAAAACGCATCGCATAGCTGGAAAAATTTGGGTATTAGGAGGATTGTTATTGTTTCTAAATGCTTTTGTTCAGCTATATGTTTACTGGGTATTCTTCTTGACACTTTTCTTTGTAGTGATAATTCCTAGTGTCTATTCTTATCAATTATCAAAATCAGAATCTTGAAATAGGTATTTGAGTCGTTAGTTAGAGAAGTTGGTCTGATACGCGTAATTCCCCAACGTATAGTTTGAAAAATCAAGGTCATTCCTTTATAATAAAAAATGATTTATGTAAAGGAAAGAGAATAAATGAAATTTTACTCATATGAATATGTCTTGAGCCAGATTGGCCAACAAAATAGTGTCATGATTGGTTTTGGAGTATTCTTGCTTGCCATCACTGGATTTTTTGCTTGTAAGGCTTACCGCGACCATCGAGGAACCAAGTTTCGCGAGTTGGTGATGATCTCGTCTTTGGCTTTACTGGCTGTCATTCTCGGTATTATATCTACTTATCAGTCAAATCAAGCTTCCAACAACCAATTTCAAACTTCACTTCACTTTATAGAAGTTGTTTCTGAGGATTTAGGGGTGGATAAATCAGAGGTCTACGTCAATACTTCTGCAGCCACAGATGGTGCACTTCTCAAGGTAGGAGACAAATACTACCGTGCTTTAAGTGGGAGTGAACCGGATAAGTATCTCTTGGAAAAACTTGACTTGTATCAAACAAGCGACATTGAATTAGTGGAGGCAAACAAATGACATTTAACTATATCGAGATTCTTATTAAACTGGCTTTAGGTCTTGTATCTCTCGTCTTTGTTATCAACGTGACAGGGAAGGGAAATCTAGCGCCCAACTCAGCAATTGACCAAATCCAAAACTATGTTCTTGGGGGAATCATCGGTGGGGTAATCTATAATAGCTCTATTACCATCCTTCAATATGCAGTTATCTTGATTGTGTGGACGATTTTGGTTTTGTCTCTTAAATGGCTTACAAACAATGTTGGTTTTGTGAAACAAATGATTGATGGAAAACCAACCCTACTCATCAAAAATGGGGAAATCGATCCAGAAGCCTGCCGTTCTGTCGGATTATCAGCTTCTGACGTAGCTCTGAAACTTCGTAGCCAAGGTATCTTCCAGCTTAAAGAAGTCAAGCGTGCTGTACGAGAGCAAAACGGTCAGCTGATTGTAGTACAAAATGGAGATGAAAATCCTAAGTATCCTGTCATCACAGATGGTGTCATTCAGTCTGATGTTCTCGATACTCTCAGCTTAACGGAAGAATGGCTCTTAGATCATCTGAATAAGCAAGGGTATGATAATGTGACCAATATCTTTATCGCTGAGTATGATAAAGGTCAACTAAGCGTCGTCACCTATGAATAAGAAAAACCTGGGGTTCATGCCTCAGGTTTCCATTTGTCATTAGAAAGGAATTTTATGTCTATCATCCAAAAACTCTGGTGGTTTTTTAAGTTAGAAAAACGTCGTTACCTCGTTGGAATTGTGGCTCTAGTCTTAGTCTCTGTGCTCAACCTCATCCCACCTATGGTCATGGGGCGCGTGATTGATGCCATCACTTCGGGACGATTAACACAGGATGAGCTCCTGCTTCATCTCTTTTATCTCCTGCTCGCTGCTTTCGGGATGTACTATCTGCGTTATGTTTGGCGCATGTATATCCTAGGAACCTCCTACCGACTGGGACAAATCATGCGCTCAAGACTATTTGAGCATTTTACAAAGATGTCGCCTGCTTTTTATCAGAATTATCGAACAGGGGATTTGATGGCTCACGCAACTAATGATATCAATGCCCTGACTCGTCTAGCAGGTGGGGGTGTCATGTCTGCAGTGGATGCCTCTATCACAGCCTTGGTGACTCTCTTGACCATGCTCTTTAGCATTTCTTGGCAGATTACCTTGGTTGCCATTCTACCTTTGCCGTTTATGGCTTATGGGACTAGTCGTCTGGGGAGAAAGACCCACAAAGCTTTTGGCGAATCGCAAGCAGCCTTTTCTGAACTCAACAATAAGGTTCAAGAGTCAGTATCAGGTATCAAGGTAACCAAGTCCTTTGGCTATCAGTCAGACGAATTGGCATCTTTCCAGGAAGTTAATGATTTGACCTTCCAAAAGAATCTGCAAACCATGAAATATGATAGCCTCTTTGACCCGATGGTTTTGCTCTTTGTTGGTTCTTCTTATGCCTTAACTCTCTTAGTCGGTGCCTTTATGGTGCAAGCGGGACAGGTAACTGTCGGAAATCTGGTCACCTTTATCTCTTACTTGGATATGTTGGTCTGGCCCTTGATGGCGATTGGTTTCCTCTTTAATATTACTCAAAGAGGGAAGGTTTCTTATCAACGAATTGAGAGTCTTTTGTCTCAAGAATCACCTGTCAAAGATCCAGAATCTCCACTTGACGGGATTGAAAATGGGCGCTTGGAATATGCTATTGATCGTTTTGCCTTTGAAGACGAAGAGACGCTGAGAGATATACATTTTAGTCTCGAAAAAGGGCAAACGTTGGGCTTGGTTGGGCAAACTGGTTCAGGGAAAACTGCTTTGATTAAATTGCTCCTACGTGAGTATGATGTTGACCAAGGAGCTATTTATCTAAATGGTCATGACATTCGTGCCTATCGACTAGCTGACTTACGTAGTTTGATGGGATACGTTCCACAGGACCAATTTCTCTTTGCTAGCTCTATCCTAGATAATATCCGTTTTGGAAATCCCGACCTACCTTTCTCAGCAGTAGAAGAAGCGACTCAGTTGGCTCAAGTCTATCAAGACATTCAGGCCATGCCTGAGGGATTTGATACAGTTATCGGGGAAAAAGGTGTTAGTCTATCTGGTGGACAAAAGCAACGTCTGGCTATGAGTCGGGCTATGATTCTAAATCCTGATATCTTAATTTTAGATGATTCCTTGTCAGCAGTGGATGCTAAGACAGAGTTCGCGATCATCGATAATCTCAAGGAAACTCGCAAAGATAAAACGACTATCATCACTGCCCATCGTCTCAGTGCAGTTGTTCATGCGGATTTGATTTTGGTCATGCAAAATGGCCACATCATTGAACGAGGCACACATGAAGACTTACTAGCCTTGGATGGTTGGTACGCACAAACCTACCAGTCACAACAATTAGAAATGAAAGGAGAAGAAGATGCGCAATAAACAAGAACAATGGGCTGTATTGAAACGCTTGTTGTCCTATCTCAAGCCTTATGGTCTCCTAACCTTTTTAGCCTTAGCTTTTCTCCTTACGACGACTGTTATTAAGAGCGTTATTCCATTGGTGGCTTCATACTTTATCGACCAGTATCTACATAATCTCAACCAGCTTGCCGTTACAGTTTTGCTAGCCTACTATGGTCTTTACATCCTTCAAACCATTATCCAATATGTGGGGAATCTTCTCTTTGCGCGTGTGTCCTACAGCATTGTTAGAGATATTCGACGTGATGCCTTTGCCAATATGGAAAAACTAGGCATGTCCTACTTTGATAAAACACCTGCAGGTTCTATCGTTTCACGTTTGACCAATGACACTGAGACTATTAGTGATATGTTCTCAGGGATCTTATCCAGCTTTATCTCGGCAGTCTTTATCTTTGTGACAACCCTTTATACCATGCTTATTTTGGATTATCGTCTGACAGTTTTAGTCTTGCTCTTTCTACCTTTGATTTTCCTTTTGGTCAATCTCTACCGAAAAAAATCGGTCAAGGTCATTGAAAAAACCAGAAGTCTCTTGTCAGATATCAACAGTAAGCTGGCAGAAAATATCGAAGGGATTCGCATTATTCAAGCCTTTAATCAAGAAAAACGCCTACAAGAAGAGTTTGATGAGATAAATCAGGAACATCTGGTCTACGCCAACCGTTCAGTAGCTTTGGACTCCCTCTTTTTACGTCCAGCTATGAGTTTGTTGAAGCTTTTGGGCTATGCGGTTTTGATGGCTTACTTTGGTTATCGTGGTCTTTATTTAGGCATAACAGCAGGAACCATGTATGCCTTTATCCAGTATATCAATCGTCTCTTTGACCCCCTCATCGAGGTAACACAAAACTTTTCTACACTTCAGACATCTATGGTGTCAGCAGGTCGTGTTTTTGCACTTATCGATGAGACCAACTATGAACCGGTCCAAGAAAATGGACAAGCGGAGATTAGAGAAGGAAATATCCGTTTTGAACATGTGTCTTTCTCTTATGACGGAAAACATCAGATTCTCGATGATATCTCCTTTACCGTCAATAAAGGTGAAACTATTGCCTTTGTCGGACATACAGGTTCTGGGAAATCTTCTATCATCAATGTTCTTATGCGCTTTTATGAATTCCAGTCTGGTCGGGTTTTACTTGATGGTGTGGATATTCGTAAGTATAGTCAAGAGGAGTTGAGAAAAAATATCGGTCTGGTCCTACAGGAACCTTTCCTCTATCATGGAACCATCAAGTCCAATATCGCTATGTACCAAGATATCAGCGATGATCAGGTTAAGGCTGCGGCAGAATTTGTCGATGCAGATTCTTTCATTCGGGATCTTCCATTAGGCTATGATGCCCCTGTGTCTGAGCGTGGTTCGAGTTTCTCAACTGGTCAACGTCAGCTTCTTGCTTTTGCTAGAACCGTTGCCAGTCAACCGAAAATTCTGATTTTGGATGAAGCAACAGCCAATATTGATTCTGAAACAGAAGCCTTGGTCCAAAATTCTCTAGCCAAGATGAGACAGGGCCGGACGACCATTGCCATTGCCCATCGTCTTTCTACCATTCAGGATGCTAACTGTATCTATGTCCTTGATAAGGGACGTATTATTGAGAGCGGCACACACGAGGAACTTTTAGCCTTGGGAGGAACCTATCACAAGATGTATAGTTTGCAGGCAGGGGCTCTTTCTTAGAGAAGAATTCCTTTAAAATACAGATTTCTTGCACTGCCTCTTTCATTTTGTGGTATAATGTAGAATGTTTAAAGATTACATATTAAAAAACAGAGGAGAATGTGCATGCTGAAATGGGATGAACTACCTCAAGAAATGCAATTAAGTGAGGTAAAACCATACTACCAGCTTGTTTCTAAAAGAAAAGGCTCTCTGATTCTCAAGCGCTGTCTAGATTTGTTTCTAGCATTGGTCTTGTTAATCTTGACCTCACCCGTATTTCTAATTCTAAGCATTTGGATCAAGCTAGATAGCAAGGGTCCAGTCATTTACAAGCAAGTGCGGGTAACCCAGTACAACCGACATTTCAAGATTTGGAAATTCCGGACCATGGTGACCGATGCGGACAAGAAAGGAAGTCTAGTAACTTCTGCCAATGACAGCCGTATCACCAAGGTTGGAAATTTCATTCGCCGTGTTCGTTTGGATGAACTTCCACAATTGGTCAATGTTCTCAAAGGAGAGATGTCCTTTGTGGGAACTCGTCCAGAAGTACCACGCTATACTGAGCAGTACAGCCCTGAAATGATGGCTACCTTGCTCTTACCAGCAGGGATTACATCGCTTGCCAGCATTAACTATAAGGACGAGGATGCCATTATCAGTCAAATGACTGCAAAAGGTATGTCGGTCGACCAAGCTTATGTCGAAAGAGTCCTTCCAGAAAAGATGCACTATAATCTAGCCTACCTACGTGATTTTAATTTCTTCGGAGATATCAAAATCATGTTCCAGACTGTATTTGAAGTTTTAAAATAAAGTAGTCCTAAGATTGAAAACCGATAAAAGGAGTAAAACAATGCCAAAGTATAATATTCCATTTTCACCACCCGATATTACCGAAGCAGAAATTGCTGAAGTAGCAGATACCCTCCGTTCTGGTTGGATTACAACAGGACCTAAGACAAAAGAATTGGAGCGTCGTCTGTCCGTCTATACTCAGACACCTAAGACAGTCTGCCTTAACTCTGCAACAGCAGCTCTTGAATTGATCTTGCGCGTGCTTGAAGTGGGGCCTGGCGATGAAGTTATCGTTCCAGCTATGACTTATACAGCATCATGTAGCGTTATCACTCACGTAGGTGCGACACCAGTAATGGTTGATATCCAAGGTGATACCTTTGAAATGGACTATGACAAACTTGAGCAAGCGATTACTGAGAAGACTAAGGTTATCATCCCAGTAGAACTTGCAGGGATTATCTGTGACTATGACCGTTTGTTCCAAGTTGTTGAGAAGAAACGTGACCTCTTTACAGCTACTAGCAAGTGGCAAAAAGTCTTTAACCGTATCGTTGTTGTATCAGATAGCGCCCATGCTTTGGGTTCAACCTACAAGGGACAACCAGCTGGTTCCATTGCAGACTTTACATCATTCTCTTTCCACGCAGTTAAGAATTTTACAACTGCTGAAGGAGGAAGTGCGACCTGGAAAGCTAATCCAGCTATTGACGATGAAGAAATGTACAAGGAATTCCAAATCCTATCTCTTCATGGTCAAACAAAAGATGCTCTTGCCAAGATGCAACTGGGTTCATGGGAATACGATATCGTAACTCCTGCCTACAAGTGCAACATGACAGATATCATGGCTTCAATTGGTTTGGTACAATTGGATCGTTATCCTAGCTTGCTTCAACGTCGAAAAGAAATCGTAACTCGCTATGACCGTGGATTTACAGGAACTCGTATTCACCCATTGGCGCATGAGACAGATACTGTTGAATCTTGTCGTCACCTTTATGTTACCCATGTAGAAGGTGCTAGTCTTGAGCAACGTAATCAAATCATCCAAGAATTGGCCAAAGCTGGAATCGCAAGTAACGTTCACTACAAACCGCTTCCACTTTTGACTGCCTATAAGAATCTTGGCTTTGACATGGCAAACTATCCTAAAGCTTATGCCTACTTTGTAAACGAGATTACACTACCGCTTCACACCAAATTAACGGATGAAGAAGTAGATTATATCATTGAGACTTTTGTCAAAGTTTCTGATGAAGTTCTAGGTGCTTCACAAAAATAATTAAAAAAATTAGTAAAAAATTAGTGAAAACGGTTGACAAAGAAAAAACAATAACATATAATTAACTCAACAAATCAGAAAAGTAATTATTTTTAATCTTCAGGGAGCCTGTGGTTACTGTGAACAGGTGGTTGGAACTAGTGAAATTGGGCTGATTTTAAAAGTGAATTTGAAACAATGAAAATTCGGTAGGCACACCTTACAGTGCAACTTGTTGTTAGACAAGGCAGAGATGTAAAGGGGATATTCTCTTTACAAATGAGGTGGTACCGCGTTACAAACGCCCTCACATGGAAGTAGATTCCGTGTGTGGGCTTTTTCATATTTTGGAACAATGGAAAAGAGGAAAAATTTATGACAACTAAAGGTTATTTTGGACAGTTTGGTGGTAGTTTTGTACCAGAACCAATTCAGGCTTTATTAGATGAGTTGGAAGTGACTTTTGATAAATACAAGGATGATCCAGAGTTTTTAGCTGAGTTTCGCCATTACTTGAAGGATTATTCAGGTCGTGAAACACCGCTCTATTTTGCAGAAAGTTTGACAGAGCACCTAGGTGGAGCTAAGATTTATCTCAAGCGTGAAGATCTTAACCATCTTGGGTCACACAAACTTAACAATGTCCTTGGACAAATCCTTCTTGCTAAACGCATGGGTAAAAAACGTGTGATTGCTGAGACAGGAGCTGGGCAGCACGGTGTTGCGACAGCTGCAGCTGCAGCCAAATTTGGTATGGCATGTGATGTCTACATGGGGGCAGAAGATGTGGAGCGTCAACGTCTCAATGTCTTCCGTATGGAGATGATGGGAGCAACTGTTCACGCAGTTGAAACTGGTACTCGTACCCTCAAAGATGCGGTTGATGCAGCCTTTGGAGCATGGATGAATGACCTTGAAGCCTTCTACGTTTTAGGATCTGCTGTAGGCCCTCATCCTTATCCAACGATTGTTCATGAATTCCAAAAGGTTATTAGTGAAGAATCACGTCGTCAAATCTTGGAAAAAGAAGGACGTCTACCAGACTACGTCATTGCCTGTGTGGGCGGTGGTTCCAATGCTATCGGAGCTTTTTCACAGTATGTAGCTGATGAAGAAGTAAAATTGGTTGGGGTAGAAGCTGCTGGTCACGGTTTAGATACCGACAAACACGCGGCAACAATGACCAAGGGTAGTGTAGGGATTGTCGATGGAATGAAAACCTATGCAGTCTTTGGCGAAGATGGAAATGTTGCACCTGTTTACTCTATCTCTGCTGGTTTAGACTATCCAGGGGTTGGACCAGAACACGCATTCTTTAAAGACTCTGGTCGTGTAGAGTATGTCGCAGCGACTGATGAAGAAGCTGTCCAAGCCTTGCTTTTACTTAGCAAGACTGAGGGAATTATCCCAGCTATTGAAAGCTCCCATGCTATTGCAGAAGCAGTCAAACGAGCACCAAAACTAAGTAAAGACGAGATTATCGTCATTAATGTCTCTGGTCGTGGAGACAAGGACGTAGCTGCTATTGCAGACTACCTTGAAGATAAAAAATAAAAGATGGAAAAGATACAGAGATTTCTCTCACAGAGAGCTTGTGGTTGCTGAAAACAAGCAGAGAAAGCTGTAAGGTTGGGTCCGTCTGAAATGAGAGAAGAAAACATGATTCTCAAGGGAGTGCCCTTTATCGCACAGCCTGTTACAAGAAGGTTCTGAGACAGGAATGAGAGATAGGAGAAATCCTATAATTGAGGTGGCACCGCGAATTTCGTCCTCACGCAAGTTATTTTGCGTGGGGATTTTTTGTAGAATAAACACGGAATTTAAGAAGAACTGAAAGGGAAATTACAATGGAACGAATCATTCATGGAGATGTTTTATCACCAATCTTGGCGTATATGCGTTTAAATGGACAACACAAGGTTATACTTGAAAGTATCCCAAGAGAAAAGGAAAATGCTCGATTTTCTATCTTAGCCTATAACCCAGTTTTTGAAATTAAGTTTGAAAATGGAGTTCTTTATCAAAATGGGCAAGTCATTGATCGTGACCCCTTGGATTTCCTCTATGAGGTGACTCATAAGAGCCAGGACCATTCAGACCTACCTTTTGGTGGTGGAGCCATCGGCTTTGTTGGATATGATATGATTTCTCTCTATGAAGAAATTGGTCAGCTTCCTGAGGATACGATTGGGACGCCAGATATGCATTTCTTCGTCTATGAGAGCTACATAGTTTTTGACCACAAGAAAGAAAAAATTCATATCATCGAGGATGCTCTCTACAGTGATCGAAGCAATGATGAGCTAGAAGTGGCTTTGGATCAAGTTTTAGAGGAGTTAAAAATCCCAGCATCAAATGAATTTGAAGATTTGGACGTTTCTCCACTTCAGTTTAGACCACATATCGCTCCTCAGAAATTTGAAGAAATGGTAGAAACAGCTCGCGACTTGATTCGCAATGGAGATATGTTCCAATGCGTGCTCAGTCAACGCTTCTCCGCAGAGGTAACTGGAAATCCTTTTGACTTTTACAGAAATCTCCGAGTGACAAATCCATCAAATTACCTCTACTTTTATGACTTCAGAGATTATCAAATCATCGGTGCCAGTCCTGAGAGCTTGGTTTCCGTAAAAAACGGTATTGTAACAACCAATCCGATTGCAGGTACGCGACCTAGAGGTGCCAATGACGAGGAAGATGCAGCACTTGCAAGTGATCTACTTTCTGATGAAAAGGAAACGGCAGAACACCGAATGCTAGTGGATCTAGGACGCAATGATATCGGTCGAATTGCTGAAACAGCAAGTGTCCAAGTAACCAAGTATATGGAAGTGGAACTTTTCCGCTATGTCATGCATTTGACCAGCGTGGTTAAAGGACGTTTGCTTCCAGAACTGACTGCCATGGATGCCTTGAAAGCGACTCTTCCTGCAGGAACAGTTTCTGGGGCCCCTAAGATTCGTGCTATGAAACGCATTTATGAATTAGAAACAGAGAAACGAGGCGTTTATGCCGGAGCTATCGGCTACCTTTCAGCAACTGGAGATATGGACTTTGCCATTGCTATTCGAACCATGATTCTTAAAAATAAAACAGCCTATGTACAGGCTGGTGCAGGAATTGTTTATGATTCCATCGCTCAGAATGAATACCAGGAAACCATTAACAAAGCTAAATCTATGACTAGAATGGGAGAACTAAGACCATGATTTTATTGATTGATAATTATGATTCATTTACCTATAACTTGGCTCAATACATTGGGAATTTCGCAGAAGTTCAGGTTTTGAGAAATGATGATCCAACTCTTTATGAAGAAGCTACAAAGGCAGATGGACTGGTCTTTTCTCCTGGCCCAGGTTGGCCAGCTGATGCTGGGAAGATGGAAGAAATGATTCGTGATTTTGCAGGTAAGAAACCGATTCTAGGGATTTGTTTAGGGCACCAAGCCATCGCAGAAGTCTTCGGTGGTAAGTTGGGTTTGGCTCCTAAAGTTATGCACGGTAAACAAAGCCAGATTCGATTTGAGACTCCTTCAGTTCTCTATCAAGGAATCGAGGATAATCGTCCAGTCATGCGTTACCACAGTATTTTAATTGAAGAGATGCCAGAAGAGTTTGAAGTGACAGCTCGTTCGACAGATGACCAAGCCATTATGGGGATCCAACACAAAACTCTTCCGATTTATGGCTTGCAGTATCATCCAGAAAGTATTGGAACGCCAGATGGCCTATCTTCTATTCAGAATTTTATCGAGAAAGTTGTAAAGTGAGGAACACAAAATGAAAGAAATTATTGAAAAATTAGCGAACTTTGAAGATTTATCAAGTGTTGAAATGACAGATGTGATTGAACGCATCGTAACAGGACGTGTGACGGAAGCACAAATCGCTTCACTACTGTTAGCCCTCAAGATGAAGGGAGAAACACCTGAAGAAAGAACAGCCCTCGCCCAAGTTATGAGAGGACATGCTCAACACATTCCAACCAACATTCAAGATGCTATGGATAATTGCGGTACGGGTGGAGATAAGTCATTTAGCTTCAACATTTCTACAACTGCAGCCTTTGTCTTGGCAGGTGGTGGCATCCACATGGCCAAACATGGCAATCGCTCCATCTCTTCTAAATCTGGTTCGGCAGATGTCTTGCAAGCTTTGGGAATCAATATTGACCTCAAACCAGCACAATTGGGTAAGGTATTTGATCAAACAGGTATTGTCTTTCTCTTCGCCAAAAACATGCACCCAGCTATGAAATATATCATGCCAGCACGCTTGGAGTTGGGAATTCCAACCATCATGAATTTGACAGGCCCACTGATTCACCCAATGGTCTTGGAAACACAGCTTCTAGGGATCAGTCGCCCAGAACTTCTGGAAAGTACTGCTCAGGTCTTGAAAAATATGGGCCGCAAACGTGCCATTGTAGTAGCTGGTCCAGAAGGATTGGATGAAGCTGGTTTGAATGGGACTACCAGCATTGCCCTTCTTGAAAATGGTGAAATCACTTTGTCAACCTTTACCCCAGAAGATTTGGGAATGGAACGCATTGCTATTGAGGACATTCGTGGGGGAAATGCTCATGAGAATGCAGCCATCCTTGTCAGTGTTCTTAATAACGAACCAAGTCCATTCTTGGAAACAACCGTTTTAAATGCTGGTCTAGGATTCTACGCCAATGGTAAAACAGACAGTATCAAGGACGGAGTTGAAATGGCACGTCAAGTGATTGCTAGTGGTAAGGCCCTTGAAAAACTCAGACTATTACAGGAGTACCAAAAATGAGTCAGGAATTTTTGTCACGTATCTTAGAGCAGAAGGCACGTGAAGTTGAAAAGATGGAGCGAGAGGAGCTTCAGCCCCTGCGAGCAAGCTATCGCTTAGCTGAATATTTGAAAAACCATCAAGAACGTCTGCAAATCATTGCGGAGGTCAAGAAGGCGAGTCCAAGTATGGGTGATATCAATCTGGATGTGGATATCGTTCAACAGGCCCAGACTTACGAGGCTAACGGCGCTGTTATGATTTCTGTATTGACAGATGAAGTTTTTTTCAAGGGTCATTTGGATTATCTTCGTGAGATTTCCAATCAAGTACAGATTCCGACACTGAACAAGGACTTTATCATCGATGAAAAGCAAATCATCCGTGCTCGCAATGCAGGTGCGACAGTTATCTTGCTTATCGTAGCGGCTTTATCAGAAGAACGCCTCAAGGAACTGTATGACTATGCGACAGAGATTGGTCTAGAAGTATTAGTGGAAACTCATAATCTAGCAGAGCTAGAAGTAGCCCACCGCCTTGGAGCTCAAATTATCGGTGTGAATAATCGTAATTTGACTACCTTTGAAGTTGACTTGCAGACTAGTGTAGACTTGGCCCAATACTTTAAGGACGATTGCTTGTACATTTCTGAATCTGCTATTTTTACAGAAGCAGATGCGAAACGAGTTGCCCCCTACTTTAACGGAATTTTGGTAGGAACAGCCCTCATGCAGGCAGAAGATGTAGCCCAGAGAATCAAGGAGTTGCAGATTGACAAAGGTTAAGATTTGTGGACTATCGACCAAAGGAGCGGTAGAAACAGCTGTGTCAGCAGGGGCCGACTACATCGGTTTTGTCTTTGCTCCTAGCAAAAGACAAGTGACCTTGGGACAAGCAGCAAAGCTGGCTGAGATTATTCCTACAAATGTAAAAAAGGTTGGCGTATTTGTTTCACCAAGTCGGGAGGAATTACTAGAAGCGATTGAAAAGGTCGATTTAGACTTAGTCCAAATTCATGGCCAGGTGGCGGATGATTTGTTTGAGAATTTACCTTGTACTAGCATTCAGGCAGTACAGGTGGGTGGAGATGGTCACGTGCCAAGTTCTCAGGCAGATTATCTACTCTTTGATGCACCTGTGGCAGGAAGTGGTCAGACCTTTGACTGGGGTCAACTGGATACGAAAGATCTATCTCAGCCTTTCTTCATCGCAGGTGGGCTAAATGAAGCCAATGTAGAAGAAGCAATTCAACACTTTACTCCCTTTGCAGTAGATGTATCAAGTGGGGTAGAGACAGACGGACAAAAAGATCATGAAAAGATAAGAAGATTTATAGAGAGGGTAAAACATGGCATATCAAGAACCAAATAAAGAAGGATTTTACGGAAAATTCGGTGGACGTTTTGTCCCAGAAACATTGATGACAGCAGTATTGGAGTTGGAAGAAGCTTATCGTGAAAGTCAGGCAGATCCAAGTTTCCAAGAAGAGTTAAACCAACTTTTGCGCCAGTATGTAGGACGTGAAACACCTCTTTACTACGCAAAAAACTTGACCCAGCATATTGGTGGAGCCAAGATTTACCTCAAACGTGAAGACCTCAACCATACAGGTGCACACAAGATTAACAATGCCTTGGGACAAGTTCTTCTCGCTAAACGCATGGGCAAAAAGAAAATTATCGCTGAAACTGGTGCCGGTCAGCACGGTGTGGCAACTGCAACAGCTGCAGCTCTTTTCAACATGGAATGTACTATCTATATGGGTGAGGAAGATGTTAAACGCCAAGCCCTCAATGTCTTCCGTATGGAACTTTTGGGAGCCAAGGTGAAAGCTGTAACAGATGGTTCGCGCGTGCTCAAGGATGCGGTCAATGCAGCCCTTCGTTCTTGGGTAGCAAATATCGATGATACCCACTATATCCTTGGTTCTGCCTTGGGACCTCATCCTTTCCCAGAAATTGTTCGTGATTTCCAAAGTGTCATTGGTCGAGAAGCTAAACAACAGTACCGTGAATTGACAGGTGAAAATCTACCAGATGCGCTAGTTGCCTGTGTTGGTGGTGGTTCGAATGCTATCGGTCTCTTCCATCCATTTGTGGAAGATGAATCTGTAGCTATGTATGGAGCTGAAGCGGCAGGACTTGGTGTGGATACAGAGCATCACGCAGCTACCTTGACCAAGGGTAGACCAGGTGTTCTCCACGGTTCGCTCATGGATGTGCTCCAAGATGCCCATGGACAAATCTTAGAAGCCTTCTCTATCTCAGCAGGTTTGGACTACCCAGGTATCGGTCCAGAACATTCTCATTACCACGATATCAAGCGTGCGACTTATGTGCCTGTGACAGATGAGGAAGCATTGGAAGGTTTCCAACTCTTGTCACGTGTGGAAGGGATTATCCCAGCTTTGGAATCTAGTCATGCTATCGCCTTTGCGGTGAAATTAGCCAAAGAACTTGGTCCAGACAAGTCTATGATTGTCTGTCTATCAGGTCGCGGAGACAAGGATGTAGTTCAAGTTAAAGACCGCTTGGAAGCAGACGCAGCAAAGAAGGGAGAAGCTCATGCCTAAGACACTGACAGAAAAACTGAACGCTATTAAAGCAACTGGAAAGGGAATTTTTGTCCCCTATATTATGGCTGGAGATCACGAAAAAGGATTAGATGGTCTCGGTGAAACAATTCACTTTTTAGAAAATTTGGGTGTGTCTGCCATTGAGGTAGGAGTTCCTTTCTCGGACCCGGTTGCAGATGGTCCTGTTATTGAAGAAGCAGGCTTGCGCAGTCTAGCTCGCGGAACCTCTACCCAGGCTTTGGTTGAAACTTTGAAAACCATTGAAACAGAAATTCCGCTTGTCATCATGACCTACTTTAACCCCCTCTTTCAGTACGGTGTGGAGAAATTGGTTAAAGACCTTGCTGATACAGCAGTCAAAGGTTTGATTATACCAGACCTCCCTCATGAGCACGCCAACTTTGTAGAGCCATATTTGGCGGAAACAGACATTGCTTTGATTCCTTTAGTCAGCTTGACGACAGGAATTGAGCGTCAAAAGGAACTCATTGAAGGGGCAGAAGGATTTGTCTATGCCGTTGCTATCAATGGGGTGACAGGGAAATCAGGAAATTACCGAGATGACTTGGACAAGCACTTGTCCCAACTTCATCAAGTGGCTGACATTCCAGTTTTAACAGGATTTGGTGTATCCACTCAGGCTGATGTGGAACGTTTCAATGCGGTCTCTGATGGTGTTATCGTCGGTTCCAAGATTGTTAAAGCTCTACATGAAGGACAAATAGCAGAAATCGCTGACTTTATCCGAGAAGCAGTAGCTTACCAAAAATAATCACACAAGCAGCCAGTAAGAGGAAAGGCACAAAAGGAAGTCTTTCCTTTTTCTTTAGCAGGAGAAAGGCTAGAATGCCGGTTGAAGAAGCAAATTGAATGAGAATCAGTATTTCTGTAAGTGTAAAAACTAGGGCACAAGAAGATAGAAAGAGAAAATCTCCTGCCCCTATGCGGATATCGATGAAATGAGCAATGATTCCAAGAATCAAGAAAAAAGCCATGATTAGATTCCAACTAGAGCAAGCCATTAGAAGTAGATGAAAGAAAATCCATACCAGTAAAGGATACTCCTGATGGCGAAAGTCGTAGATGCCCAAGGTCAGACCAGCGCTGATTAGGATGACTTGCCCCAAAGTTAGAAAATCCCAAGAGAAAGCTAGAAAGAGCAGTCCTAAGCACAACTCAAAGAGGGCATACCAAACAGGATAGCGAGCCTTGCAATAGCGACAGCGAAAGCGATTGAATATCTGGGACACAATCGGAATCAAATCTAGTGGTCTCAAGCGAGTCTGACAAGAATCACAGTGACTTGCAGGAAAGACGATGGATTGTTCAGGGAAGCGATCGATGACTAAGCCTAGAAAGGAAGCAAGAATCGTTCCAACAAGAAAAAAATAAAGATGAATCATACTTATTTATTCGGAAAAAATAAGAGAAAGAGTATAATAGTTGGATATAGGAGAAGTTTTAGGAACAAATATGAAAATTCACTTTGAAAAAGGACTTCAGTCAGAAAATGCCCAACTCATTTGTCAGTGGTCTAATGCTTTGGGAGAAAGTTTTCAGAAGCAATGGATGGGACCAAAGATTTCTTATCCCTTGATTGCCCAATCCTTACAAAAACTAGAAGGGATTTTTTCCATTTTTGCTGGAGAAGAGTTTGTAGGCATCATCCAGAAAATCAAATTAGAAGATAAAAATCTTCATATCGGAAGATTTCTCATAGCTCCACAGAAGCAGGGAAAAGGAATAGGTAGGAAAACTTTCCAAGGTTTCGTTCAAGAAATGTTTGAAAATGAAGAAATTGAGAGTATTTCCCTAACGGTTTTTGAGTCAAATCAAATAGCTAGAGACCTCTACCAAAAAGAGGGATTTGAAATTGTTCAAACCATTGAAGTTCCAGAACGTAAATACATAATGAGAAAATCTAGGTAAGAACTAAATTACACTAGAAATTGTCCCCTTACAATTTTTAATTCTCAAACTTGTTGCAGAGAAATTTTCTTGATAAAATAGATACATGACGAGATATAAAGCTATAATTTCTTATGACGGCTACGCTTTTGCGGGTTTCCAGCGGCAACCTCACGCGCGTAGTGTCCAAGAGGAAATTGAAAAAACTTTAACAAAATTAAATAAGGGACAAGCCATTACCATTCATGGCGCTGGGCGAACGGACAGTGGCGTTCATGCTTTAGGTCAGGTCATCCATTTTGACCTTCCCTATCAGATGGATGAGGAAAAACTTCGTTTTGCTCTCGATACCCAAAGTCCTGAAGATATCGATGTGATTTCGATTGAGATAGTGGCTGACGATTTTCATTGCCGTTATGCTAAGCATAGCAAGACCTACGAGTTTATCGTGGATAGAGGACGTCCTAAAAATCCTATGCGTCGCCATTATGCAACTCATTATCCCTATCCACTTGATGTGGAGCGGATGCAGCTTGCTGTAAAAAAACTAGAGGGAACACATGACTTTACTGGTTTTACAGCCTCAGGAACTAGTGTGGAAGACAAGGTAAGAACGATCACGGAAGCTAGTCTTAGGGTTGATGAAACAGGGCAGTTCTTGACCTTTACCTTCTCAGGCAATGGTTTCCTCTATAAGCAGATTCGAAATATGGTTGGAACCCTGCTGAAAATTGGCAACAACCGTATGCCGATTGAACAGATTGACCTCATCTTAGAGAAAAAAGACAGACAGTTGGCAGGTCCAACTGCAGCGTCTAATGGTTTGTATTTGAAGGAGATTCGTTATGAAGAATAATCGTATTTTAGCACTTTCAGGAAATGATATTTTTAGTGGTGGTGGATTAGCTGCTGACCTTGCCACCTATACTTTGAATGGTTTGCATGGATTTGTAGCCATGACCTGCTTGACTGCTTTGACAGAAAATGGTTTTGAAGTCTTTCCGACGGATGAGACTATTTTCCAACAACAGTTGGATAGCCTGAAAAGTGTAGACTTTGGAGGGATTAAGATTGGTCTCTTGCCGACAGTCGGTGTTGCTGAGAGAGCTTTGAATTTCATCAAGGAAAGATCAGGAGTTCCTGTCGTCTTGGACCCTGTATTGGTTTGTAAGGAAACGCACGACGTTGCAGTCAGCGAGCTCTGTCAAGAGTTGATTCGCTTTTTCCCTTATGTATCAGTGATTACTCCGAATCTTCCTGAGGCAGAGTTACTTGCAGACCAAAAGATTGAAAGTCTGGAAGATATGAAGGCTGTAGCGCAGAAATTACATGACTTGGGTGCACCAGCAGTGATTATCAAGGGTGGAAATCGCCTCAGTCAGGATAAGGCTGTGGATGTCTTTTATGATGGGGAGAATTTCACAATCCTTGAAAATCCAGTCATCCAAGGACAAAATGCTGGTGCAGGATGTACCTTTGCATCTAGTATTGCCAGTCAGTTAGTCAAGGGAGAGGAACTATTACCAGCAATTGAAACTTCCAAAGCCTTTGTTTACCGTGCCATTGCACAAGCAGATCAATATGGAGTGAGACAATATGAAGCAAACCAAAACAACTAAAATTGCCCTAGTATCCATCTTGGCAGCTAGTTCTGTCGTATTGGGGTATTTTATAAAAATCCCGACACCAACTGGGTTTCTAACACTTTTGGACGTTGGAGTCTTCTTCACAGCCTTTTACTTTGGCAGTCGTGAAGGGGCCGTTGTTGGAGGTGTAGCAGGATTTCTTATTGATCTCATTTCAGGCTACCCTCAGTGGATGATTTTTAGCTTAATTAACCATGGTTTCCAAGGCTATTTCGCAGGTTTTAAAGGGAAATGGCAATGGCTAGGCTTAGTCTTAGCGACTTTATTCATGGTAGCTGGTTATGCCTTGGCATCAGCTTGGATGAATGGTTGGGGAGCAGCTATTCCAGAAATCATCCCAAATCTCATGCAAAATATCGTTGGAATGACTCTAGGATTTCTTCTTTGTCATAGTGTAAAGAAATTCAGATAATAGTGAAAAAAGGAAACCTACCCCGAACTATTAGGGAACTATTGAAAAAACTCTGATTATTTGCTAAAATGAAAGCTATGAAAACACTCTACGATGTGCAACAATTTCTCAAACAGTTTGGTATCATTGTCTATATGGGAAAACGTCTCTATGACATTGAACTGATGAAGATCGAGCTATCTCGAATCTATGATGCAGGCTTGATGGACAAGCTGGATTATCTTGAAGCGGAGGCTGTTCTTCGCAGAGAGCACAAACTAGAATTAGACTATTTAGAAAAAAATGGAGATTAAGTAATATGGTAACTTGGGTATTATGGGGACTTATTATAGCGATGTTGGCTTGGATGGGATATAACTATCTTCGCATTCGTCGTGCAGCGAAAATTGTAGACAATGCAGAGTTTGAGTCTTTAATTCGTACAGGTCAGTTGATTGATTTGCGTGATCCAGCTGATTTTCATAGAAAACATATCCTCGGAGCTCGTAATATCCCTTCAAATCAATTGAAGACAAGTCTTGCAGCTCTTCGCAAGGATAAACCTGTCCTTCTCTATGAAAACCAACGTGCGCAACGTGTCACAAACGCAGCACTTTTCTTGAAAAAACAAGGTTTCTCAGAAATCTATATCCTCTCTTACGGATTGGATTCTTGGACAGGGAAGGTGAAATCGAATTAACAATGTGAAAAATCTTGTCACATATGTTTAATATAAAGTCTTGGCTTTTTATGGTATAATTGTTAGTATAAAATTTAAGGAGTTTTTGAAGATGAAAGAAAAGAAAAAACCATCACTTGTTTTAGGTGTCCTATCTATCGTCCTTGGTTTGCTATCTCCAATCGTAGGTCTCGTTTTGGGGATCATTGGTCTAGTCTTGGCTAATTCACATCAAAAAGAATCTGAGCTTGATTACAAAACAGAACGAATTCTTAATATCGTAGGGATTGTAATTTCTGTAGTTAACTGGGTTGCAGGGCTCATCTTAATGATGCACTAATCAGGATTCTAACAAAAAAAGCTTTATCTTTAAAAGCTTTTTTTGTTTTATCCAATTGATAAAGCTAATTTTTATAGTATTATTCATTTGTATGAGTTTAAGGAGTTTTTAGAATATGCAAGAAAAGAAAAAAGCGTCACTTGTTTTAGGTATTTTGTCTATCATTCTTGGTTTGCTTTCGCCGGTGGTAAGTTTGATTTTGGGGATTATTGGTCTAGTCTTAGCTAACTCACATCAAAAAGAATCTGGCCTAGACTATAAGAGAGAGAAAAATCTGTCCATCCTAGGGATTGTAATTTCTGCACTTCACTTTATTTTAGGTGTCATGGTATTTATACGCTAAAGAAGATTTTAAAAAGCTTTATTTGTTTAAAGCTTTTTTTGTTTTATCCACTGTTTTCTAAGTAAGCTTTAATAACCTGTAATTCTTCTTTGTTTAGAAGTCGGCAATCACCTTCTGCTAGTTCAGGGTCTAATAGGAAATCCCCGAACTGAACTCGTTTGAGAGCAGTGACCTTGACACCAACTGAGAGGAACATTTTCTTGACCTGATGAAATTTCCCTTCAGAGATGGTGATGGTGGCTCGGCTGAGATCAGGGCTTGAAGATAGAATCTCAAGCTGAGCAGGTTTACAAACAGTTCCATCAAGAAAAACAATCCCATCTTTAAATTCTTGAATATGGTCGGAAGTTAGTGGCCCATTGACCTCTACTTGGTAAGTTTTATTGACATGATATTGAGGATGGAGGAGTTGAAAACCTAGAGGTCCATTATCCGTTAAGAGAAGGAGCCCCGTCGTATCTCGATCCAGACGACCGATGGCGTAGAGTTGCTCTGACTGGAGATGCTGAGGAAGGAGGTCCATGACCGTTGGGAGTTTCTTATCCTTGCTTGCAGTCACGACTCCATTTGGCTTATGGAGCATGAGGTAGGTGTGTTCATATCCTTGGATTTTTCTATCTTTGAAAATCAGCTCTTGCAACCCGGTATCAACATTCTGTGCAAAGGAACTTGCAGGGAGTCCATCTACAAAGATTTCTTTTTTCAGAAGAGCTTGTTTCATGGCTTTTCGACTGATTTTTTCTTGGGCTAATAATTTATCTAAACGCATACCAGCCTATCTTATCACAAGTCGGGATTTTTGAAAAGAAAAGAGAAGGAATGAATTTTCTTTTGAAAACATTTACACTTACTTGAATTAAGTCATTTGCTTAAAATTGTGGTATAATCGTTCAGTTAGAAAATAAATTTTTGAATACAATAGAGGAAATCATGACAAAATTAAGAGAAGATATCCGTAATATCGCGATTATCGCCCACGTCGACCACGGTAAAACGACCCTCGTTGACGAATTGTTGAAACAATCTGAAACTCTTGACGCGCGTACAGAGTTAGCTGAGCGTGCAATGGACTCAAACGATATTGAGAAAGAGCGTGGAATCACTATCCTTGCGAAAAATACAGCAGTTGCCTACAACGGAACTCGTATCAACATCATGGACACACCAGGACACGCGGACTTCGGTGGAGAAGTTGAACGTATCATGAAAATGGTTGACGGTGTTGTTTTGGTCGTAGATGCTTACGAAGGAACTATGCCACAGACTCGTTTCGTATTGAAAAAAGCCTTGGAACAAGACCTTGTGCCTATCGTTGTGGTTAACAAAATTGATAAGCCATCAGCTCGTCCAGCAGAAGTAGTAGATGAAGTCTTGGAACTTTTCATCGAGCTTGGTGCGGATGATGACCAGCTTGACTTCCCAGTCGTTTATGCGTCAGCGATCAACGGAACATCTTCATTGTCAGATGATCCAGCAGATCAAGAAAAGACTATGGCGCCAATATTTGATACGATTATCGATCACATTCCAGCTCCGGTTGATAACTCTGATGAGCCTCTTCAATTCCAAGTGTCACTTCTTGACTACAATGACTTCGTAGGACGTATCGGTATCGGACGTGTCTTCCGTGGTAGTGTAAAGGTTGGGGACCAAGTTACCCTTTCTAAACTTGATGGTACAACTAAGAACTTCCGTGTCACAAAACTCTTTGGTTTCTTTGGTTTGGAACGCCGTGAAATTCAAGAAGCCAAAGCTGGTGACTTGATTGCCGTATCAGGTATGGAAGATATCTTTGTCGGTGAAACCATCACTCCGACAGACGCAGTTGAAGCTCTTCCAGTTCTTCACATCGATGAACCAACTCTTCAAATGACCTTCTTGGTCAACAACTCACCATTTGCTGGTAAGGAAGGTAAATGGGTCACTTCTCGTAAGGTAGAAGAGCGCCTTCAAGCAGAATTGCAAACAGACGTTTCTCTTCGTGTTGAGCCAACTGATTCACCAGATAAATGGACTGTATCAGGACGTGGGGAATTGCACTTGTCAATCCTTATCGAAACAATGCGTCGTGAGGGTTATGAGCTTCAAGTATCTCGTCCAGAAGTTATCGTAAAAGAAATCGATGGTGTTAAATGTGAGCCGTTTGAACGCGTGCAAATTGACACACCAGAAGAATACCAAGGATCTGTTATCCAAAGTCTTTCTGAACGTAAAGGTGAAATGTTGGATATGATTTCAACTGGTAATGGTCAAACTCGTTTGGTCTTCCTAGTTCCTGCGCGTGGTTTGATTGGATACTCAACTGAGTTCTTGTCAATGACTCGTGGTTACGGTATCATGAACCATACCTTCGACCAATACTTGCCATTGATTCCAGGTGAAATCGGTGGACGTCACCGTGGTGCCCTTGTTTCTATCGATACTGGTAAGGCAACAACATACTCTATCATGTCTATCGAAGAACGTGGAACAATCTTTGTTAACCCAGGTACTGAGGTTTACGAAGGCATGATTATCGGTGAAAACTCTCGTGAAAATGACTTGACTGTTAATATTACGAAAGCGAAACAAATGACCAACGTTCGTTCAGCAACTAAGGACCAAACAGCGGTTATCAAGACTCCTCGTATCTTGACTCTTGAAGAATCACTTGAGTTCTTGAACGACGATGAATACATGGAAGTAACGCCTGAATCTATTCGTTTGCGTAAACAAATCCTTAACAAGGCAGAGCGTGAGAAAGCAAACAAAAAGAAAAAATCAGCTGAATAAGAGCTAGAAAGAGCAGAAAATGGTCTATTTAATCATAGGGATTTTATTACTCTTACTCTATATATTTGCGACACCTCAAAGTATCAAGGGAACGGTTAATATTGTAATTCTTGTTTTTGGTCTCGTTTCCCTCGTGATTTTGCTTATGTTGTCCATCCTGCAAATCTTTCAGCTACCAACAGAATTCTTTATCACAGTAGCCATGCTGGTCCTCACGTACTTTAGTTTACGAGATATCAGTCTCATGTCGATTCGAAAAAAACACTAATTATCAATTCGAATCCTAAAATAACAAAAACTTCTATTAGCAACTATTTGGCTAATAGAAGTTTTTTGATTATGATAGATTGCTTTTCTCTTCAGAATAGCGTTGATAGAAGTCAACTTTCAGTTGAATAAAGTTTTCCAATTCGCGCAGGAGTTGAAGTAAGGTTGCGCGTGTTTCAAATTCTTCCCTTGTTTTAGGGAGGTTACGATTGCGAAATACCTGCAGGTAGCTTTCAATATCATTTAATAAATCGTTGGCAGGATTGGTCTGACTGAGTTGATCCGCAATTTTAGCGAATAGCTGGGCAAGGATTAGGCTTTCGCTTGCGGCTAGATTACAGGTATTGATTTGTTGAGCCATATTACGAAGAATGCGACTCTGTCTCTGTCTCATTTCGAAATAGTGGATATGATAGTCGGTCTGATGAAAGAGGTGGTCAGAGTGATCAAGATAGACCAGTTTGAGAGCTTCTTCAAGAAGCTGATCCAGTTCTTCAACGAGTTGGGCACGGTTACGACCATCGCCCTTTCCAAGATAATATTCAAAACGTTGTAGGATGTGTTTGAGTTTTTCTTCTACCTTGAGATGATAGAGATGGATTTCTTCTTGCCGAGAAGGCATGTAAAGATTGACAGTCAAGGCGAATCCTGTACCGATCAGAAATAGGAGGAGTTCATTCACTAGCAGATCAGGTGATGTAGACTTCTGAACCAAGAGATGACTGACCAGGACACTACTCGGGGTAATGCCAATCTCCCAGCCAAGTTTATAGGCCAGAGGGACATAGAGAGCCAAATAGAGACCAAAACTCCAGATGTGATAGCCAGTCAGGTGAAAGGAAAGGACGCCAATGAAAAGAGCAAGAAGGGTTGAAAATAAACGATTGCGAGCCAGCTTAATGGTGCTTCGACGGGTATCCGATAAGCTCAAAAGGGCGATGATCCCAGCAGAAACAGCTGAAGATAAATCCAGAAAGTAGGCTAGAACACAGGCTAAACAGGTTGCCAGAACGAGTTTAAAAGTACGTTGGGTGATAGACATGAGACATTTCCTAAAGTAATTGATAGAAACCAGACAAAACAAGCCCTAAATAGGCTTGCCTTGATTATTTATTGCGAGCAGAGGAAAATTCGGCTACTGCTGTAAAGAGGACATCTGTTGAAGAGTTGAGGGCTGTTTCGCAAGAGTCTTGGATAACACCGATGACGAAACCTACACCTACAACCTGCATAGCAATATCATTGGTAATCCCAAAGAGGCTGCAGGCAACCGGGATCAGTAGGAGTGAACCTCCAGCGATCCCTGAAGCACCGCAGGCAGAGATGGCTGCAACGATACTGAGTACAAAGGCTGTTGCAAAATCAACTGAGATTCCAAGGGTATTGACAGCAGCTAGGGTTAAGATGTTGATGGTAACAGCAGCTCCAGCCATATTGATAGTTGATCCAAGTGGGATAGAGACAGAATAGGTATCTGGATTAAGACCTAGATCCTCACAGAGTTTCATATTAACAGGGATATTAGCAGCGGAACTTCGGGTGAAAAAGGCTGTAACGCCACTGATACGCAAGCATTTCCACACCAAGGGATATGGATTTTTCTTGATAAAGAGAAAAGCAATCAGAGGATTGATCACTAGGGCAACGAAAACCATAGTGGCAATCAAAAGTCCGAGTAGGATTCCGTAATTTGCTAAACTAGCGATACCTTGGCCAGAGATGGTTTCGAAGACTAACCCGAGGATACCAAATGGCGCAAGGTTGATGATCCATTCGACGATTTTTGAAGTCACACTGGCCATTGTTTTGAGTAGTTCCTTGCTATTTTTGCTAGCTTCTCGCATGGCAACTCCAAAGACGATAGCCCAAGATAAAATTCCGATATAGTTAGCTTCGATGATGGCGTGGACAGGATTATCTACTATTTTTAGCAGAAGATTGCTGAGCACTTGTCCGATACCGTCTGGAGGAGTAACTTCTGTGCTAGCGCTACTCAAGACCATCTGAACAGGGAAGAGAAAACTAGCCAAAACTGCTACAAGAGCCGCAGCAAAAGTCCCCAGCAAATAGAGGAAAATGACTCTTTTCATATTGCTATCTTGGCCTTTTTGGTGTTGGGAAAGGGCGTTAGCGACTAAAGCAAAAACCAGGATAGGAGCGATAGCTTTTAGTCCTCCTACAAATAAATCTCCCAATAAACCAATGCCAGTTAGATTAGGAACGAGTAGACCTAGAATTGCTCCCAAGGCCATTCCGATTCCGATACGTTTGATCAAATTTGTTTTGTTCCAAGCACGAATGATTCTTTTCATAGAGGTCTCCTTTTTTGTGTATTGTTTATGATTATAGTATAAATATGCTTGAAAAGCAAGTGAGTTATAAGTTTCATTGGAATTAATGAATATTTATGAAAAGGATGGCTGGGAAGGATTTATGGTATAATGGATAGAAAAGGAGTTTTATATGCAAGAATTTTTTCAACGTTATTTGGATAAATTAGATCTAACAACTGTTTTAGAGAATCTCTTGACCAAGGTGATTTCTCTTTTACTTCTCATTCTTCTATTTTACATAGCTAAAAAGTTCCTCCATGTTGCTGTAGGAAAGATTGTTAAACCTTCACTTAAGTTTTCAAATCGTGATGCAGGTAGACAAAAGACCATTTCTCGTTTGCTTGAAAACATTTTTAACTACACACTTTATTTCTTTTTGATTTATTGTATTTTATCCATTCTAGGTTTACCTGTCTCTAGCTTGCTTGCAGGTGCAGGGATTGCTGGGGTAGCTATCGGTATGGGAGCACAAGGCTTTCTATCAGACGTCATCAACGGCTTCTTTATTCTCTTTGAACGTCAGTTGGATGTGGGAGATGAGGTTGTTTTGACCAATGGTCCTATTACTGTATCAGGTAAAGTTGTCAGTGTTGGAATTCGGACGACTCAACTGAGAAGTGACGACCAAGCCCTTCACTTTGTTCCTAACCGCAATATTACTGTGGTTAGCAATTTTTCAAGAAAAGAAGAGAACTGAAATTTTACTTGATTTATGGTACAATAGAAAGAGTTTGGTAAAGGAGAAACGATGTTTTTAGATAAGCAATTAGGAAATGGTTGTGTTTGGATCAACCTAGATGTAGAAAAAATTAAAAATCTTGAAGATTTATCTGAAATCTACGGATTAGATAAGGAAACCATCGAATATGCGCTGGATAAAAATGAACGTGCCCATATGGATTATAACCGTGAGAATGGGACTGTGACCTTTATCTACAATGTTCTGGATTTAGAAAAGGACAAGGATTACTATGAAGCGATTCCCATGACCTTTATCGTTGAAAACAAACGAATGATTACCATCAGCAACCATAAGAATGCTTATGTCATTGATCAGATGTTAGCTTATCTGGATAGCCATGAGTCGCTTTCTATTTACAAGTTTCTCTTTGCTGGTTTAGAGATTATCAGTAACGCTTATTATCCTGTCATTGAAGAGATGGATAAAAGTAAGGACGAAATTAGTGCCTTGCTACGTCAAACTACAACAAAGAAAAATCTCTTCGCCCTCTCTGACTTGGAGACAGGTATGGTTTACTTGACAGCAGCGGCAAAACAAAATCGACTCCTCTTGGAACATATCCAGGGCCATGCTCTTTATCGGAGATTTAATGATGTCGAACGAGAGCAGTTTGATGATGCCATGATTGAAGCCCATCAGTTGGTGTCTATGACAGACTTGATTTCTCAAGTCTTGCAACAACTCTCAGCTTCTTACAACAACATCCTAAACAATAACTTGAATGATAGTTTGTCAATTTTGACTATTATCTCCGTCTTACTAGCAGTACTTGCGGTTATTACAGGTTTCTTCGGAATGAATGTTCCTCTACCATTTACAGAAGAGCCTAATGCTTGGATTTATATCTTAATGGCTAGCTTGATTTTATGGGCAGCCTTATCTCAATGGCTGAAGAAAATTACTAGAAAATAAAAGAAAAGGAGCCAAAATGGTGATTGAAAACTACATGCCAGACTTTGCTGTAGAAGCAGTTTATGATCTGACAGTCCAAAGCCTGCAGGAGCAGGGGATCAAGGCTGTTTTGGTTGATTTGGATAATACCCTGATTGCTTGGAATAATCCAGATGGAACAGTAGAGATGAAGCAATGGTTGCATGACCTCCGAGATGCTGGGATTCGTATCATTGTGGTATCTAACAATACTCCCAAACGTGTCAAACGAGCAGTTGAAAAATTTGATATTGACTATGTTTACTGGGCACTGAAGCCCTTTACTTTAGGAATTAACCGTGCCATGAAACATTTCCACTATGAAAAAGACCAAGTGGTCATGGTAGGCGACCAGCTGATGACGGATATTCGAGCAGCCCACCGAGCAGGTATTCGTTCGATTTTGGTTAAACCCTTGGTCCAGCACGACTCTATTAAGACTCAGATTAACCGAGCGCGTGAGCGTCGTGTGATGAGAAAAATCGCTGAAAAGTACGGACCGATTACATATAAAAAAGGAATCTAATTATGGAAGAAATTCTCTGTATTGGTTGTGGAGCAATCATTCAGACGGAAGATAAGACTGGTTTAGGTTTTACACCTCAGTCAGCACTTGAAAAAGGTTTGGAAACTGGAGAAGTTTATTGCCAGCGTTGTTTCCGTCTTCGTCACTACAATGAAATCACTGATGTTCAGTTGACAGATGATGATTTCCTCAAACTCTTGCACGAGGTTGGAGATAGCGATGCCTTGGTGGTCAATGTGATTGATATCTTTGATTTCAATGGCTCTGTTATCCCAGGATTGCCACGCTTTGTGTCAGGTAATGATGTGCTCTTGGTTGGAAATAAAAAAGACATCCTTCCTAAGTCTGTTAAGCCTGGTAAAATTAGCCAATGGCTCATGGAACGTGCCCATGAGGAGGGTCTTCGTCCAGTCGATGTCGTCCTAACTTCTGCACAAAATAAGCATGCCATTAAGGAAGTCATTGACAAGATCGAGCACTACCGTAAGGGACGTGATGTTTACGTAGTTGGTGTGACCAACGTTGGGAAATCAACTCTTATCAATGCTATTATCCAGGAAATTACGGGTGACCAGAACGTCATCACAACTTCACGCTTCCCAGGGACAACTCTAGATAAGATTGAAATTCCGCTCGATGATGGTTCTTATATCTACGATACGCCTGGAATTATCCATCGTCACCAGATGGCTCACTACTTGACGGCCAAAAATCTCAAGTATATCAGCCCTAAAAAGGAAATCAAGCCAAAAACCTATCAGCTAAACCCTGAACAAACCCTATTTTTAGGTGGCTTGGGACGCTTTGATTTCATTGCAGGAGAAAAGCAAGGATTTACAGCTTTCTTTGACAATGAACTCAAACTTCACCGTACCAAGCTTGAAGGAGCGAGTGACTTTTACGATAAGCACCTTGGAACTCTCCTCACGCCACCAAATACCAAGGAAAAAGAAGACTTTCCAAAACTAGTCCAACATGTATTTACCATCAAGGATAAGACAGACCTAGTCATCTCAGGACTCGGCTGGATTCGCGTAACAGGCACCGCCAAAGTCGCTGTCTGGGCCCCAGAAGGCGTCGCAGTCGTCACACGAAAAGCAATTATTTAAAATAAAATCACTGAGCGAACAAAGTGAGCTCATAAAAAGATAGTTATTGCCGTGGTGTGATTGCCAATCCATAGATTGGCAAGGGGCACAATTGAGACCTAGGCTCAATTGTGAGGTCCGGAAATCCATTTTTCAAAGGTGAAATCATTGAAAAATTAGTTCCGACCGTCCCCCCCCACCTAAAATAACTATCAAAAAAGGAAGAAAGAATATGTCATTAACATCGAAACAACGTGCCTTCCTCAACAGCCAGGCACACACCCTCAAGCCCATCATTCAAATCGGGAAAAATGGACTCAACGACCAAATCAAAACCAGCGTTCGTCAGGCTCTTGACGCTCGTGAATTGATCAAGGTTACTCTCTTGCAAAACACAGATGAAAATATCCACGAAGTAGCTGAAATCTTGGAAGAAGAAATCGGTGTGGATACAGTCCAAAAAATCGGACGCATCTTGATTTTGTATAAACAATCAAGCAAGAAAGAAAATCGCAAGATTTCTAAAAAAGTTAAAGAAATCTAAGAACGATACTCCCAAAAGCTGTTTTTACAGAAGACTAAAGGAGATTAACCTATGGCAATTGAATTATTAACTCCCTTTATCAAAGTGGAGTTAGAGCCAGAAATCAAGGATAAAAAACGCAAACAAGTCGGTATCTTGGGTGGAAATTTTAATCCCGTTCATAATGCCCATCTGATTGTTGCAGATCAAGTGCGCCAACAGTTGGGATTGGACCAGGTTCTGCTCATGCCTGAATACCAACCACCTCACGTAGATAAAAAGGAAACCATTCCTGAACCCCACCGTCTCAAAATGCTTGAATTGGCTATCGAAGGAATCGAAGGTTTAGCTATTGAGACAATCGAGCTAGAACGCAAGGGAGTTTCCTACACCTACGACACCATGAAGCTTTTAACAGAGAAGAATCCAGATACAGATTATTATTTCATTATCGGTGCCGATATGGTAGACTATCTGCCTAAGTGGTATCGAATTGACGAATTGGTCGATTTGGTTCAGTTTGTGGGGGTTCAGCGTCCACGTTACAAGGCAGGGACTTCTTATCCAGTTATCTGGGTGGATGTGCCTCTCATGGATATTTCATCCAGCATGGTGCGTGATTTCATCGCCCAAGGACGCACACCTAACTTTCTCCTACCTAAGCCTGTACTAGACTATATTGATAAAGAAGGGCTTTACTGATGGCATACCAAGACTATATCAACTGTTCGCGTGAAGAATTGTTGGAAAAAATGGCAGAGATTCTACCCGAGAAACGCCTAACCCATTGTCTGGGTGTGGAGCGTGCAGCTATTGAATTAGCTCAACGTTTCGGTATAGATGTTGAGAAGGCTGGTTTAGCTGGTCTCCTTCATGACTATGCTAAAAAACTGTCAGATCAGAAATTTATAGACTTGATTAACCGTTATCAGCTAGACCCTGACCTTAAAAACTGGGGCAATAATGTCTGGCATGGGATGGTAGGAATTTACAAGATTCAGGAAGATTTAGATTTGAAAGATCCTGAAATTTTTCGTGCAATAGAAATTCATACAGTTGGAGCTGGTCAGATGACGGACCTTGATAAGGTTATCTACGTCGCAGACTACATCGAGCACAATCGTGCCTTTCCAGGAGTAGATGAGGCGCGTGAAATTGCTGAACTATCGCTCAATAAGGCGGTGGCCTACGAAACAGCTCGTACTGTGGAGCATTTAGCTCACCTGGGATTTCCCATCTATCCCCAAACCCTTGAAACCTATAACGCCTATGTGCACTATTTGAAAGAGGACTAAATGAAGACGGCTTTTATAATCATTGATGTTCAGAATATTTTAGTGGAAACTGGGTTTCAGACAAAAAGTCTATTGGAAAAAATTTCTTATTTACAAAACCAGGCTAGAAGCAAGAATATCGAAATTATCTATGTTCAACATATTGAGAACTCTGCAGCTCAAACATCAGAAGATTGGCAGTTATCTGAGCTTTTAAGTCGAAAACCTAATGAAAAGGTCTTTCAGAAGAAGTATAACAGCATTTTCAAAGAAACTGGTTTAAAAGAATACTTGGATAAACAGGGAATTGAAAAATTAGTTTTATGTGGTATGCAGACAGAATATTGTGTGGATACCTCTGTCAAGGTTGCCTTTGAATATGGCTATCAGCTTATTATTCCAGAAGGAACTTGTACAACGTTTGATGGCGATGACATTCCAGCAGAAACGATAAATGAATTTTATGAGGGCATTTGGGAGGAGCGCTTTGCAGATGTCCTAGATTACAAACATATTTTCTAGAAAGAGGACTAAATGAACGAAAAAGAATTACTAGAACTAGTCGTGAAAGCGGCTGATGAGAAACGTGCCGAGGATATCCTCGCACTTGACGTACAAGAATTGACCAGTGTGACAGACTACTTTGTTATCACTAGCTCAATGAATAGCCGTCAGTTGGATGCTATCGCTGACAATATTCGTGAAAAAGTAGCGGAAGCAGGCTTTAAAGGCAGCCATGTCGAAGGTGATGCAGCTGGAGGTTGGGTCTTGCTAGACCTCGGCAGTGTCGTTGTGCATATCTTTTCAGAAGAAATGCGTGTCCACTATAATCTAGAAAAACTTTGGCATGAGGCTAATTCTGTAGATCTCTCAGAAACTTTATAGTCTTTTCCTTTATCTTTTATTACGGCGTTAACTCATTTTGCCTAACTCTAGTTATGCCTGCAATTCGTTGCCTAGTACTAAAAGCAAACGAAAAGACTATAGCGTTACAATTGAACTCAGTTGCAGTCAACTGGGTTTTATTTGCTTATTTTAGAAAAATTGATTGAAAGGTAAAGGGCGAGTGGTGTTTGCCATGGACGCTCTTGGTATCATGATTATGGCGACTTATGAAATTTTTGCGGCTGTTTACGATGCAGTTATGGATGATAGTTTATACGACAAATGGACGGACTTTTCGCTACGCCATTTGCCTAAAACCAAGGACAGAAAGAAACTCTTGGAATTGGCTTGTGGGACAGGCATCCAGTCCGTTCGCTTTTCGCAAGCTGGTTTTGATGTGACTGGACTTGATTTGAGTGCGGATATGTTGAAGATTGCTGAAAAGAGAGCGGCTTCAGCCAAGCAAAAGATTGATTTTATTGAAGGCAATATGCTGGATTTATCTAAGGCTGGTAAATACGATTTTGTCACTTGTTATTCGGACTCTATCTGCTACATGCAAGATGAAGTGGAGGTTGGAGACGTCTTTAAGGAAGTGTACAATGCCCTCAATGAAGATGGCGTCTTTATCTTTGATGTGCATTCGACTTACCAGACAGATGAGGTCTTCCCAGGTTATTCTTATCATGAAAATGCGGAAGACTTCGCTATGCTTTGGGATACCTATGAGGACGAAGCTCCTCACTCAATCGTGCATGAACTGACCTTCTTTGTCAAGGAAGCAGACTGTTCCTTTAGTCGTCATGATGAAGTCCATGAAGAGCGTACTTATGAAGTCTTAACCTATGATATTCTGCTGGAGCAGGCTGGCTTTAAATCCTTTAAACTCTTTGCGGACTTTGAGGATAAGGATCCAACAGAAACCAGTACCCGTTGGTTTTTTGTGGCGCAGAAGTAGGAGATTACCATGACTATCACAGGTATTATCGCGGAGTTCAATCCCTTTCATAATGGACACAAATACCTGCTGGAACAGGCGGAGGGATTGAAAATTGTGGCCATGTCTGGGAATTTCATGCAGCGGGGCGAGCCGGCTATTGTTGATAAGTGGACACGGGCTCAGATGGCGCTGGAACATGGCGCGGATTTGGTAGTGGAATTGCCCTTTTTAGTCAGTGTCCAAGCGGCGGATTTTTTTGGCCAAGGTGCAGTGGCTATCTTGGCTCGTTTGGGAATTGATACCTTAGCCTTTGGGACAGAGGAAGTTCTGGATTATCAGAAAATTGCTGACCTATACTCAGAACGTGGTCAAGAGATGGAGAAATTTGTGGATAATTTACCTGATTCTCTTTCTTATCCCCAGAAAACCCAAGCTATGTGGAAGGAATTTGCAGGTCTTAATTTTTCTGGTGATACGCCCAATCATGTCCTTGCTCTAGCATATGCTAAGGCGGTAGTGGGGCGAAAGATCAAGCTTCATCCAATTCAACGTCAGGGAGCGGGTTACCATTCTGTGGACAAGGATGTGGACTTTGCCTCGGCGACAGCTCTTCGTCAGCACCAAAATGACCAAGATTTCATAGAACGCTTTATGCCTTCTGTTGCCCTTTTTGAAAATGCTAGCAAGGTAAACTGGGAAGATTATTATCCTTTGCTTCGCTATCAAATCTTGTCAAATCCGGACCTAACTAGCATTTATCAGGTCAATCAAGAAATGGCGGTGCGCATCAAGGATGCTATAAAGACAGTTCAGTCTATTGAAGAATTAGTCGACGCAGTTGCTACCAAACGCTACACCAAGGCGCGTGTGCGACGCCTCTTGACCTATATCTTGGTACAAGCCAGAGAAAGTGACCTTCCAGAAGGTATTCATGTCCTTGGTTTTACCGAAAAAGGCAGACAACACCTCAAGTCTCTGAAAGACCAGGTCCATCTAGTTAGTCGAATCGGCAAAGAGCCCTGGGATGCTATGACTCAAAAGGCAGACCAAATTTATCAACTGGGACACCCAAGTATCGCAGAACAAAATTTTGGTCGAGTGCCAATTAAAATCGAATCAAACTGAGTCTACTGAAAGGTAGGCTTTTTAACTTATTTTTTTCTAAAAAAATCTTTAAAAATTTACTTAGGGAGAATAGCCTATTTTATTAGGGAAAATAAGGATTTTTAGACTTGAAATGTCCAAAACAACCTCAATTTAAGGTTTGTTAAAAATGATTTTTTATGGTAGAATGTATAAGAATGCATATCATTCGGATAAACAAATAAATTGAGGTAAAAACATGGAAATTATGGCGATTGTTATAGTTGTTTTTGCCGTCATCATTGGTTTAGTCATTGGATATGTCAGCATCTCAGTCAAGATGAAATCATCACAAGAGGCTGCAGAGCTGATGCTTTTAAATGCTGAACAAGAAGCAACTAATTTACGAGGACAAGCTGAGCGCGAAGCGGATTTATTACTCAATGAAGCTAAGAGCGAAAGCAAGTCTCTTAAAAAAGAAGCACTATTGGAGGCCAAAGAAGAAGCCAGAAAATACCGTGAAGAAGTGGACGCTGAATTTAAATCAGAACGTAGAACAAAGAAAAAACACTTGAACAAAAAGAACAAAGTATTTCTGATAGAGCAAAAAACCTTGATGTACGTGAAGAGCAACTAGAAGAAATTGAGAAACAAAAGCAAGCTGAACTAGAGCGTATTGGAACTCTGACTCAGTCGGAAGCAAAAGACATTATCTTGGCCCAGACAGAGGAAAACTTGACTAAGGAAATTGCTAGTCGCATTCGTGAGGCTGAGCAAGAAGTTAAGGAACGTTCCGACAAATTGGCTAAGGACATCTTGTCTCAAGCCATGCAGAGAATTGCTGGTGAGTATGTGGCTGAGTCTACCAACTCTACGGTTCATCTGCCTGATGATACTATGAAAGGTCGTATCATTGGTCGTGAAGGACGTAATATTCGTACCTTTGAAAGTTTGACAGGGGTTGATGTTATCATTGACGACACTCCAGAAGTGGTAACCTTGTCAGGTTTTGACCCTATCCGTCGCGAGATTGCCCGTATGACGATGGAAACCTTGCTTAAGGATGGACGTATCCACCCAGCTCGTATCGAAGAGTTGGTTGAGAAAAATCGTCAAGAGATTGATAACAAGATTCGTGAATATGGTGAAGCCGCAGCCTATGAAATTGGTGCACCGAACCTTCACCCAGACTTGATGAAGATCATGGGTCGCTTGCAGTTCCGTACTTCATACGGACAAAATGTCTTGCGTCATTCGATTGAAGTTGCTAAGTTGGCTGGTATTATGGCCAGCGAACTTGGTGAAAATGCTACCCTTGCTCGTCGTGCGGGATTCCTTCACGATATTGGTAAAGCCATTGACCGTGAAGTAGAAGGTAGCCACGTTGAGATTGGTACCGAGTTAGCTCGCAAGTACAAAGAGCATCCAGTTGTAATCAACACCATTGCAAGTCACCACGGAGATGTAGAACCTGAAAGTGTGATCGCAGTTATCGTTGCTGCAGCGGATGCCTTAAGCGCAGCCCGTCCAGGAGCTCGTAGTGAGTCACTCGAAAGCTACATTAAACGTCTCCATGACCTTGAAGAAATTGCGAATAGCTTTGAAGGAGTTCAAAATAGCTTTGCCCTTCAAGCTGGTCGCGAAATCCGCATTATGGTAAATCCAGGTCAAATCAAGGATGACAAGGTCACAATCTTATCTCATAAAGTTCGTGAGAAAATCGAAAACAATCTCGATTACCCAGGAAATATCAAGGTAACCGTGATTCGTGAACTTCGTGCAGTTGATTATGCAAAATAAATAAGAAAGAGCAGTTGAAAAATTACTGCTTTTTTGTTACACTAGATAGAAAGATTGTAGCGAGCAGAAATGGCTTTAGATATATAATCTTACAGAAATTTTCAAGTCATTTCACAAACTATCCAAAGGAGATATAATGGCAGACCGAGGCTTACTAATCGTTTTTTCAGGTCCTTCAGGAGTTGGAAAAGGAACGGTTAGACGAGAAATTTTTGAGAGTTCTGAAAATCAATTTCAATATTCTGTATCTATGACAACGCGGGCACAACGTCCAGGTGAAGTAGATGGTGTTGATTATTTCTTCCGTACACGGGAAGAATTTGAAGAATTGATCCGTCAAGGGCAAATGTTAGAGTATGCAGAGTATGTGGGTAACTACTATGGAACTCCTCTGACTTATGTAAATGAAACGCTTGATAAGGGAATCGATGTCTTTCTTGAAATTGAAGTGCAGGGAGCTCTTCAGGTCAAGAAAAAAGTTCCAGATGCTGTCTTTATCTTTTTGACACCACCAGATTTGGAAGAATTGCAAGACCGTCTCGTAGGCCGTGGTACAGATAGTGCAGAAGTGATTGCTCAGCGTATCGAAAAAGCCAAGGAAGAAATTGCTTTGATGCGTGAGTATGACTATGCCATTGTCAATGACCATGTTCCTCTTGCCGCAGAACGTGTAAAACGTGTGATTGAAGCAGAACATTTCCGTGTGGACCGTGTGATTGGTCACTATCAGGATATGCTACCAAAGTCTCCGACTATTCGATAAAATTTAGAAAACAGGTACAAACAAATGATGCTTAAACCCTCTATCGATACCTTGCTTGATAAGGTACCATCAAAATATTCACTCGTAATCTTGGAAGCAAAACGTGCTCACGAATTAGAAGCTGGAGCACCTCCAACTCAAGAATTTAAATCTGTAAAATCTACACTTCGTGCCTTGGAAGAGATTGAATCTGGGAATGTAACCATCCACCCAGATCCAGAAGGAAAACGCGAAGCTGTTCGCCGTCGTATCGAAGAAGAAAGACGATTGAAAGAAGAAGAAGAAAAGAAAATCAAAGAGCAAATCGCGAAAGAAAAAGAAGAAGGTGAAAAAATTTAAGGTTGGGGGGACTCAATCTTATTTTTTCTATTGCAAGAATACTCACTCAATTGAAAAGATTTAAGAAGAGAAGGAGGTGAGGATATGGCTATTGCAAAAATCATTGTAGATGTTCCCTTGATGCAGACAGACCAGCCCTATAGCTACAAGATTCCAGAGGAATTTGAGGGGATGCTGGAAGTTGGCATGCGAGTTCATGTACCTTTTGGGAAGGCCAATCGCTTGATTCAGGGTATTGTTCTTGGAATGGAGTCTCAATCTGATGCAGATGTGGCAGACGAAGATTTGAAAGAGATTGCCGAGGTACTTGACTTTTCTCCAGTTTTAACAGAGGAACAACTCTGGCTAGCAGAGGAGTTACGTAAATCAGTCTTCTCCTACAAAATTTCCATTCTAAAAGCTATGCTCCCTGGATTTTTGAACTCTAGCTATGATAAGATCCTCTATCCTCTGGAAGGCTTAAGTCAAGAAGATAGAGAACGCTTATTCGGTTCACAGGAGTCTCTAGCATTTTCATCTCTAGACTTAGAAAAGCAGGCTGAGATGATGCGATTGACTCGAAAAGGGCTTTTAAAACTAGAGTACCAGGCTGTGGATCAGAAGAAGGTTAAGACGCAGTCTTGGGTTGAAGTTCATCTTGAACAGTTAGAAAAGCTAGAAATTTCAAATCGTGCCAAGAAGAAATTGGAACTGCGAGAATATTTATTAGCACATCCTGAAACAGTTCCTTTGGCTGATTTGTTAGAACATTACTCACGCGAACAAGTCAATTTCTTCGTGGATCACGGTGCTATCACCATCGTGCAAAAAGAAGTCCAACGTTCAGCGGCTTATTTTGAAGACATTGAGGCTAGCCAATCCTTAGAGTTAAATCCAGAACAAAAAGAAGCCTGTGAGGCGGTTGTTGGAGCGATTGGGAAGAAACACCCTCCCTTTCTTTTACAAGGAATCACTGGAAGTGGGAAAACGGAGGTTTACTTGCAGATTATCCAAGGGGCTTTGGATTTGGGAAAAACAGCGATTGTTCTAGTCCCGGAAATCTCTCTGACACCTCAAATGACCGAGCGATTTATTGCTCGTTTTGGTGAGAAAGTTGCCATTCTCCACTCTGGCTTGTCCAATGGTGAGAAGTATGATGAATGGCGCAAGGTGGAGCGAGGAGAAGCCCAGGTAGTTGTTGGTGCTAGGTCTGCCATTTTTGCACCTTTGAAAAATCTAGGGGTAATCATTATCGATGAGGAGCACGAGGCCAGCTACAAGCAAGACAGCAATCCACGTTACCATGCTAGAGATGTGGCTCTTTTACGAGCGCAGTACAATCAAGCAGCATTAGTCCTTGGTTCTGCAACACCGAGTCTAGAAAGTCGTGCGCGTGCTGGTAAGGGTGTTTATCAACATCTACGCCTAACTCAACGTGCCAATCCTTTAGCAAGTATCCCTGAAGTTCAACTCATTGACTTTCGTGATTATATCGGGCAAAATGAAACATCAAACTTTACACCACCACTGATTGAGGCCATTCAAGATCGACTGGATAAAAAAGAGCAGGTTGTTCTCATGCTCAATCGCCGTGGCTATTCTAGCTTTGTCATGTGTCGGGAATGTGGGACCGTGGACACCTGTCCAAACTGTGATATTTCTCTGACGCTCCACATGGACACTAAGACTATGAACTGTCATTATTGTGGTTTTTCGAAGGAAATTCCTCATGTCTGCCCAAACTGTCAGAGTCGCAGTATTCGTTACTATGGAACAGGAACTCAAAAGGCCTACGATGAGCTGGTTGAACTCTTTCCAGAGGCTCGCATTCTGCGAATGGATGTAGATACAACTCGTAAAAAAGGCAGTCACCAAGCTCTACTTGAACAATTTGGCAATGGTGAAGCGGACATATTGCTAGGAACCCAGATGATTGCCAAGGGCTTGGATTTTCCAAATGTGACCTTGGTTGGTGTTCTCAATGCGGATACAGCCTTGAATCTGCCTGATTTCCGTTCTTCTGAGAGAACCTTCCAACTCTTGACCCAGGTAGCTGGACGAGCAGGTCGAGCTGAGAAAGCAGGACAGGTCTTGATTCAGTCCTATAATCCTCAGCATTATGCCATTCGTTTTGCCAAGGATCAGGACTACGAAGGTTTCTATGCCTATGAGATGGGTATCAGACG
>NZ_KV804192.1:57089-71029 GCF_001811305.1 Streptococcus sp. HMSC056C01
GATTACCTTGTCTCATAAAAAAGAGGAGGAGGTTCTTAGACGTGCTTATCAAGTCATGGGTATTTTGAGGTCTGGTTTGTCGGATGCTAGTAAAATCCTAGGACCGACCCCTAAACCGATTGCTCGTACGCATAACCTCTATCATTATCAGATTTTAATTAAATACCGTTTAGAAGATGAGCTTGGTCCAACCCTTAACCAGGTCTTGGCCTTGACACAAGAACGGGAAAATAGCGAACTTCGTCTCAGTATTGATCACGAACCGCAACAGTTTTTATAAGAAGGAGAAGATATGACAAAATTAATCTTTATGGGGACTCCCGATTTTTCAGCAACCGTTTTGAAGGGACTTTTGTCAGATGATCGCTATGAGATTCTAGCAGTTGTAACTCAGCCAGACCGTGCTGTCGGACGTAAAAAAGTTATCCAAGAAACCCCAGTTAAACAAGCTGCCAAAGAGGCAGGACTTCCTATTTACCAACCCGAAAAATTATCAGGTAGTCCAGAAATGGAAGCTATCATGAACTTGGGCGCTGATGGGATTGTAACAGCCGCCTTTGGGCAATTTCTCCCAAGTAAACTCCTTGATAGCATGGATTTTGCAGTCAATGTTCATGCTTCGCTCCTTCCTAAACACCGTGGTGGTGCTCCCATTCATTATGCCTTGATTCAGGGTGATGAGGAGGCAGGAGTAACCATTATGGAAATGGTCAAGGAAATGGATGCGGGAGACATGATTTCTCGTCGCAGTATTCCAATTACAGATGAGGACAATGTAGGAACTTTGTTTGAAAAATTGGCAATTGTTGGTCGTGATCTGCTTTTGGATACTTTGCCTGCATACATTGCTGGCGAGATTCAACCAGAACCACAGGACCCAAGTCAGGTTACATTTTCGCCAAATATCAAACCTGAGGAAGAAAAATTGGACTGGAACAAGACCAATCGTCAACTCTTTAACCAAATCCGTGGGATGAATCCATGGCCAGTTGCTCATACCTTCCTCAAGGGCGAACGCTTCAAAATCTATGAAGCTCTACCAGTAGATGGTCAAGGGACTCCAGGTGAGATACTCTCCATCGGCAAGAAAGAATTGATCGTCGCAACAGCAGAAGGAGCTTTATCATTCAAGCAAGTTCAACCAGCAGGAAAACCTAAGATGGACATTGCTTCCTTCCTCAACGGTGTGGGACGAACTTTGGCAGTAGGAGAACGATTTGGTGACTAAAGTAGAAACGGCAAGAAGTTTAGCCTTAGAGGTGCTAGAAGACGTCTTTGTCAATGAAGCATATTCCAATATCGCTCTAAATAAACACCTCAAGGGAAGTCAACTATCAGTTGCAGATAAGGGTTTAGTGACAGAGCTGGTCTATGGAACTGTAGCTCGAAAACTCACACTAGAGTGGTACATTTCTCACTTTATTGAGGATAGAGACAAGCTAGATAGCTGGCTCTATGTTCTGCTTCTCATGAGCGTCTATCAACTCCAATACTTGGATAAGATTCCTGACCATGCAGTGGTCAATGAGGCAGTGGAAATTGCAAAAGCTCGTAAGAAGGGTAGCGAAAAATTGGTCAATGCAGTTTTGCGCCGTATCTTGCGTGAGGGCTTGCCAGAGATTGCCAGTATCAAACGTAAAAATAAGCGCGATTCTATTGCATACTCTTTACCAGTTTGGTTGATTTCTAAGCTAAAGGAAGAGTACGGAGAAGAGCGAGCTCAAGCTATTTTTGAAAGTCTTTTGCAACGGAATAAAGCCAGTATCCGTGTGACCGATTTGAGTCGAAAAGAGCAGATCAAAACTCTGCTTGGTGCAAGTGATTCTCTTTTATCTCCTGCTGGTCTGGTTAAGGAACAGGGGCACTTTGCAGGCCATGATTTGTTTGCTGAAGGGGCTATTACTATCCAGGATGAGTCTAGTCAACTGGTTGCACCGACACTAGAGTTACAAGGCGACGAGCAGGTTTTAGATGCTTGTGCAGCTCCTGGTGGAAAGACCGCCCATATGGCATCCTATTTGACGACAGGTCAGGTAACGGCTCTAGATCTCTACGACCATAAACTCACTTTGATTCAAGAGAATGCAGAGCGACTAGGTGTAGCGAACCGTGTCCAAACGCAAAAACTGGATGCTCGAAAAGTGCATGAATTTTTTGGTAAGGATCAATTTGATAAGATTCTTGTTGATGCCCCTTGTTCAGGGATTGGTCTATTGCGTCGAAAACCAGATATCAAATATAATAAAGAGACAGCAGATTTCGCGTCATTACAGGAAATTCAGTTGGAAATATTAGGTAGTGTTTGTCAAACGCTACGTAAAGGTGGTATAATAACTTATAGTACCTGCACTATTGTCTCTGAAGAGAACTTTCAAGTTGTTCAAGCATTTTTAGAAAGTCATCCAGAGTTCGAGCAGGTTAAACTAGAACACGAATGTAAGGATATCGTGAAAAATGGTTGTATCCTCATTACTCCGGAATTATACGGAAGTGATGGATTCTTCATCAGCCAATTTCGCAAGATATCCAAGTAGGAAGGAACTGACACAATGGAGATTTCATTATTAACAGATGTGGGTCAGAAACGTACAAATAATCAAGACTATGTCAATCTTTTTGTCAACCGTGCCGGTCGTACAATGATCATCTTGGCTGACGGGATGGGAGGACACCGTGCAGGTAATATTGCTAGCGAAATGGCAGTAACTGATTTAGGTGTTGCCTGGGTTGATACGCAGATTGACACCGTTAATGAAGTTCGCGAATGGTTTGCCCACCATCTAGAAGTTGAAAATCAAAAGATTTATCAAATGGGGCGTGATGAAGCTTACAAGGGAATGGGGACAACTCTAGAAGCCCTTGCAATTATTGATCATCAAGCTATTTATGCTCATATTGGAGATTCACGTATCGGTCTGATTCGTGGTGAAGAATACCATCAATTGACCAGTGATCATTCTTTGGTCAATGAATTGCTTAAGGCAGGTCAATTGACACCTGAAGAAGCTGAAGCACATCCACAAAAGAATATCATCACCCAATCTATCGGACAAAAAGACGAAATTCAGCCTGACTTTGGAATTGTCAGCTTGGAAGCAGGTGACTATCTGGTCATGAATAGCGACGGTCTAACCAATATGATTTCAGGTAGTGAGATCTATGATATTGTGACAAGCGATATTTCGCTTGATGATAAGGCGGCCACTTTGGTACGCTTTGCCAACAATGCCGGAGGGCTTGATAATATTACAGTTGCCCTTGTTTCGATTAAGGAGGAGGCGGCAGAATGATCCAAATCGGCAAGATTTTTGCCGGGCGGTATCGGATTATCAAACAAATTGGTCGTGGAGGTATGGCAGATGTCTACCTGGCCAAGGATTTGATTTTAGACGGGGAAGAGGTAGCTGTGAAGGTCTTGAGGACTAACTACCAGACTGACCCGATTGCTGTTGCTCGTTTTCAGCGTGAAGCGCGTGCAATGGCTGACTTAGATCATCCCCATATCGTTCGGATAACGGATATCGGCGAAGAGGACGGTCAACAGTACCTAGCTATGGAATATGTAGCTGGTCTTGATCTTAAGCGCTATATCAAAGAACACTATCCCCTCTCAAATGAAGAAGCTGTCCGTATCATGGGACAGATTCTCTTAGCGATGCGCTTGGCGCACACTAAAGGTATTGTCCATCGTGACTTAAAGCCTCAAAATATTCTTTTAACTCCTGATGGAACGGCTAAGGTGACGGATTTTGGGATTGCCGTAGCCTTTGCAGAGACAAGTCTAACTCAGACCAACTCTATGCTGGGTTCTGTCCACTACTTGTCACCTGAGCAGGCTCGTGGCTCTAAGGCAACTGTGCAGAGTGACATCTATGCCATGGGGATTATTTTCTACGAGATGCTGACAGGGCATATCCCTTATGATGGCGATAGTGCAGTAACTATAGCCCTCCAGCATTTCCAAAAACCTCTCCCTTCGGTCATAGCTGAAAATCCATCTGTTCCCCAAGCTTTGGAGAATGTGGTCATCAAAGCAACTGCTAAAAAGCTTACGGATCGATACCAGTCGGTTTCAGAGATGTATGTTGATTTGTCTAGCAGTCTATCTTATAACCGCAGAAATGAACCGAAACTTGTTTTTGATGATGCTACTAAGGCGGACACAAAGACATTGCCAAAAGTTTCTCAGACAACCTTGACCTCTATTCCTAAGGTTCAACCACAGACAGAAAGCCATCAGGCAACTAAAACTAGCCCAGAAGTAAGTGCTAAAAAATCTGTGGAAAAACCAGTGAAAAAACGTCGTTTTAAAGCACGTTATCTAGTTCTACTAGCAAGTTTCGTACTGGTTGCGGCTTCTCTGGTGTGGATTTTATCCAGAACACCAGCTACTATTGAGATTCCAAAAGTTGCAGGTCAAACTGTTGCTGAAGCTAAGGAAAACTTGAAAAAAGCGAATTTTGAGATTGGTGAGGAGAAGACCGAAGCTAGTGATACCGTAGAGGAAGGTCGGGTCATCCGAACAGATCCAGATGCTGGCTCAGCTCGCAAAGAAGGAACTAAGGTTAATCTCATTATTTCTTCAGGTCAACAATCCTTTAAGCTTGGAAATTATGTTGGTCGTAAATCTACAGATGTCATTGCTGAGCTGAAAGGGAAAAAAGTTCCTGAAAATCTGATTAAGATTGAAGAAGAAGAGTCCAGTGAATCAGAACCCGGTGTGGTTTTGAAACAGAGCTTAGCAGAAGGTACGACTTATGATCTTAGCAAGGCAACTTCTATCGTTTTAACTGTTGCTAAGAAGAAAAAGGTGACGACGATAACTATGCCAAACTACATTGGCTCAAGTCTTGAATTTGCTAAAAATAATCTTAAAAGTATAGGTATTAGTGAAGATAGAATTGAAATTAAAGAAGTGGAGATAGCACAAGAAGGAATTAAAGAAGGTGAGATTGCGAAACAAAGTCCCGCACCGGATGAAAAACTTGATTTAAGCAATCCGATAGTTAAACTATATATTTATAAACCTAAAAAAACTTCACCATCAATTAGTCAACCTTCGTCAGAACATAATTCTGGTCAAACAGACACAACAAACCCTACAAACCCTACACAGGGTAACCATCCAACAACACCTACACAAGATGGAAATGGAAGTCAACGAAATTAATAGACTCCATATACATAATTCAATCTTTGTCACAGTTTTTGTGACAAAGATTTTTTTTCCTTCAAATTTATGATAAAATAAAAAGGAGTTTTAGAAGGAGGAAAACATGTACGAAGTCAAACAACTGAATGCAGTGATCGATGTCATTATGCTAGCAGGAACGATACTGCTTCGAAACGGATCTGAGATTTATCGTGTTGAAGATACCATGATTCGGATTGCTCATTCACAGGGTATTATGGATTGTAATGTTTTAGCCATGCCTGCCGCCATTTTTTTCTCCATTGAAAATACAAATATCTCTCGTATGAAGCGAGTGACCTCCTCTGCTTATAATATTGAGAAGGTATGTGATGTCAACCAGATTTCACGGCAGCTTGTAGCAGGACAGCTTGATTTGGAGACAGCCTTTATCCAACTAAAGGAATTGAATGCCAAGGCATCTCCCTACACCAATGTTCAACTAACTGCTGCAGCGACCCTCAGTGCTCCTTTCTTTTCAATTATGTTTGGTGGGAATGTCTACGATGCAATAGGAGCAGGAGTGGCGACCTTGTTTGCTTTTACTTTCTCTCTCTATGTAGAGAAGTTTATTCGTATTCCTTTTATGACAGCTTTTGCAGGTGCTCTTGTCTTCGGTTTGATTGCACAATTTTGGGCGCGCTATTCTGGTTTGCCGTCGACAGCTGATCTGGTGATTGCGGGTGCGGTTATGCCTTTTGTACCTGGAATTGCCCTGACTAATGCTGTTCGAGATATTATGACCAATCACATTAACTCTGGTATGAGCAAGATGTTTGAATCCTTGCTGATTACCCTTGCCTTAGGGGCTGGAACATCAGTTGCCCTCGTACTCATGAACTAATATGACACTAACAACATTTTTATTGCAAGCTCTGGCAAGTTTGCTTGCCATTATTACCTTTTTAATCGTTTTAAATGTCCAGCGTTCCATGCTCATCCCTGGTGGAGTTTTGGGAATGTCTATCTGGCTACTCTATCTGATACTCAAAGATCCGACTAACGTCATTTTGGCAACCTTTATTGCTGCTGTGATTGGTTCTTGTGTCAGCCAGATTATGAGTATCCTCTATAAGACACCAGCAGTTGTTTTTGCTCTGGCAATATTGGCGCCACTAGTGCCAGGTTATCTGTCCTATCGAACCACTTCCTTCTTCGTTACAGGTGACTACGGTCATGCCATTTCTAGTGCCATGTTAGTTATGATGTTGGCCCTCGTTATCTCCATTGGAATGGCCAGTGGGACAGTTTTGTTGAAATTGTATCATTATCTCAAAAAGAATCGAGCTAGCTAAGACTCGATTTTTTGTAGCCCTAAAGTTCTGTTTGTTGGACTAGTCTAAAAATTAGATAAGGTTTTTAAAATGAACTTGATTTGGTGAATCAAGTCTTTTTTCGCTCATTTGACCTCAATTGTGATAAAATAGAGGTGAACGATTTTTTACAATGAATGATAAAAATAGAGGTAAATATGACAATCGGTATTGATAAGATTGGTTTTGCAACCAGTCAATACGTTTTGAAATTACAAGATTTAGCAGAAACTCGAGGGACTGATCCTGAAAAATTGAGTAAAGGACTCCTTTTAAAAGAATTGAGTATTGCTCCTTTAACAGAGGATGTTGTTACCTTGGCTGCTAGTGCAGGAAATTCTATCCTTACTGAAGAAGATAAGCAAGAGATTGATATGGTTATCGTAGCGACAGAGTCTGGGATTGACCAGAGTAAAGCTGCAGCTGTCTTTGTACACGGTTTGCTTGGGATTCAACCATTTGCTCGTAGTTTTGAAATCAAGGAAGCTTGTTATGGTGCAACAGCGGCCCTTCACTATGCTAAGTTACACGTAGAAAACTCTCCAAAATCAAAAGTTTTGGTACTAGCCAGTGATATTGCAAGGTATGGTGTTGAAACTCCTGGAGAACCAACTCAAGGTGCAGGCTGTGTTGCTATGTTGATTAGCCAAAACCCACGTGTTATGGTATTCAACAACGATAACGTTGCGCAGACTCGTGATATTATGGACTTCTGGCGTCCAAATTACTCGACAACACCATTTGTAAATGGGGTTTACTCAACACAGCAATATCTTGATAGCTTAAAAACGACTTGGGAAGAGTACCAAAAGCGTTATGACTGTAACTTGGAGGATTTTGAAGCTGTATGTTTCCACTTGCCATATCCGAAGCTAGCTCTCAAAGGATTGAAAAAAATCCTAGACAAATCCTTGCCTCAAGAGAAGAAGGACTTGCTTCAAAAGCACTTTGATGAATCTATTATTTATAGCCAAAAAGTTGGAAATATCTATACAGGTTCACTCTTCTTAGGTCTCTTGTCTCTTCTTGAAAATTCTGACAGCCTAAAAGCTGGAGATAAGATTGCCCTCTATAGCTATGGAAGTGGTGCTGTATCTGAGTTCTTTAGTGTGGAATTGGTTGAAGGTTTTGAAAAGCAATTGCGGAAAAATCGCTTAGACTTGCTAGATCAACGTCAAGCTTTGAGTGTTGCTGACTATGAACGAATCTTCTTTGAGGAAGCCAACTTAGATGGGTCTGGATCTGCAACGATGTCAGGTTATGAAGGGCAAGACTATGCCCTTGTTGAGATTGTAGACCACCAACGTCGCTACAGCAAGGTTGAAAAATAATGAAAAAAAATTGGAATGGATTTGCTAAAAAATCAATTCAAGAGCGCCTAGAGCTAGTTAAGTCTCAGGCGCTTACTACTATTGAAGCCCAAGAAAGTCTTGCGCAAAATGAAAATCTCAGTCTAGCAGTTGCGGACCAATTGAGTGAAAATGTGGTTGGGACCTTCTCGCTTCCATACTCAATCGTTCCAGAAGTTCTGGTAAATGGTCAAGAATACACAGTTCCCTATGTGACAGAAGAACCATCTGTAGTTGCTGCAGCTAGTTTTGCCAGCAAAATTATCAAGCGTGCTGGAGGTTTTACAGCTCAAGTTCATCAGCGCCAAATGATCGGTCAGGTAGCCCTCTATCAGGTTTCAGATAGGGACTTAGCTTGCCAGGCCATTCTGAGTCAAAGAGAAGAACTACTCGAACAAGCAAATCAAGCCTATCCATCTATTGTCAAACGTGGTGGAGGAGCCAGAGAGCTAACAGTTGAAAAAATTTCTGGTGAGGCTGACTTTTTAGTGGTTTACCTCCATGTAGATACTCAGGAAGCCATGGGCGCCAATATGCTCAATACCATGCTTGAGGCCCTAAAACCTAGTCTAGAAACTCTCAGTCAAGGACAAAGTTTAATGGGAATCTTATCCAACTACGCCACAGATTCTCTAGTAACTGCAACTTGTCGCATCGCTTTTCGTTATTTGAGTCGCAAAAAAGATGAAGCACGTGAACTAGCAGAAAAAATGGTATTGGCTAGTCAGTTTGCCCAAGCAGACCCTTATCGAGCAGCGACTCACAACAAGGGAATCTTTAACGGAATCGATGCTCTCTTGATTGCTACTGGAAACGATTGGCGTGCCATTGAAGCGGGAGCGCATGCCTATGCGAGCCATGATGGTTCTTATCGAGGTCTTAGTCGTTGGACTATGGATTTGGAAACAGAAGAGCTAATTGGAGAGATGACCATGCCGATGCCGGTTGCTACCAAGGGTGGTTCGATTGGTCTCAACCCTCGAGTCGTACTCAGTCATGAGTTGCTAGGTTATCCATCTGCCAAAGAATTGGCTCAAATTATCGTTTCGATTGGTCTTGCTCAGAATTTTGCAGCCCTTAAGGCTTTGGTCAGTACAGGGATTCAGCATGGACACATGAAGCTTCAAGCAAAATCGTTAGCCCTTTTAGCAGGTGCTACAGAGAAAGAAGTACCTAAGCTAGTAGAAAACTTGATTGCTGAAAAAACCTTTAATTTAGAAAAAGCGCAAACGCTATTGAAACATTTAAGATCATAAGAAAAACTCAGACGAATCTAGTCTGAGTTTTTTTGTTTATACTCAATGAAAATCAAAGAACAAACTAGGAAGCTAGCCGCAGGCTGCTCAAAACACTGTTTTGAGGTTGCAGATGGAAGCTGACGTGGTTTGAAGAGATTTTCGAAGAGTATTAAATACTTTTACCTGGTAAGAGACTAACTGGTAAGAAATAACCAGTCGTGGCAACTTCTTTCCCCTCGATTTTTTGGAGTAGTAAATCAACTGTCAGGCGAGCAATTTCTTCCAAGGGTTGTTTAATGGTAGTGAGGTGAGGGTAGAAATTCTCAATAAAATAAGTTCCATCATAACCAATAACCTTAAGTTGTTCTGGAACAGAGATACCAAGTTCCTGAGCAATCTTCATTACCAAGATGGCAGTCAAATCATCCGATGCGAAAATAGCATCTGGTTTTTGTTTGGTCAGGATACTTTTGATTTCCATTTCCTTGCGGAGGGGTGAAAAGTCACTGGAAATATTGATAATGGGAGCTTTGGGGAAGATAGAAGCAAATCCTGCATGACGAAGTCCAGTTGGTGAATTAGAGTTGTCATTACCTGTAATCATAATGACAGACTTGGCTCCAGTTTTAGCCAAGGTTTGAGCTGCTAGGACTCCACCAGCATAGTTATCAGAAGAAACGACAGGAATGTCTGGCGATAGGTTTCGGTCAAAAGAGATGATTGGTGCTGTGACGCGATTGTAGTCTTCAATCCCTAAGTTATGGCTACCAGAGATAATGCCGTCCACTTGGTTGGCTTCTAGCATTTCAAGATATTCACGTTCTTTTTCTGAATCGTGCTCACTGTTACAGATGATTGTCTTGTAGCCTTTTTTGAAGAGTTCGTGTTCCAATTTGTCAATCAATTCAGCATAGAAAACATGGCTGATTTTTGGGAAAATCAAACCGATTAACTTGGCTGACTTCCCTTGGAGGCTACGAGCAAGGTTGTTAGGTTTATAGCCTAACTCTCGCATGGCCTCATTGACTTTTTGAATGGTTTTTTCAGACAGATAACCTTTTTTATTGATGACACGTGAAACGGTAGTAGGGCTGACGCCAGCCAATTTTGCGACATCAGTTAGTTTTGCGACCATATTCTAATTCGTAGTATGTTCCAGTTGGGTTTCCAGATTTAATGAGGATTTCATTTTGATCTTCATGTGGGAAGACACGACCAGAAAATACTTTTTCTCCTTTATTAATGAAAATTTCAAAGACTGAATTATCGATGAAGATATTTACAGTAGTAGCTTGGTTGTCAATTGAACATGAGCGAGTAGTTCCAAATTCTTGAGCATATTGCTCACCTGCTTGACTGCGGTCAACAGTAACTTGAGCATTGACAAGGTCGAAATTGATGGAGAGTCCCTTACCTTCTTTATCAGCAAGAAGGATGATTTCACTTTGGCTATTAGCCTCTAAGTTCAGTTCAAGTTCGTAGGTGTTTTTAGTTTCAGAACGATTTGAAAATTCCTCTTCTGAAGCACGGAGTTCCTTGATAGCAGATACAGGATACTGATAGAGTTTGCCATCTTTAATAGTTAATTCTTTGACCAATGAGAAAGTTCCTTGGTGATCAAAGCGATCAGATGGATAAGAAACATCTGGTAAACCAAGCCAACTAACAGCAAGAGCGCGTCCATCAGGGGCATTGAAGGCTTGAGTGGCATATGCTTCGAAACCATAGTCTAGATTGTGTAGTTCAGAAACATCTACCATACGAGCATTTTCAGGATCAAAGGAAGCACCGATTTTATACATATTTGGATAGATGTTGTCATAGTCAAGAACCTTTTTATCCAAACCTTGTGGGCAGTAGAGAAGGACAGGCTGTTCTCCAACAAAGACGAGGTTCGGGCACTCCATCATATAGGCAGTACGGTCATTGTTGAAGTCCAAATCACCAACTTCTTGCCAGTTTGTATAATCGTTATCGACCGCTTTGTAGAGACGGACAAAACCTTTTTTCTCCAAGTCTTGACCACCAACGATAGCGTAGTATTGTCCTTTAAAGTTGAAAATCTGTGGATCGCGGAAGTGGTCAGTAGCATCAGCAGGTTGATCAATCAAAACTTTGTCAATTTTTTCAATCTTACCGTCCTTATCCATCAAGGCACCAATCTGATAAGGGTGGCGAACCCAATTTTCATCACGGACATTTCCTGTATAGAAAAGGAACAATTGATCACCAAACTGCATAGCAGATCCTGAGTAAGCACCGTGGCTATCTAGTTTTGTATCAGGCAAGATTTTAACCCCAGTTTCAGTAAAGTGAACTAAGTCATCACTTTCAAGCTGCACCCAAGATTTCAAACCATGAGCTGCACCGAAGGGGAAGTTCTGATAAAAGACAACCCACTTGCCATCGAAATAAGAAAAGCCGTTTGGATCATTGAGAAGACCTTGCTTGGGTTCGACGTGATAGGCAACATGCCATGGTGACTGCGCCATCTTTTCTTGGATTTCTTTTCTTTCTTCTTGTGTCCAATCTTCATAACGTCTGTAGCGACGTTCAGTTGTCCATTCCATTTATATTCCCTCCATAAATTCTACTATCTTTATAGTAAACGTTTCCTTATAAAAAAGCAAGTCTTTTATTATAAAATTAAGAAAAAAATGTCAAACGATTGACAGAATACTGAGGTGGGATTTTATGAAAAATAATGAAATTATGAAAGAATTTGAAAATTTAAAAGTAAAAACCTTGAGTTTATAGGGTGTTTATTGCTGTATTGATGAAAAAAATAGCAAAAACAATCAAAAAATAAAAATTAGCAAAATTTTTTCTGCAAAACGCTTGACATATTTTTTAAACGTGATAGAATAATATTCGTAGGGCGGATAAAATCGCTTTCAAACATTTTACAAATTTTTTATAAGGAGATTTTTGCAAATGACGAATACAGAAATTGCAAAAAAAGTCATCGAGGCCTTAGGTGGACGTGAGAACGTTAATAGTGTAGCTCACTGTGCGACTCGTCTTCGCGTTATGGTTAAAGATGAAGCGAAAATTAACAAAGATGCTATCGAGAGCTTGGAAAAAGTTCAAGGTGCTTTCTTTAACTCAGGTCAATACCAAATCATCTTTGGTACTGGTACAGTAAACAAGATGTACGATGAAGTCGTAGCTCTTGGTTTGCCAACTTCAACAAAAGCTGAAATGAAAGCAGAAGCTGCTAAACAAGGAAATTGGTTTCAACGTGCCATCCGTACTTTCGGTGACGTCTTCGTACCAATCATTCCAGTTATCGTAGCGACTGGTCTCTTCATGGGTGTTCGTGGTCTCTTGACTGCTCTCGGAATGACACTTCCACAAGATGTGACAACTTACACTCAAATCTTGACTGACACAGCCTTTATCATCTTGCCAGGATTGGTTGTTTGGTCAACCTTCCGTGTATTCGGTGGTAACCCAGCCGTTGGTATCGTCCTTGGTATGATGCTCGTATCTGGCTCACTTCCAAATGCCTGGGCTGTTGCTTCTGGTGGTGAAGTAACTGCAATGCAGTTCTTCGGATTTATCCCAGTTGTAGGTTTGCAAGGTTCAGTTCTTCCAGCCTTCATCATCGGGGTTGTCGGAGCTAAATTTGAAAAAGCTGTTCGTAAAGTTGTTCCAGACGTTCTTGACCTCTTGGTGACACCATTCGTAACACTTTTGGTTATGTCAATTCTTGGTTTGTTTATTATCGGACCAGTCTTCCACGTTGTTGAAAACTACATTCTCATTGGAACTAAAGCAATTCTTAACTTGCCATTCGGACTAGGTGGTTTCTTGATTGGTGGAGTTCACCAATTAATCGTCGTATCAGGTGTTCACCACATCTTCAACTTGCTTGAAGTTCAATTGCTTGCTGCTGACCATGCTAACCCATTCAACGCTATCATCACAGCTGCCATGACTGCTCAAGGTGCTGCGACAGTAGCCGTTGGTGTGAAAACTAAAAATCCTAAACTTAAAACACTTGCTTTCCCTGCTGCTCTTTCTGCCTTCCTTGGTATTACAGAGCCTGCTATCTTCGGGGTTAACTTGCGTTTCCGTAAACCATTCTTCCTTTCATTGATCGCTGGTGCTATCGGTGGTGGATTGGCATCTATCCTTGGTCTTGCTGGTACTGGTAATGGTATCACTATCATCCCAGGTACAATGCTCTACATTGGTAACGGACAACTTCCACAATACCTTCTTATGGTAGCTGTATCATTTGCTCTTGGTTTTGCTCTTACTTACATGTTTGGTTATGAAGATGAAGCAGAAGTAGCTTCAGAAACTACAACTGAACGTTTGGTTGACGAAGCGGTAACTGGTACTGTTGTTGCTCCTAGCGAAGGTGTCATCCAAACTCCAATCGTTGGTGACGTTGTAGCTCTTGCTGATGTGAACGACCCAGTTTTCTCAAGTGGAGCTATGGGACAAGGAATCGCTGTGAAACCTAGTCAAGATGTTGTCTATGCACCAGCTGATGCTGAAGTGACAATCGTCTTCCCAACAGGGCATGCTTATGGTTTGAAAACAGCAAACGGAGCTGAAATCTTGATTCACGTTGGTATCGACACTGTTTCAATGAACGGTGAAGGATTTGACAAAAAAGTTTCCCAAGGTGAAAAGGTTAAAGCTGGAGATGTTCTTGGGACATTTGACTCAGCTAAGATTGCCGCTGCAGGACTTGATAACACAACTATGGTTATCGTGACAAACACTGCAGACTTTGCTTCAGTAAATCCAGTTGCTTCTGGATCAGTTGCTAAGGGTGATGCAGTCATCGAAGTTAAAGCTTAATACTCTTCGAAAATCAAATTCAAACTGCGTC
>NZ_KV804192.1:71129-84874 GCF_001811305.1 Streptococcus sp. HMSC056C01
AATACTCTTCGAAAATCAAATTCAAACTGCGTCATACTCGCTTTGCCGTACTCAAGTACTGCCTGCAGCTCGATTCCTAGTTTGTTCTTTGATTTTCATTGAGTACACTACTTTCGATTTAATAGATCAAAAAACGAACAAATGTTATGTTTGTTCGTTTTTGATTGAATGGTAAAATTTACAGAGGAAAAACTAAAAAATTGAGCAACTTTTCCTCCTGGAAATATGCTATAATAGAGAAAATAAAAACTAGAGGTTTATCATGACAAAATTATATGGAAGCTTGGAAGCGGGCGGTACAAAATTTGTCTGTGCTGTCGGTGATGAAAACTTTAACATTGTAGAAAAAACACAATTCCCAACAACAACTCCTATCGAGACAATCGATAAAACTATCGAGTTCTTTTCAAAATTTGATAATCTTGCAGGTCTTGCAATTGGTTCATTTGGTCCAATTGATATCGACAAAAATTCAAAAACTTACGGTTTTATCACAACTACACCAAAACCTCACTGGGCGAATGTTGACTTACTTGGTGCTCTCCGTCGCGCTCTAAATGTGCCAATGTACTTCACAACAGACGTAAACAGCTCTGCCTACGGCGAAGTAGTAGCACGTAATAACGCTGGCGGACGTATTGAAAACTTGGTTTACTACACAATCGGTACAGGTATCGGTGCAGGAGTTATCCAACGTGGTGAATTTATTGGTGGTGTTGGACACCCTGAGATGGGACACTACTATGTAGCAAAACACCCAATGGATGAGGAGAAAGAATTTAACGGTGTTTGTCCTTTCCATAAGGGATGTTTAGAAGGTTTTGCGGCTGGTCCAAGCTTGGAAGCTCGTACAGGGATTCGTGGTGAAAACATCGAACTCAACAGTTCTGTATGGGATGTTCAAGCCTACTATATCGCTCAAGCAGCTGTAAATGCAACTGTAACCTTCCGTCCAGACGTTATCGTATTTGGTGGTGGGGTTATGGCCCAACAACACATGCTTGACCGTGTGCGTGAGAAATTCACATCTTTGCTCAATGGTTACCTACCAGTTCCCGATGTGCGTGACTATATCGTAACACCAGCTGTTGCAGGTAATGGTTCAGCTACACTTGGAAACTTCGTTCTTGCTAAGAGCGTAGCAAAATAAGCATAAAAAATGAGGTCGGGATTTGTCCCGGCCTCTTTCTTTAGTCTTTTTCAATTTTCGTTTCCTGATGGAATATATTTTGCCAAGTTTCATGTCTGCGCCAGATACTTGTATGAATAGTATCACCTATCTGATAGCGGATGAGTTTTGTCTTCTGACTAATGGACGTTAAGTGAAGCTCCTTGATAGCAGTGGTTAATTCTTTTTCTGCCTTATAGGCTTCCTTGTCTAGTTCTAGTCCGTCTTGGCGAATATAAATGAAATCTTCAGCTAGTAGTTCTTCCAGTTGATTTCCTTGGTCAATTAGTTGCTCTCTCATGAGTAATTTTTTATAGACATTATCAAGAATTTCATCCTCAGGAATCGGTGCTGGTTCGATATGAATATCGGTGTCAAAGACACCAAAGCGTTCTGATAACATGGATTCAACCTGATCTGCAATTTCATGACTTTCGAAAACGGAGAGGTCTGGATTCATCTCGAGAGTAATGTCTAGATAAATATTACTTCCATAAGTACGACCCCGTTGTGATTTGACTTTGCTAATCTTAGGGATTTCCATGATAGCCTTTTGGTAATCTTCGAGCAAGTGCTCATCAAAACCATCTGAAAGGCTGAAGGATGACTCGATAAAGATATCATAGGCAGTCTTGAGGATAAAGAAGGTGATAACGATGGCAACCAATTTATCCACGAGAGGGAAGTTAAAACTGCTGGCTAGGATGGCGATAGTGGTTCCGAGTGAAGTGACAGCATCTGATAGGTTGTCCTTGGCAGCTGCTTTCAGTGCCTTAGACTTGGATTGCTTGCTGAGGTGAGTGTTGTAGAGATAGACTCCAAACATAATCACTGCAGAAATCACTCCCAAAATCGCTCCAAGTGGGTCAATTACAGTTTCTTCGCGACTGATAATCTTTTGAATCGTATCGCGAAGAACATCAAAACCAACATATAACATGATGATAGAGGTGATAAGACTTGCCAAGTCCTCAATTTTCCAGTGACCGAAACGATGGTCTCTATCTGCTGGCTGTCGGGCCAATCGAATCCCTATGAGGAGGGCAACGTTTCCGATGATATCTGAAACGTTGTTGAAACCATCCGCCACCAAACTGGATGAGTGAAGGAGGTGACCTGCTGCTAACTTAGCTGCTGACAAGAAAAGGTAGGTCAAGATGCTAATAATAGCACCTCGCTCAGCTAATTTCAAGTTTGAAACTGATTGATTCATCTGACTCTCTTCCTAGAATTTTTATATTCTATCATTATACTGGTTTTGTAAGGAAAATTCAAATGGAGCGCGAATAATCCCACCCCAGCACTTGTAAACTTTTGAAAATCTGTTATAATAGAACTACTCAAGGGAGTAGCTGGCGGTTAACCGCGATAGTGTCGTCATTACGAATTATTTCCGGCACTATATTAAACAGCGAGACTTGTTTTTTTAAAAAACAGGTCTCTTTTTTTGTAAAAAGAGACCAAAAAGGAGGAGACTGTTTTGTCAAAAGAACAAAATAAAGATTTGTTTTACACACAATCTTCTGAGGAAGTCCTAAAGAATCTGGACTCATCTGTCGAAGGTTTGTCAACTGCTCAAACTCAAGAACGCTTAGCGACTTATGGTCGAAATGAGTTAGAAGAGGGCGAAAAACGTAGCCTACTAGCTAAATTCCTTGATCAATTTAAGGATTTGATGATCATCATCTTGCTAGCGGCAGCGGCACTTTCTGTCATTACAGAAGGAATGGACGGTTTAACAGATGCCATTATTATCTTGGCCGTAGTTGTTCTTAATGCGGCCTTTGGTGTTTACCAAGAAGGTCAAGCTGAAGCAGCGATTGAAGCGTTAAAAAATATGTCTAGCCCGATGGCTCGTGTTCGTCGTGACGGTCATGTCATTGAGATTGACTCAAAAGAATTGGTGCCTGGGGACATCGTCTTGCTAGAAGCTGGAGATGTAGTTCCTGCGGATATGCGTTTGCTTGAAGCGGCGTCTCTTAAAATCGAAGAAGCTGCTCTTACTGGTGAATCTGTACCAGTTGAAAAAGATATTACTCAAGTGGTAGAAGCAGATGCTGGTATCGGTGATCGTGTCAATATGGGTTACCAAAACTCAAACGTAACTTACGGTCGTGGTATTGGTGTCGTGACCAACACTGGTATGTATACAGAAGTTGGTAAGATTGCGGATATGTTGGCCAATGCCGATGAGACAGAAACACCATTGAAGCAAAGCTTGGAACAATTATCTAAAGCCTTGACTTACTTAATCGTTGTGATTGCGATTATCACTTTCTTGGTTGGTGTCTTCGTTCGTGGTGAACATCCGTTGGAAGGCTTGATGGTTGCAGTAGCCCTTGCGGTTGCTGCGATTCCAGAAGGACTCCCTGCCATTGTAACCATCGTTCTCTCTTTGGGAACTACAACTCTTGCTAAACGTAATTCGATTGTTCGTAAATTACCAGCCGTTGAAACACTTGGTTCAACAGAAATCATCGCATCTGATAAAACAGGTACCTTGACTATGAACCAAATGACGGTTGAAAAAGTCTATACTAACGGTCAATTGCAAAGCTCAGCAGCTGAGATTGCTGCTAGTAACAATACCCTTCGTATCATGAACTTTGCCAATGATACAAAGGTGGACCCATCTGGTAAATTGATTGGTGACCCAACGGAGACAGCTCTTGTACAGTTTGGTTTGGACCACAACTTTGACGTTCGTGAAGTTTTGAAGAATGAGCCACGTGTGGCTGAATTGCCATTTGACTCTGAACGTAAGCTCATGTCTACCATCCATAAGGAAGCAGACGGTTCTTACTTTATCGCTGTTAAGGGCGCCCCTGACCAATTGCTCAAGCGTGTGACTCGTATTGAAGTCAATGGGGAAGTTCGTCCAATCACAGAAGAAGATAAAAATGCTATCCTTGCAACTAACAAAGAATTGGCCAAACAAGCTCTTCGTGTCTTGATGATGGCTTATAAGACAAGCAATGAAATCCCAACCTTGGAATCTGAAATTGTTGAATCTGATCTCATTTTCTCTGGTTTAGTCGGCATGATTGATCCTGAGCGTCCAGAAGCTGCAGAAGCTGTTCGTGTCGCTAAGGAAGCTGGTATCCGTCCAATCATGATCACGGGTGACCACCAAGATACAGCAGAAGCTATTGCTAAACGTCTTGGAATTATCGATCCAAATGATACAGAAGACCATGTCTTCACGGGTGCTGAGTTGAATGAGCTTTCTGATGAAGAATTCCAAAAAGTCTTTAAGCAATACTCTGTATATGCACGTGTATCACCTGAGCACAAGGTTCGTATCGTGAAAGCATGGCAAAAAGAAGGTAAAGTTGTTGCCATGACAGGTGATGGAGTCAACGACGCACCATCACTTAAGACAGCTGATATCGGTATCGGTATGGGGATTACAGGTACGGAGGTTTCTAAGGGAGCTTCTGATATGGTCCTTGCGGATGACAACTTCGCAACCATTATCGTAGCGGTAGAAGAAGGACGTAAGGTCTTCTCAAATATCCAAAAATCAATCCAATACCTCTTGTCTGCCAATATGGCTGAAGTATTCACCATTTTCTTTGCAACTCTCTTTGGTTGGGATGTATTGCAACCAGTACATCTTCTCTGGATTAACTTGGTAACAGATACGCTACCAGCCATCGCTCTTGGTGTTGAACCAGCTGAGCCAGGTGTGATGACCCACAAACCTCGTGGACGTAAGTCTAACTTCTTTGATGGTGGTGTCTTCGGAGCTATCATGTATCAAGGTATCTTCCAAACCATGCTGGTTCTTGGTGTTTATGGTTGGGCAATTCTCTTCCCAGAGCATCAAGTTCAAAGTGAAATCCACGCAGATGCCCTTACAATGGCCTTTGCAACTCTCGGTTTGATCCAATTGCTCCATGCCTTTAACGTTAAGTCAGTTTACCAATCTATCTTTAAAGTGGGACTCTTTACGAACAAGACCTTTAACTGGTCTATCCCAGTTGCCTTTGTCCTCTTTGTGGTGACAATTTTGGTTCCTGGATTTAACAGTCTCTTCCACGTTTCTCATTTGAGCTTGACTCAATGGATGGTGGTCGCTGTAGGAGCACTCATGATTGTGGTTCTTGTTGAGATTGTCAAAGCAGTTCAACGAGCGCTTGGAAAAGATAAAAACGCTATTTAAGCACTATGAAAAGTCATCTTCGGATGGCTTTTTGTTTATATATAAAGATAAACTGAAATAATACTCAATGAAAATCAAAGAGTAAACTAGGAAGAGAGCCGCAGGCTGTACTTGAGTACGGCAAGGCGAATCTGACGTGGTTTAAATTTGATTATCGAAGAGTATAATTTTGTGCTATAATCAAGGAGAACGATATCGTATGGAGGAAAGAGTCTTGGAAAAGAAAATTGTAACAGATATCTTGTTTTTGTCGCAGGTATCCCAGCCTGCTAGTCAGGAAGATTTACCCCTAGCAAAGGACTTGCAGGATACCTTACAGGCTAACAGAGAAACCTGTGTTGGACTGGCCGCCAATATGATTGGGGTGCAAAAGCGAGTGATTATTTTTAATATCGGCATGATTCCCATGGTCATGTTTAACCCCGTTCTCAAGTCTTTTGAAGGGCCATATGAAACGGAGGAAGGATGTTTGTCTTTGGCAGGTGTAAGGCCAACAACTCGGTACAAAAAAATTACTGTGGCTTATCGGGATATCCATTGGCAAGAGCAGACTATTACCCTGACAGGCTTTCCTGCTCAAATCTGTCAGCATGAATTGGATCATTTAGAGGGAATAATCATTTAGGCTTAAATCCTTGGTAGTCCTAAAAAAATATGCTACACTAAGACTATGAAAATTCTAATCCCAACTGCAAAAGAAATGAACACCGAAATCCCAAGTTTAGAGGCAAAACCATTGCGTCCTGAAAGTCAGGCAGTGCTGGATGAATTGGCAAGATATTCTGCCCAAGAACTGGAGAATTTTTACAAAATATCTACCGAAAAAACGCAAGAGGAGTATGACCATATCCAGGTCTTGAAAAATGGGACTGCGACAAACTATCCAGCCTTGCACCTCTTTGATGGACTCATGTATCGCAACATCAAACGGGACAAACTAACCAAGGCGGAGCAAGCCTATCTTGAGGAACACCTCATGATAACGTCAGCTCTCTATGGTGTAATCCCAGCCTTTGAGCCAATTGCACCTCACAGACTGGACTTTTTGATGAAACTAAAAGTCGCTGGAAAAAGTCTGAAAAGTCACTGGCAGGTAGCCTATGAGGAGTCGATGAAAGACCAGGAGTTCATCTTTTCTCTCTTGTCTTCGGAGTTTGAAAATGTCTTTCCTAAAGAAATTCGTGAGAAAATGGTGACCTTCAAGTTTATGGAAGAAAGAGATGGAAAGCTTAAAATCCACTCAACCATTTCTAAAAAAGCCCGAGGAGCCTTTTTAACAGCCTTGATGGAAAATCAGATGACTTCGGTAGAAGAAATCAAAAAGCTCAGCTTTGCAGGTTTCCACTATCGAGAAGACCTGTCTACTGGCAAGGAATTGGCTTTTGTGAAATAGATTGAAAATAGAGTCTGCCCTAGGTTGTATCAGGGCAGGCTTTTTTATGATTTGACGCTCCTATTTTTAGTTCAGAATGGTAGGAATTTTCTCACAATTTTGGTATAATAGGACTATTAGAAAATTTCGAGGAGACAAATATGTCAGTTAAGATTGCTTTACTTGGATTTGGTACAGTAGCCAGTGGTGTGCCATTCTTACTAAAGGAAAATGGAGAAAAAATTGTTCAAGCAGCACATTCAGAAATTGAAGTAGCCAAGGTTTTGGTCAAAGACGATGAAGAGAAAGCACGCTTGCTTGAGGCAGGAAATGATTTTAATTTTGTAACAAATATCGATGAAATCTTGTCAGACAAAGACATCACGATTGTTGTTGAGTTGATGGGACGTATCGAACCTGCAAAAACATTTATCACTCGTGCCTTAGAAGCAGGGAAGCATGTCGTGACAGCCAACAAGGACCTTTTGGCTGTTCATGGTGCAGAATTGCTTGAGATTGCTAAAGCTCATAATGTTGCTCTTTACTATGAAGCAGCTGTTGCGGGAGGAATTCCAATCCTTCGTACCTTGGTTAACTCACTAGCATCAGACAAAATCACACGTGTTCTTGGTGTCGTCAATGGCACATCAAACTTCATGATGACCAAAATGGTAGAAGAAGGTTGGTCTTATGCAGATGCCCTCGCTGAAGCCCAACGACTTGGCTTTGCTGAAAGTGATCCTACAAATGACGTTGATGGGATTGATGCAGCCTACAAGATGGTCATCCTTAGCCAGTTTGCATTTGGGATGAATGTAAAATTTGAAGATGTGGCCCATCAAGGAATCCGCAACATCACTCCAGAGGATGTGGCAGTTGCCCAAGATCTTGGGTATGTGGTTAAATTAGTAGGTTCTATCGAAGAAACACCATCTGGAATCGCTGCCGAGGTTACACCAACCTTCCTTCCTAAGGCTCACCCACTTGCAAGTGTCAATGGTGTCATGAATGCAGTCTTTGTGGAGTCTATTGGTATCGGTGAATCTATGTACTACGGACCGGGTGCCGGACAAAAACCAACTGCGACGAGTGTCGTAGCTGATATCGTTCGTATCGTTCGTCGTTTGAATGACGGTACCATTGGAAAAGCCTTTAATGAATACCATCGTGACCTTGTTTTGGCTCAGCCAGAAGATGTCAAAGCCAACTACTATTTCTCAATCTTGGCACCAGATTCAAAAGGTCAAGTCTTGAAATTGGCTGAGCTCTTTAATGCAGAAGATATTTCCTTCAAGCAAATCCTACAAGATGGCAAGCAAGAAGGCAAGGCTCGTGTTGTTATCATCAGCCATAAGATCAACAAGGCGCAACTTGGAAATATTACAGCAGCTTTGAAGGGTGTAGCTGAATTTGAACTTCTCAACACCTTCAAGGTTTTAGGAGACTAAGATGAAGATTATTGTACCTGCTACAAGTGCCAATGTGGGTCCTGGTTTTGACTCGGTTGGTGTAGCTGTAACTAAATATCTAGAAATTCAGGTTTGTGAGGAACGCGAAGAATGGATGATTGAGCACCAATTAGGCAAATGGATTCCGCGTGATGAACGTAATCTTTTGCTGAAAATTGCTCTACAAATTGTTCCAGACCTACAACCACGACGTTTGAAAATGATTAGTGATATTCCACTTGCGCGTGGACTTGGTTCATCGAGCTCTGTCATCGTTGCAGGGATTGAACTGGCAAATCAATTAGGAAATCTTAAATTAAGCGATCACGACAAATTGCAATTGGCGACTAAGATTGAAGGACATCCTGATAATGTTGCACCTGCTATCTATGGAAATCTGGTCATTGCCAGCTCTGTTGAAGGTCAGGTTTCAGCAGTGGTAGCACCCTTCCCAGAGTGTGCTTTTCTAGCTTATATTCCAAACTATGAATTGCGAACTCGCGATAGTCGTGGTGTCTTACCTAAGAAATTATCATACAAGGAAGCTGTTGCAGCAAGTTCAATTGCCAATGTGGCTATCGCAGCTCTATTGACAGGAGATATGGTCAAAGCTGGTCAAGCTATCGAGAGTGACCTTTTCCACGAGCGTTATCGTCAAGATTTGGTGCGAGAATTTGCGACAATTAAAAAAGTTGCCAAGAGAAACGGTGCTTATGCGACCTACTTGTCTGGCGCTGGGCCTACTGTCATGGTTCTAGCTGATCCTGATAAGATGCCGAAGATTAAGGCAGAGCTTGAAAAACAACCGTTCAAAGGCAAGCTTCATGATTTGCAAGTAGACACAGAAGGCGTGCGCGTCGAAGAAAAATAAATATAGCGATAGGATGGGGAAACTCTCTATTAGAGGGCTTCCTATCCTTTTTTTGAAAATGAAACGAGAAATCTGGGATTTTTCCCGTATTTGCTGACCAATAGATGGTCAAGGAGGTATGAGATGGCAGAAATATATTTAGCAGGTGGTTGTTTTTGGGGCTTGGAAGAATATTTTTCCAGAATTTCTGGAGTGCTGCAAACAAGTGTTGGTTACGCTAATGGTCAAGTTGAAACCACCAATTATCAATTAATCAAAGAAACAGATCATGCAGAGACTGTTCAAGTTATTTATGATGAAAAGGCAGTCTCGCTCCGTGAGATTTTGCTTTATTATTTCCGAGTCATTGATCCATTGTCTGTCAATCAACAAGGAAATGACCGTGGCCGTCAATATCGTACAGGGATTTATTATCAAGATGAAGAGGATTTACCGACTATCTATGCCCTTGTCCAAGAGCAGGAGCGCATGCTCGGTCGCAAGATAGCGGTAGAAGTGGAGAAACTCCGTCACTATATCCTGGCTGAGGACTATCACCAAGACTACCTCAAGAAAAATCCTGGTGGTTATTGCCACATTGATGTGAGGGATGCTGAAAAACCACTGATAGATGCCGCCAACTATGAAAAGCCTAGTCAGGCAACGTTACGAGAAAATTTGTCAGAAGAGTCTTACCGAGTTACGCAAGAAGCTGCGACGGAAGCTCCCTTTAGCAATGCCTATGATCAAACCTTTGAGGAAGGAATTTATGTCGATATCACGACAGGAGAGCCCCTATTCTTTGCCAAGGATAAGTTTGCATCAGGCTGCGGTTGGCCAAGTTTTAGTAAACCAATTTCTAAAGAGCTCATCCATTACTACCAAGACTTAAGTCATGGTATGGAGCGAATCGAAGTCCGTTCACGTTCTGGCAATGCTCACTTGGGACATGTCTTTACTGATGGACCTCAGGAGCTAGGTGGTTTACGCTATTGTATCAATTCTGCCTCTCTACGATTCATCGCTAAGGATGAAATGGAAGAGGCTGGCTATGGCTACTTACTTCCATATTTGAACAAGTAAAAAAGACGGTGGTTTTTCCACCTTCTTCATTTTGAAAATAGAAGGGACTTATGAAACACTTACTTTCTTACTTTAAACCTTACATTAAGGAATCTTTCCTATCACCTCTGTTTAAATTGCTAGAAGCTGTTTTTGAACTATTAGTTCCTATGATTATAGCTGGGATTGTTGACCAATCCATCCCTCAAAAAGATCAGGGTCATCTGTGGATGCAAATGGGCCTCCTCTTTTTGTTTGCAGTTATCGGTGTTTTGGTGGCTTTGGTTGCCCAATTTTACTCAGCTAAGGCAGCAGTCGGCTTCACCAAGGAGTTGACCAATGACCTCTATCGTCATATTCTCTCCTTGCCAAAGGATAGTCGAGACCGTTTGACGACTTCGAGTTTGGTGACGCGTTTGACTTCAGATACCTACCAGATTCAAACGGGAATCAATCAATTTTTACGCCTATTTTTAAGGGCTCCTATTATTGTTTTCGGTGCCATTTTTATGGCATATCGTCTCTCGCCTGAATTGACCTTCTGGTTTTTGGTCATGGTTGTCATTTTGACCTTTGTCATTGTCGTGTTATCGCGCTTGGTCAATCCTCTTTATAGCATTTTGAGAAAGAAAACAGACCAGCTGGTTCAGGAAACACGCCAACAGATACAAGGTATGCGTGTGATTCGTGCTTTTGGCCAAGAAAAACGAGAAATTGAAAATTTCCAAGTACTAAACCAAGTCTATATGGCTATCCAAATGAAAACAGGATACTGGTCTAGTCTCTTGACCCCCTTGACCTATTTGATCGTCAACGGAACTTTGCTGGTGATTATCTGGAATGGTTATCTTTCTATCCAAGGAGGCTGGCTCAGTCAGGGTGCCTTGATTGCCCTAATCAACTATCTCTTACAGATCTTGGTAGAGTTGATTAAACTAGCCATGCTGATTAATTCACTCAACCAGTCCTATATATCAGCTAAGCGGATTGAGGAAGTCTTCGCTGAAGAACCTGAAGATATTCATTCTGAGATTCAGGTGGGGAAAGTGTCTCGGAATCAAGTTTTACATGTTCATCACTTGAGCTTTACTTACCCAGATGCTGCCCAACCATCCTTGAGAAATCTTTCTTTTGATATGCAACAAGGGCAGATTCTTGGGATTATAGGGGGAACTGGTTCTGGTAAGTCAACCTTAGTGCAGGTCCTACTTGGCCTCTATCCGGCAGATAAGGGAAGCATATCCCTTTATCGAGATGGACGTAGTCCTCGCGATCTTTCTGAATGGCGTTCTTGGATGGCCTATGTCCCTCAAAAAGTTGAACTCTTTAAGGGAACCATCCGTTCCAACTTGACTTTAGGTATGGAAAAACCTGTCTCGGACCAAGAACTCTGGCAGGCTTTAGAAATTGCTCAGGCCAAGGACTTTGTCAGCGATAAGGAAGGTCAGCTGGACGCAGAGGTTCAAGCAGGCGGTCGTAATTTCTCAGGTGGGCAAAAACAACGCTTGTCGATTGCTCGTGCAGTCTTGCGTCGAGCTCCTTTTCTCATCCTCGATGATGCGACGTCAGCCCTTGATACCATCACCGAGTCCAATCTTCTAAAGGCCATTCAGGAGAACTTGCCAGATACTAGCTTAATCTTGATTTCCCAACGGATTTCGACCTTGAAGATTGCAGACCAGATTCTCCTTTTGGAGAAAGGTCAGCAATTAGCGCTTGGAAATCATGAGGAATTGATGAAATCTAGTCAAGTCTATCGTGAAATCAATGCATCCCAACATGGAAAGGAGGACTAGAATGAAAGGTAAACATGCAAGTCAAACCCTCAAACGTTTGGCAAAAGATTTAGCAAGTCATCCCGTCCTTCTTTTCCTAGCTTTCTTAGGAACCATTGCTCAAGTGGCCCTATCAATCTATCTGCCAATCTTGATTGGACAAGTAATTGACCAAGTCTTAGTGACGGGCTCATCTCAGGTGTTTTGGCAGATTTTCCTCCAGATGATATTGGTGGTGATAGGAAATACACTGGTACAATGGGCCAATCCTCTCCTCTATAACCGTCTTATTTTCTCCTATACCAGAGATTTACGTGAAAAAATCATTCAAAAACTCCATCGTCTCCCGATTGCCCTTGTAGATAGACAGGGGAGTGGAGAAATGGTCAGCCGTGTAACGACAGATATTGAACAGTTGGCAGCGGGATTGAATATGATTTTTAACCAATTTTTCATCGGAGTTCTGATGATTCTGGTCAGCATCCTTGCTATGCTTCAAATTCATCTTTTGATGACTTTATTAGTTCTGCTCTTAACACCTCTGTCTATGGTCATTTCACGCTTTATCGCCAAGAGATCCTACCATCTCTTTCAGAAGCAGACAGAGTCTAGGGGTGCTCAAACCCAGCTAATCGAGGAATCACTCACTCAACAAACGATTATCCAGTCTTTTAATGCCCAGGAAGAATTTATCGAGAGACTTCATGAGGCAAATGATAACTACGCAGGTTATTCTCAGTCAGCTATCTTTTATTCTTCGACAGTCAATCCTTCGACCCGTTTTGTCAATGCCCTCATTTATGCCCTGCTAGCTGGAGTAGGGGCCTTCCGCATCATGGCAGGTTCCACTTTGACAGTTGGACGTTTAGTGACTTTTTTGAACTATGTACAGCAGTATACCAAGCCCTTTAACGATATTTCATCGGTCTTAGCTGAGTTGCAAAGTGCATTGGCTTGTGCAGAACGTGTTTATGCAGTTTTAGAAAGCCCTGAGATTACAGAAACTGGTCTTAAAGAATTGAACAGCGACCAAGTCAAGGGAGCTATTTCCTTTAAACATGTCTCCTTTGGCTATACTCCAGAAAAAATCTTGATTAAGGACTTGTCTATTGATATTCCGGCTGGTAGCAAGGTTGCCATCGTTGGGCCAACGGGTGCAGGGAAGTCCACCCTTATCAATCTCCTCATGCGTTTTTACCCGATTAACTCTGGAGATATTTTATTGGATGGTCATTCGATTTATGACTATACCCGAGCTTCTCTTCGACAGCAGTTTGGTATGGTGCTTCAAGAAACTTGGCTCAAGCAAGGAAGCATTCATGACAATATTGCTTTTGGAAATCCTGGAGCAAGTCGAGAGCAGATCATTGCGGCAGCCAAAGCGGCTAATGCGGACTTCTTTATCCAGCAGTTGCCACAGGGTTATGATACTAAGCTTGAAAATGCAGGTGAATCCTTGTCTGTTGGTCAGGCTCAGCTTTTAACTATTGCCCGTGTCTTTCTAGCCATTCCTAAGATTCTTATCTTAGATGAGGCGACTTCATCCATCGATACCCGGACAGAGGTCTTGGTTCAGGATGCCTTTGCCAAACTCATGAAGGGGCGGACAAGCTTCATCATCGCCCATCGTTTGTCTACCATTCAAGATGCTGATTTGATTCTTGTCTTGGTGGATGGAGATATTGTCGAGTATGGCAATCATCAGGAACTCATGGCTAGAAAAGGCAAATACTATCAAATGCAAGAAGCAGCTGCTTTTAGTCCAGAATAGACTTTTAATCGTTTATAAAGCAATAAGCAAATACAGAATAAAAGTTGCCTTCGGGTGACTTTTTTGTTACAATAGCTAGAAAAATTATCTAGTATGAAAGCTAATACTCAATGAAAATCAAAGAGCAAACTAGG